>JBHHYR010000460.1:0-1507 GCA_046757585.1 Binatia bacterium | reverse complement strand
CCCGAACGTCGGCAATGAGGCGCTCGAGCCGCTCGCCGGACACTGCCGGCGGGAGAGGATTGGGGGGATGGAACCGAGTGTGCGCAAGGCCTTGCACGACAACGACTTTCGCGCCCGCCGGGCGCGAGGTGGAATATTTCCTGCTTGACAATCCTCCGGAACCTGGGGGAAACTCGGAAGTATCTGACGAAGGGAGAACTGCCGGTCCGGGCCTGATGGAAGCCGCATGTTCCCGGCCGACTGTTTCTACGAGGGGAGAAATGCACATGCAAACACGTGGATTCATTACCAGCCTGGCGGTCCTGTGCTGCAGTAGCGCAATGGTGCTCGCACAGGCAGCGACACCCACACCGGTGGATAGTAACGTTTCCGTCACCAGTTTTGCGCAGAGTCGGGGTAACCCCTGTTCGGCGGGCCAGGGCAGTACGGGTTGTGGTGGGTGTTACCCGGTCACCATTGATGCGTCGAGCGATCCCACAGCCATGCTCGGGTTGGTGAACCCGGAGTGGCAGCCGATCGGTCCGATGATCCCGGGTGTCAATGCTTCCCTGCCGCCCGACTCGGTCCCCGTGACCATCAATGGAACGGTCACGCGGAGCAAGATCAACGTTGGCGGCGATTTCTTCGCCAGCCACCAGGGTGACGACCAAAACACCTTAATTACTCCCGATCCTAACCTCAATTCCCTGCTCGCCACGGGCAACCTTGCCGGCTGTCCCGGCCCGGAGCGATGTGGCACAGTCGAGATGGAGTGGGAGATCGCAAAGTATCCGCTTTTCGCGTGGGCGGGCGAGGGTGATCGCATCACAGCAGTGGGCCGCTGGGTATTCGACTGCGGGCACCAGTTTAGTAGCCCGGTGAGCAGATGCTCCAACGGCGGCGCATTCTGCACCAGCGCCGCGGACTGCCCCGGCGGCACCTGCGATGTCGTTCCCCTCCCCGTTGGCAAGTGCTCCAACGGCGGCGCCGATTGCACGATCGACTCGGATTGCGGCGGCGGGACCTGCGACAGCCCACCCCCGGATTTCGGTTACCGCGCCGAGCTCCATCCGCCGCAGGCGGTGGCGGTCATCCGCAACAAGAGCATCCGGCGGCGGCCCGCAACCCGCGCCGACGTGTACATCAGCGCTGACGGCGGCGGCGCCGGAGACGTGTGCACGGTCACCCATCTGACCAACCCCCTGGATGTGCTACTCAGCAAGGCGTGCTTCGTGAACCGGTGCTCGCCGACCGGGAAGGTGGCCGACATCACGGCCCGCTCCTGCCGAACTGACAAGGACTGCCCCAAGAAAGAGACCTGTATCCTGCTCGATCCCGACCAACGGATCGCGGACGTCAATGCGAGCGACTTCGAATTCGACATGCCCCTGCCACCTCAACCGCCGGGTGCAACGAAGGTGAAGATCAAGGCCAAGAAGATCAGGATCAAAGGCGTCAAGGGCTCACAGATGCCGAAACCAACGTTTCAGGTCACACTGAGCCCGACACCGAACGTCCACGTGATCGT
>JBHHYR010000459.1:0-1508 GCA_046757585.1 Binatia bacterium | reverse complement strand
AGCGGCGCGCCTTGGGTAAGGCCTTCACCGAGGGACTGGCTGCCCCGGCGCCCGTCCTGCAGCGCACGGCAGCCGATGACTACCCCCTGCTGACACAGGTGCATGGCGCCGGTTGCGAGGAATACCGCGTTTCCACCCGTGACAGCGTGCGCCGGCGTGTGGGTGTCGAGATCCTGGAAACAGAGGCTGCGGGGGTGGAGGAAATCATCGCCGCGGTTGCCAAGGGACAGTGCGTGTGCTGGATCTGCAATACCGTGGATGATGCCCGCCGCGCCCTGACACTGCTGAGCAAACATCTGCCTGCCGAGGATCTTGGTCTATTCCATGCCCGCTTTGCACTCGCCGACCGCCTAGCCATCGAGCAGGACGTGCTGACCCGGTTTGGTCCGGACAGCACGCCCGTTGAGCGCCAGGGCAGGGTGCTGGTCGCCACCCAGGTAGTGGAGCAGTCACTGGATCTCGACTTCGATCTCATGGTCACCGATCTTGCTCCCATCGACCTCATTATCCAGCGCGCCGGCCGTCTGCAGCGTCATCGTCGAGACCGGGAGGGGCGTCGCATCGATGCTCCGGATCAGCGCGGTGAACCCCGCTTGCTGATTCACGCGCCGCCATGGATGGAATCGCCGGAGGAGAACTGGCTGCGCGCGGCATTGCCCGGCACCGCTGCTGTTTACCGGCAGCAAGACGCCCAGCTCTGGCTCGGCCTGCGCCTGCTGCGCGAGGCGGGTGGTTTTCGCATGCCTGAAGACGCCCGTTCGCTCATCGAAGGTGTCTATGGCGAAGACGTGGCGGAAGATCGTCTGGCCGGCCTGGCCCATATACTGCTCGATGCCGAGGGCAAAAGCCTAGCCGAAGCGGCACAGGCAGAAATCAATGCGCTACGCCTGGAGGCAGGCTATAGCCGGGAGGGTGTCAACCAGTGGTGGGACGAGGCCATGACCCCCACCCGTCTCGGCGATCCCACCACCACCGTCTATCTCGCCCGCTGGACCGAAGGTCGCTTGCGCCCCTGGATAGGCGAAGGGGCGTATCGCTGGGTGCGCAGCGCCGTTTCCCTGCGGCAGGTCCATGTTTACGGCGAGGCTGAACAGCCGCATATCCCCTCAGATGCATTGGAAGCTACCCGGGACGGCCTGCCGGGCAAGGGCCGCTGGGGCGTATTGCTGCCGCTTGAACCGTGGGGGGAAGGTTGGTGGCGGGGATTTGTTCGTAACAAGGCGCAGGAGACCGTGCCGGTGTACTACCACTCGGAGGAGGGCGTGATGCTGGAAAGTGAATGGAACCGGAAACAGGGCGTTGTCCCATCGGTCGTGGAAGTTTGACGGCTCCCCAACACTGTTACGCAACTCTCCGCTTGTTGTCCAGTGAGCCTTCGTTCACCTTGGCCTCGATGGCGGCGATGAGCTTGGGCAACTCCCTGTGGCCGCGCACACGCCGGAACTTCTTCTCCGCCTCCATCAGTGCTGTCACCGCCCAGCGCAGAGCCATGGAACCGCCGCGCCAGC
>JBHHYR010000458.1:0-1509 GCA_046757585.1 Binatia bacterium | reverse complement strand
ACCGTCCCCTGACCAGAGGAAGCGGGTCGCGTGGATCGAGAATCAAGATCCCGGTGCCCGCCGGCTCGCCATCATTCAGCGCGGCGGCCACGGACGGATCACTCGCGTGGCGCTCGTTGCTCGCGCGGGCCGCGGCCCCCCCCGACGAGCACGGTGACACCGATTGCCGTGCAGATGAGAACTCCGCGCCGGAGCCTGGCGGTACGTCGCAGCACCTCGATCCTCCCCTTCTTCCGTCCGCGAGCGAGGTGGTCCAGCCGGCGATCGGCATCCCACGCGCTCTCCAGCAGGCGCTCGATGATGCTGCGGACCCAACGTCAGGCAAGGCAGGAATAGTCCTGGGCAGCTATCAAGTCCGTGCGTTGCACCAGCCACGCGACGTCGCGTTGGAACGGTGTGGTGAAACGACTGCCGGCTGCGACTCAGGAAACCTGCTCGGTCTTCATTCCGCAGCAGCGACCGTTCACCCGTCGGATGCGGTACCGGAGATACGTTCGCATGCCGAACAAATCCAGGTGTCGCCAGGAGCGGCATCGCCGGTCCTTGACCCGACGGCGACGCTGATCACAACCGCCGCAACGCGGCCGCCGCGCACGGCGCACCACCTCAATGACCAGCCGCGGCTTCCCGGCCGGTGGCTCGACCCCGCGGACCCAGACCCCTTGCAAACCGATCACCTTGTTGAGGAGCGTCGTGATGCGCTTTTCCTTTCCCCTCAACAACCTACAACCGCCAACCGCCTGGATGACGGCCCCCTCACCCAGAGGGGGGGGACGGCCGGCGGGGGCCCGCATCCTTCCACGAAAAAAACAGGAGAACTTCTCGATCTCTCCTTGACAGAATGACCCGATAACCGTATACAACACCAACTGTTGTTTGATTCCTGCCTCTCCTGATTCCCACTGCACCTAAGACACCACAGCACTGGCCACAGCCGTCGTGTGTCTGGACAGACATTTCGGTCGCCTCGGCCAGCGCGCAGGAGTTAGCATGTTGATGGATGAACTGGTCAGGACCAGGATATCTTCGAGCAGTCCGACCCGGATGCTGTCGAGACACACGAAGTCGCACTTGACGCGTCGCGGGATGCAGTTCACATCTGCTCTTTGTATCGCAATGACCTTGGCTGTGGGGGCGCCCTCGTCGATCTGGGCCGCGCCTACCGGCGTCGACCAGACCGGCCATCGTGCCCGTCGTGTCGAAGACATGGGTCCCGCAGCCAGCCGGAAGAGAGTCGCCGTCCACCCGACAGGCGGTCCGGCGGGGCAACCCGAGTTGACCTTCACGGCCTCCAACGGCTTCGTCGTGGGGGCCCGACGCGATAAGAACAACACGGTCTTCACTGCCACGAGTCCGTGGAGCGAGACCCTGGAGTTGCGGGTCCGGTTGCTGCGGTCCGGAGTGACGGAGCTGCGCTTTGGCGCCACGACTCTTCGATCGAGACTGCCAGACAATTACGGCCCGGTGAAGACGGTCGAGGTGGTCTCACCGCAGGGTACGGCCGTGCAG
>JBHHYR010000457.1:0-1510 GCA_046757585.1 Binatia bacterium | reverse complement strand
CCTCCCACGTAACGCGAGCCGAGCACCAGGTCGTATTCCTGCACAGCAGCAAGGAAGTCCGGTAGCTGGTCAGGGCTGTGCGAGTGGCCCGCGTCCATTTGACAGATGTAGGGGTAGCCGTGCTTGAGTGCCCACTGGAATCCGGCGATGTACGCAGGTCCCAGGCCCTGCTTGCCGGGCCGGTGGAGCACCTGCACCGCCGGGTATGTTGCCGCAAGCGCGTCCGCAACCTGACCGGTGCCGTCTGGCGAATTGTCGTCGACAACCAAAATGTCGAAGTTGGGCTCGAGTGCCAGGATGCGCTCCGCCAAGCGGGGCAGGTTTCTGCGCTCGTTGTAAGTTGGGATAACGACGACCGTCGCGTTCATGCGCCGTTTCGCCGACTCCTTCCCGCTCCCACTTGCTCCACGATAGTCCGCATCTGCTCGGCTCTCACATCCCAATCGAATTGATGTGCCCACTGCCGCGCCGCCGTCGCCATGCGCGCGCGGAGCTGCCCATCGGTAAGGATCTGCGCCATCCGCTGCGCCCAGGCATTGACGTCGGCATGTGAAATCAAGAAACCAGTGCTGCCCTCACGGACGGCGTCGCGTAGCCCTTCGGCGTCGCTTGCGAGCACCGGCGTACCGCAGGCCGCCGCCTCTACGGTGGACATGCCCCATCCTTCTCTCGGGCTCGGATAGACTAAGGCCCAAGCCTGGCGTAGCCACTGAATCTTGGTCTCCTCACCGACGTAGCCCTCGAAGCTGACTGCATCTTCCAGCCGTAACCTGCACACGAGTCTCTCGAGACGTGTGCGGTCGTCACCCCTGCCAACCACTGCGAGTCTAACTCCCGGTACGGTTTCGCGTACCTGAGCGAGGGCGCGCAGCACGATGTCGATGCCCTTGTAGTGCTTGAGACGGCCCACGTACACGAGCAGGGGACTGGAGCTCGGGGTGCCAGCGTTCGCCGCATAGCGCTGTAGATCGAGGCCGGGTGGTATGATGTCCAGTCGACTGGCGCGCACGCCCCGGCGCCGGATATCACTCGCGGTGCTCGCGCTCAGGGCAACAAACGGCAATCCCCGGTACACTGGCGGGATGAGTTTCTCGAACAGCCATACGTAGGAGGCAAGCAGCGGGTTGGTTTCGTAGAACACCGTGTGACCAAACAGGTGTAAGACGACCGGAAGCACCGGGATCTTGGTGAACACCGGAAGCAGAAAAGGGAGCTTGCAGAGGCTCTCGACGAACACGTCCACGCCCTCACGGCGCGCCAGCCGCAGCGCCGCGACGGCGGCGGCCATGTTCACCGTTGCCTGGTTGCCCACTCGCAAGATGCGTACGCCGTCGAGGCGGTCCTGCGCAGGTGCGCCTGTGTGACCGGCACAGACGAAAGTGACATGGTGGCCCTGCGCGGCAATGCGTGCGAAGATTGCCTGCAGATAGACCTCCGCCCCGCCAGCCTCCGGATGCGTCATATCCCGATAGTTGAGCACTACAATGTGCAGGGGGCGCGACAACGGCAC
>JBHHYR010000456.1:0-1511 GCA_046757585.1 Binatia bacterium | reverse complement strand
ATCCTTCCCCACCACCGTGTGGATCGGGAGTGCAGCCACCGCAGTCGCAGTAGCCACGGTGACCCTCTGGGTATGGGGAGTGGGGCCGTTTGCTCGGCCGGCTCCTGTGCAGCGGCCCGCGGTCAGAGGCGCAGAGGCCGCGGCCCCCGCCGCCGAACATCAGGCGGCACGCCGTCCGGCCGCTGCAGGGCGACCTGTGGAACGTCCGGCGCGCGAGCATCCCCCGGCCGTGCGAGAAAAACCCCTGCCGGGTCCGCGCATCGCCTCGGTCGTTCCATCGGCAGACACCGTCGCTGTTCGTGAGGGGGCGCGGCAGTCCTTTTCTGTCGTCGTCGATGGGAAGCCTGCGGACGAACCGCTGCCGGTTGAATGGAAGCTGGATGGGAAGGTCGTGGCAGCGAACGCCACACGGTGGGACTACCAGCCGAGTTACAAGGCCGCGACCGGTGCGTCTCGCGAAGTTGATGTCGTGATCGGCAGTGGAACGGAGAAAGGGCAGGTGCATTCCTGGCGCGTGAAGGTCGAAGATGTGAACCGCCCCCCGGTGCTTCGCGGCAAACCGCACCCCAGGATCGAGGCGCCGTTCGGCAAGACGGTCGCGCTGCGCGTCACGGCAGTTGACGAAGACGATGATCAGCTGGCGTACAGGTGGACGGTTGACGGCAAGCCGGCGGGAACGAACGCACCGGAACTGAAAGTGGTAGCTTCGACCAACCACACCGTGTCGCTGGCGGTGAGCGACGGGAAGGACACTGTCACCAGCCGGTGGCAGATCGCAGCAATCAAGCCCGTGCGGTTTAGTCTGGATTTCACACCCAAGCGGCTTGATACGCTTCAATTCGATACGCCGCAGCGGTTTGCCTTGATGGTCCCGCGCAACGCCGGGAGCCGCGGGATACAGTACGCGTGGAGGGTCGACGGAAATCAGGTCTCGGATGCGCGCACCTTTGTGTTTAAGGCTCGAGATCCCAGTATCGTCCGCAGCAAGCCGGTGTCGATCACAGCCACTGCGAGAAACGCGCAGGGACAACACTTTTCCCACGAGTGGCAGGTCAGAGTCATTCCACCGCCGCCCGAGATTGTGAAGCGGTCGCCTTCCGGCGATCGGCTTGGCCCCGGCGTCAGCGAACGTGTGTCCTTCAGCCTGCAGGGCAGGGCACCGCTCGGGAATCAACGGCTGTCATACGTGTACGAGGTCGACGGGAAGCGGGTGGCGCAGGGCGGCGACAGCCGCTTCACGTTTCAGCCACAGGATGACGAGCCACATGCCGTCACGGCGTATATCGAAGACAACTACCGGCAGGTATCACGCCAGAAAATCAGATGGACCGTCCAAGCTTCAGGGATCGTCGCGAAAGTTCGGGACTGGCTCAAAGAGTACGAGCGCGCCTGGAATGCAAAAGACGCACGGAAACTAGGGCAGCTTCGGGGGTTGGATGCGCAGCTGGTAGCGCACCTCGCGGAGTCCCTCAAAGACAAGGTTGGCCTGCGGGTGAAGTTTAGCAACGTTG
>JBHHYR010000455.1:0-1552 GCA_046757585.1 Binatia bacterium | reverse complement strand
AACGCCCGCCGCTACCCGAGGGCCGCCAGCAGTTGCGGCACGCCGACGATCCGAATGACCCGCTTGAGGTTGTACGCGAGCACCGTGAGACTGAACTCGGCCTTCACCTTCTCCAGCCCACGGAGCAGAAAATACCCCTGATCCATCCCCCGCTTCATCGTGCCAAACGGGTGCTCGGCCAAGAGCGCCCGTTGTCGCACCACGTCGGGGCGCCTCGTGAGGTCTCGCGCCATCTCATCCAACACCCCTTCATGCTCCCAGCGCACCAGGCAACGACCCTGCTTGTTCCGCGTACACCGTGCTTTGAGCGCACATCCGCCACAGGCCGGCGTGCGGTAGCAGCGGTACCGTCGACCCGGTGCCGAGCGATTCGTAAGCGTCGCGCCTGCGGGACAGTGATAACAGTCCCGCTCGCGATCATACCAGAAGTCCTCCTTCGTGAAGAGCCCGCGTTTGCGATTGCCCGAGGTGCGCGGCTTCGGCACCAGGGGCGTGATCCCGGCGTCCACACACCGCTTGATGTCAGGCCCGTTGTAGTAGCCCCGGTCTGCCACCACCATCAGCGCCTCCGCCTCCAGCACCCCCTGCGCCGCTTGCGCCATCGCACTCAAGCCGCGCTGGTCGGTCCCCTCATTGGTCACGTCCTCCGCCACAATCAGCTTGTGCTTCGCCTCCACCGCCGTCTGCACATTGTAGCTCACCTCCGTACGCAGCCCGCTCTTCATGCGCCGACTATCGGGATCCGTCAGCGACACCTGCCCCTGACCCGCCTCGTCCAGATCCGTCAGCAACCGTTGATACGCCGCCTGCTGCTCCTGCAACGTCGCAATCCGCTGCTGCAGTTCGGGACGGCTCGGAGACGTCACCGCGGCCTCTGTGGCATCCTGGGTGTCCAACTCCCCCAGGTAGCGGCCAATCTTCCGATCGATCGCCCCCAGCAGCCGCTTCACGTCCTTCCGCGTATAATTCCGCGCCTTGCTGTTCGCCGCCCGAAACTTGCTCCCATCGATCGCCACCAACTCACCCGCAAACAAATCCAGCCGCTTGCACAGCACCGTAAACTCCCGACACACCCGTCGCAGCGCTCGCGGATTCGCACGGCGAAACTCGGCGATCGTCTTGTGGTCAGGCCGCAACTTGCGCAGCAGCCACATCAGCTCGACGTTGCGGTGGGTCTCCCGCTCCAGCTTGCGGCTCGAGCGGATCTTGTGCAGATAGCCATAGATGTAGAGCCGCAGCATATCCCCCGGGTGATACGGCGGCCGGCCGCTCACCGGCTGACTCGCCCGCCCGAACCCCAAGGCCTCCAAGTCCAGCCGACGTACGAAGGCATCGAGAAAGCGCACTTGATTTTCCTCCCCGACGTATTCATCCAGCACCTCGGGGAAGAGCACCTGCTGCTCCCGATCAACGCCGTTGATGTAGTCCATAAGCCGCACCTCCCTTGCACGGATGAGCGCGACGGGAACAAACTACAACCAACCCAGACTTTTGACACAGTCTCAGCTGGCAGGTTGTAGGGCGTTGGGTGTTAGGTGCGTGGTACAAGGAA
>JBHHYR010000454.1:0-1561 GCA_046757585.1 Binatia bacterium | reverse complement strand
TACCCGCCAAGCATTTCGTCACTGGCGCACCGCTGGAGCCGCCCAAGCACCTAGGTGATGAGTGCCAGGACATCGTGCACAGCTCTATGTGCCAAGACATCGTGCACACCAACGTGAACGTCGATCGTGATGCGGGGTCGGTTGCATCATGCATCTGCTTCCTAGCGGGAGGGAGTATGCATGAGCGACAGCCAAGAGGAGGATCGGCAACGGGCAATCCAGCGATATCTGAAGCGCGAGAGCCCAGCGGCCATCTACGGATCGATGGGCTATTCGCACCGCTGGTTCTACAAGTGGCTGCAGCGGTACCAGACGGGCGCAGCCGAGTGGTTCACGGATCAATCGCGCCAGCCACACACGATCCCGATGCGCACGGCACGGGAGGTCGAAGCGATCGTGATTATGACGCGCCTGAGCCTGTACAACCGGGGGCTCTTTTGCGGGGCGCAGGCCATCCGCTGGGAGCTGGACGACCTCGTCGTGCGGCCGCTGCCATCGCTGCGCAGCATCAACCGGATGCTGGCGCGTCACGAGCTGACCCATCGCCGCACCGGACGCTACGAGCCGAAGGGCAAGAAGTATCCGCGCCTGGTCGGTACTCAGCCGGGGGACGTCCACCAAACGGATTTCGTCGGGCCGTGCTATCTGACGGGACCGGTGCGCTTTTACAGCTTGCACAGCGTCGATCTCGTCACGAGCCGCTGTGCGGTCGATCCCCTGACGCAGCGCGGGGGGCAACATACGGTGGACGCGCTGTGGGCCAGCTGGCACCGCTTGGGGATGCCGCGCCATCAGCAAGTGGACAACGACATGGTCTTCTACGGCAGCCCCGCGTACCCGCGGGGGATGGGCCTGTTGATCCGCCTCTGTTTGGCGTATGGGATCGAGCCGTGGTTCATTCCGCCGGCCGAACCGTGGCGCAACGGCGTGGTGGAGAAATTCAACGACCACTGGCGCCAGAAGCTCTTGGGCCGCATTGCGATGCAGTCCCTTGCCGATCTCACGCGCGAGAGTCTGCAATTCGAGCAACGGCACAACAGCCTCTACCGATACAGCAAGCTGGGCGGCAAGACTCCGGCAGCCGCCTTGGCCGCAGCCGGCGTGACGTTGCGCTTTCCGGCGACGCCGGACGCCCCGCGGGTGCCGCTGAGCAAGCCGCTCACAGGGCACTACCACCTCATCCGCTTCATTCGCAGCGATCGGGTGCTGCACGTCTTCGGAGAGACATTTCGCACGCCGCCGGAAGCGACCTACGAGTACGTGCGTGCCACGGTGGACGTGGCTGCCCAGCGCTTGCAGGTCTATCTCGACGACCAGCTCATCGACCAACATGACTACCGACTCCGGTGAGCAGCCGCGCCGCGCACGGGTACAACTCCACTCGCCCTCCGGGCTCCTTCCGTTGCACCCGTGCGCTCTTCTGTATCGCTCTCAAACACATTCCCGCTCCTGTAGTGCACGATGTCCTGGCACTTCCCGCTGTGCACGATGTGCTGGCACTTGAGAATTAGGACTTACTTCGATCAGCTGCGGCGTGGAAGTCAGGCAACCGACGGAGCAC
>JBHHYR010000453.1:0-1573 GCA_046757585.1 Binatia bacterium | reverse complement strand
GCGTTCCTCTTCGCCGTCAGTGCTTGGCAAGCAAACCGCAACGTCTGCCCGGGGTGCACCGTATCCGACCTTCCGCTCGCATTGCCCGACGGCACCCCGATTCATGCCCGAGTTTACTTGCCGCCGATCACTGCGGCACCCGCGACGGTGTCTCCCAGCGCTGTCACAGGGCGACAGGCCACAGTGGGGCTCCCTGCGGTCATCGTCTGCCACGGCTACCTTGCCAATCTTGCCTTCATGGAGATTCCCATGGCGGCGGACCTCACCCATCTAGGGATTGGCGCGCTGTTTATCGATCGCCGCGGCCAGGGGCGTAGCGGTGGTAGCCTGTGGCCCGTACCTCAGGCACGCCAGCGATTCGATGACCTCGAGCCCGACATTGCGGCAGCGGTAGGGTATCTGCGGTCCCAGCCTGTCATTGATCCCACGCGTATCGCCCTGTTGGGGCACAGCGACGGCGCAACGGCCGCGATCGCTCGAGCGAGCGCCGACTGGGATATCCGCGCAACCGTTGCGATCAGCGCCTCGGTTGCTCAATGGCGGTTCGTCAACCACGTGGCGCCGCAGAACTTGCTCTTGATTTACGGTGCCGCCGATCGCTTTGTACTCAACGACACGGACAGGACACTGATCGCGCTGAGCACGCGCGGCTATCTGGTAACACCTGGGCGTTTTGGTGAATTTGCTGACGGGAGCGCCCGGCGTTTGCTCCGCGTCCCCGGCCGCGGGCACGTCGGCGTGTTCTACGATGATCTGGCACGACAGGAGGTGTTGAAATGGTTGCGTGCATCGTTGTGGGAAGCCGACCTGCTGCGTTCAGGAAGTAGCCCAGAGACGTCGATCGAACTGTCGGGACGGCGCACACTGTGGGTGGTGTTGGGTGCGGCAGCCATTCTCATTGCACTGCTGTCCCCAACCCGGGAGTCAGGCGTCCGCCAGCAACGCGAGCCCCATGGAGAGCGGCAGCGGGCATTGGCGAAGGAGGAGATGGGACATCGCTGGACTGGGATTCGGGCCCGCGATAGTTCTTACCTCCTCATGCTCTGCGGGCTCTGGCCGGCGGGCCTCCTGTTGGCGCCCTGGCTGGCGCGTCAGCTGTCGGCCGTCGTGCCGGGACAGGAAGGATCGGTGTTCACTGCGCTGTTACTTGGCCCGACCATTACCCTGACCCTCGTAGGCGCCCCTATCCTCCGCCACCGCCTCGTGGCGGGTCAGGATAAGGGGAACGTGCGGTCAGTACGCCGGAGCGCGATGTGGGGCGTTGCAAGCGGGGCGTTTTTCGCCGCAGCGATCTACGCTGCGGTTCGCGTGCTTGCTCTGCACCATTACGACACTGCGCTCGGCCCGCCGCGCCTCGTGTTGCTGATGGCTTTCGTCGCCGTGAGTCTCCCAGCTTTCGCCGCGCTCGAGGTGTGGCTGCAGTGCGCGAGTTCGGGGCGGCCCTGGGCTGCTGCTGGCGGCTTGCTACTGCTCGCGGCCATCACGGCCGGGCTTTCAGGCCACCTCTTCGAGCGCATGTCGGTGGCCCCGGGTTACCTGCTGTCTGCAGTGCTCGTTGTGTGCGCGTGTCACC
>JBHHYR010000452.1:0-1583 GCA_046757585.1 Binatia bacterium | reverse complement strand
CTTCTGTTTGGCCCGCTGCAGGGCTTCAAAAAAGGACTGCTCGTTCTCCTGAATGGCCTCCGGGCTGGCACTGAGCGACATCACATACGCTTCCAGGTCGGCGTACATCTGCGACTGAGGATCTAATGGCTCACGGCCAAGGAAGACGACCACTCAGACGTCGTTCATCTGCCCAAGGGTGACCAGTTTCTTCATGCCGGTGGCCACCCGTGGGAAATGTCGCGCCGCCCCATGCAGATCAGGAATCGGCCGGGGTGACAGCTTCCCGAGCACATTGCGCGTGCGGCCCCCAATAGTGCCGCCGCGCGGGTGGCAGCCGGCGCAGCCGAGTTCGTTGAAGACCTTACGGCCGCGTTGGATCGCCGCTGCCGCCGAATCACCACTTGGACGCTGCTTGAACCACGCACCCCAGTGCGGCTTGCCTTGGTGCGTGGCTGACGCCAGCGGGGGGAGCAGAAAAATAGCAAGGACCACAGCCACAAGCACGCGCAGTGCAGAGCCTACGTGATGCATAATTCTCCTCCTCCCTGACGGTAATGTTGCGCCCTATCCTGCTACCGCTGTGCGTTCCTGGGCGATAGCCGACCGCGCCAAGGGCAGCAGAGCCTGAGGCGCGAGGTCGGAGACTAGCGCACAGATCACCGACCCCTCGCGCCAAAACAGGACATGGTACTTCCCAGAGCGGCGTGCATAGATCGTCCGGTCCAGTATGCGTGCCTGCGGGACAGCCGTTATCGTGCTACGGGGGTACGGAAACACGAAATACGAAATCCGTTGCCCGCTGCGCTCATAGAGCACGACTCGACAGGGAACGCCCTCGAGTGTGCAGGGGCTCCCCCCTAGCAGACGAACCGCGCTCCCCGGGCGTGGCACGCCAAAATCGTGGGGGAAGCGCGCCGTTAAGGCTGTGTGCAGGCGGCCTACATCGGTGCTGCGCACGGTGGGGGCGGCGTTGCCCTGTCCCTGGTGTGTCTGTGTGGCGGCCTCCAAGACCTGCACCAGCTGTGGCAATGTTGGTCGAGCCGACCGAAAGAGGCCCAAGGCCAGCGCCAGGCTAAGCACCATGACCGCCACCCCGGCCGTCTGCAGCAGTCGGCGGCGGCCCGTCAGCCGTCGACCAGTCTGCCGCCGGAGGTGCGCCGGAGCCCGCTCCCACAGTCCCGGCTCAGTGAGCAGCCGGCGCAGGCGGTACTCTAGCTCCAGCTCGTGCCGACACCGGGAGCACTGATCGAGGTGCTCTTGCAGGTCCAGGCTCGTCAGCACGTCCGTTACCCCATCCGCAAAGGCATCCAAAGCGCGTTGCGCCTCACGGCACTGCATCCTCCCGTCCCTCCTATCCGGGCTGGTGTTGTCCCCGGCCAGACACCACGCGCAAGGGCACAGGGCCATTGCCCTGCTGAGTCCGGGTCGCCGTCAGCGATGGGCGGGTCTGTGGCGCTTCCAGCTCGCGCAGCCGTTGTCGCAGCAGCGACTTACCCCGGGCCAACCGGGACATCATGGTCCCCAACGGGCAGTTCATAATCTCAGCCGCCTCCTGATACGACAGTCCCTCGACACACACCAGGAACACGGCCAGGCGGAAG
>JBHHYR010000451.1:0-1609 GCA_046757585.1 Binatia bacterium | reverse complement strand
TCGGTAATTCGGCTGCCATGCAAGCCGTCTACGACCTGATCCGGCGCGTTGCACCGTCGAAGAGTGCCGTTCTCATCACCGGCGAAACCGGCACGGGCAAAGAGCTCGTGGCACGGGCCATCCACGAGCTGAGCCCCCGCAAGGAGAGCCTGTTCGTGGCCTTGAACTGCGCTGCCATCCCTGCCGAGCTGCTCGAGAGCGAACTGTTCGGCCATGCGCGGGGTGCGTTTACAGGAGCACAAAACGCACGTGAGGGCAAGTTTCAAGTTGCGGACGGCGGAACGATGTTCCTCGACGAGATCGGCGACATGGCCTATGCGCTGCAAGCCAAGCTCTTGCGGGTCCTGGAAGAAGGGGTCGTGGAACCCATCGGCACCAACAAGCAGGTCCAGGTGGACGCACGCGTGATCTCTTCCACCAACCGCGACCTGTCAGCCGCCATGGAACAGGAACGATTCCGGAGCGATCTCTTTTACCGCCTCAACGTCTTCCACATTCATCTGCCACCGCTGCGGGAGCGCCGCGAAGACATTGCTCCCCTGGCGACCTTCCTTCTCGACAAGATCGCGAGAGAGATGGGACGGGGCCCGCTTCAACTGACACCGAAGGCCTTGCAGTTGCTCGAACAGCATGCCTGGCCGGGCAACGTCCGCGAGCTGCGCAACCTGATCGAACGCGCCGCGGTGCTCGCCAATGGTCCGGAAGTGGACGCGCAGCTCTTCCACACGGTCGTGCCGGCCGAGGCACGGCCGCCGGAGGATACTGGAACCGCCGAGTTGCAACTCGACCGTGCTGTGGAACAAGTCGAACGCCGACTCATCCTGCGCGCACTGGGACAAACCGGCGACAACAAAGCGCAGGCTGCCCGTCTGCTCGGGGTCAGCGAACGGACCCTGTGGTACAAGCTGAAGAAATACTACCTTTAGACGATGCTGTCATATACTGTTGCTGGAACACCACGTGTCCAGATGTGAGTGGTAAAGAACTAGCAACATGACAACTGGCACTTCCAACTTACCGCCTAGGTAGACACTTGCTTTCTCATGGTATCGGTGCGACTCTTCCTAGCCGTGACAGCGACGGATGTGCCCACGCTGAGCAGGGAGCAGGCGCGATCATTCTACGACCGCTTCGGGGCCAAGCAGGATCAGCAGGGGTTCTACGAGAATGCCGCCATCCGCGACCTGTTGGCACACGCGGGATTTGAAGCTGCCCAGGCGGTGTGCGAAGTCGGCTGCGGCACTGGCCGCTTCGCCGAGACCCTCCTTGAGGCGCATCTCCCGGAGACCGCCCGCTACGCTGGTTGGGATGTGAGTACGACGATGGTTGATCTCACGCGCCAGCGCCTTGCCCGCTTCGCTGGGCGCGCCGAAGTCTTCCACACGGATGGCTCGCCGCGCCTGCCTGCGGCGGATGCGACGTTCGACCGGGTGGTGTCGAATTACGTGCTCGATCTCTTGTCCCTGGCGGATATTCGGCTGCTGCTCGCCGAGGCGCACCGCTTACTCACGCAGGACGGACGCCTCTGTCTCATCAGCCTGACCCACGGTATCACGCTGCTTTCACGGCTGGTGATCGGGGTGTGGATGCGCGTGCATCGGTTGCGGCC
>JBHHYR010000450.1:0-1612 GCA_046757585.1 Binatia bacterium | reverse complement strand
AGCTCCCTCCGGAGCATCACCCGGGCAGGTGCACGGGTGGAGTCGGCTCATGCGATCAGGCAGGTCTCCTGGCTTGGGGATCATCCGTCACGCCACGCCTTCCCGCCCGGCATCGCTCCGGGCAGTGGCATCTCGTGCAGCGCTCGTCCCCCCACACAGTTGCGGGGCAGCGGGGGCTTCACACCCCCTTCCCTCTTGGCCCGTTAGGGGACCTGATCGTCCTTGTCGTCTACTGCCACCTCGGCCGCAAGTCAAGCTCGCGCGGGCGCCTCATCCCGGTCATGTGAGCCGGGTACCTCTGCGTTCCTCATTGCCCTTGGCGTCGCTCTCGGTCACAATGTGGCCTTTCAAATGAACCGGCGCCTCTTGATCAACCTTGCCCTGAGCAGCAGCGTCGCGGCCACCTTCCTGTACTTGGCATTTCGCCACGTGCCGCTAGCCGATCTGGGGGCGGCGTTCGCGCGGTTCGACCCGCGCTGGCTGGTCCCGGCAGTCGCGATCAGCCTACTGCTCATGGTGTTCCGCGCCTGGCGCTGGCAGCTGGAGTTGCGGCCGCTCGAGCATGTCGGTCTTGGCCGCCTCTGGGTTGTCTGCAGCGTCGCCTACATGGCCATCAACATCTTACCCTTGCGTGCGGGCGAGGTCGTGCGGCCCTGGCTACTGGCGCGGCGCTCGCACGTGACGGCCTCGAACGTCGTCGGCAATCTGGTGGTGGAAAAGACCATGGACGCAATCGCCATCGCCTTTTACTTTCTCGTCGGACTGCTCACCACGGCGAACCTTCCCGAGTGGGTTCACCGCGGAGCTCGGGTTCCAGCCCTCCTAGCGGTCTTGCTCGCTGGTCTGGTGGCACTCCTGTGGTTTCGCGGGGAACCGTTTCTCGACCGCTTGATCATGCGATACCTTCCGGAGCGCCTCGGCACCGGTCTCATGCGGATCCTGCGGGCGATCTTGGACGGTATGCGTGTCCTTCCCGACGGGCGACTCCTGGGCAGCGTGTTTGTCGTCTCACTGGTGCTGTGGTTCTTGCCGATCCTGTCGAGCTACGTGATCATCCGGGCGTTCAGCTTTGCCGTGCCGCCCAGTGCAGCGTTGATTGTCTTCATCTTCGTCGGTTTCGGCACCGCATTACCGAATTTTCCGGGGATGATCGGCACCTACCAGTACGCCTGTGTATTGGCCCTGCAGCTGTTTGGCGTCGATCAGGCAGACGCGCTTGCCTACGGGCTCGTGCTGAACGCGCTGCAGGTATTGTCGCTGCTAGCGCAGGGAATGGTCGGGCTACCGCTGGCAGGGGTCAGCTTGGACGACTTCCGGCGGGCGCGCCGTGAGCTGGCCGCCGAAGTGGTCCCCGGTCCCTAGCGTCCCCGGTTCGTGGCCCAGCGCCCCACGGCAACCGGCTCCCGCCGCGCGCCGAGCCGCGCGGCTACCGTCACAGACGAATAGATCGGCACCAGCCAGAAGAGCACCTGCAACGTACCCGCTGAGAGAAGATGCATCGCAGCGGTGTTGTTGCACACCAGAATGCCCACCACGGCGTAGTTGAGGATCCCAGCGGCGTGCCCGAGACGGCTGCCGATCAGGCTGGGCCTGCCCGGTGTGGCGCGCGACC
>JBHHYR010000449.1:0-1615 GCA_046757585.1 Binatia bacterium | reverse complement strand
CGGAAGCCCAGCGCCGCAGGTACTGGTCGGGACCCGGCGGCAGCAGCCGGGGTGTTGCGCAACCGGGTGCACATCAGCCGGAGGAGCGGTCGAGAAACCGCTGCAGCAGTCCGGCGTACGCATCGACGCGGCGGTCTCGCAGGAAGGGCCAATTCCGGCGGGTGCTGTCGATCAGCCCGAGATCGCAGCGGACGATCAGGATTTCCTCGCGGTCGGAACTGGCGCGCGCCAGGATGCGACCGAAGGGATCGGCGACAAACGAGGCGCCCCAGAACTCCAAGTCGCCTTCCCGGCCGACGCGATTGACCGCAGCGACGAACACGCCGTTGGCCACGGCGTGGCTGCGCTGGATCAGCTCCCACGCCTCGTGCTGCGCTGCGCCTGCATCCGCCTTCTCCGCCGAGTGCCACCCGATGGCGGTCGGATAGAAGATGATCTGCGCCCCAGCCAGCGCCGTGAGCCGGGCTGCTTCCGGGAACCACTGGTCCCAGCAGACCAACACTCCCACCTCCGCGTCGCGCATCGCGAAGCTCCGGAAACCGCTGTCGCCGGGGGTGAAGTAGAATTTTTCGTAGTACAGCGGGTCGTCGGGGATATGCATCTTGCGGTAGATGCCCCGCAGCGACCCATCTGCATCGATGGCAACGGCTGTGTTGTGATACACGCCGGCAGTCCGGCGCTCGAAGATGGACCCCACGACGGCAACGCGATTCGCCGCCGCCGCGCGGCACAGGCTGTCGGTGCTCGGACCGGGAATCGGTTCGGCCAAGTCAAACAGTGCAGCGTTCTCAGTCTGGCAAAAGTACCGTGACCGGAACAGTTCCTGCAAGCAGATGATCTGTGCCCCGTCCTGCGCTGCCTGCGTGATGCGTTGGACGGCGCTCCGCAGATTAGCCGCAGGATCCTCCGTGCAGCGCATCTGAATCAGACCAACCGCGACTGGGCTTGCTGCCGCCAAGGTCATCACCCCCGCATTCCTCAGCTCCGATCTCGCGATTCTTCACGGGCGCTGCCCGGCGCTCCTGCGGACGATGCCGAAGGTCGCTAGCGCCTTGGCGACGAGGGTGCCGTCTTCCGCACGGGCCTCCGCCTCCGTGTGGGCGACGGTACGGCCCAGCCGTAGCACGCGCGCGGTGGCAATCACCACCGGCCGCTTGGCAAACGAGATGTAATTGATGTTCAGCTCGTGCGTGGCTGTGCGGTCACGCTGCGAGATGCGGCAGGCAACGGCGACCCCGATGGTGGTGTCGATCAGCGCGGCGATGGCCCCGCCATGCACGGGCCCGTACGGGCTCAGAAGCCATTTCGGGACTTGCATGCGTACCACCGCCTCCTGCGCCGTTGCTCGCTCGACGGACATCCCCAGATGGTGGAAAAAACCCGGCAGCTCGGGAGCTGCAGCGAGCAGTTCAGTGACTGGCCGTTCGCGCGCACTCATCTGGCGGACTCGCGTCCGTCGATGCTGATGCGTCCCGGCCCGTGTGCCGTCAGGGTGAGCAGCCCTCCGATGATCGCTAGGTTCTTGAGGAAGTTCACGGTCTGGTCTTGTGGGGGGACCACGATGAGATTGGTGTGGTAGATGACGGTTGCTGTCATGACGAACAGCGCCAGGAGC
>JBHHYR010000448.1:0-1618 GCA_046757585.1 Binatia bacterium | reverse complement strand
GGCTGGCCGAGCAGAGCGAGCCGGTCAAGCGCCGAGTCGCGCTGAAGGTGATCAAGCAGGGGATGGACACCAAGCAGGTCGTGGCCCGCTTCGAGGCCGAGCGCCAGGCGCTGGCCTTGATGGATCACCCTGCGGTGGCCAAGGTGTTCGATGCAGGCGCAACGCCCCAAGGGCGCCCCTACTTCGTGATGGAGCACGTCAAGGGGGTGCCGCTCACCGAGCACTGCGACCGTCAGAAGCTGACCACCCGGCAAAGACTCGAGCTGTTCATGGACGTCTGCGCGGGTGTGCAGCACGCGCATCAAAAAGCGATCATCCACCGGGATCTGAAACCGACGAACGTGCTGGTGACGATCCAGGAGGGCAAGGCGGTGCCGAAGATCATCGACTTCGGCGTGGCCAAAGCGACGGCGCAGAAGCTGACCGAGAAGACATTGTTTACCGAGCTGGGGACATTGATCGGGACCCCGGAGTACATGAGCCCGGAACAGGCGGAGATGACGGGGCAGAACGTGGACACCAGGACGGACGTCTACTCGCTGGGTGTGATGCTGTACGAGTTGCTGGCAGGGGCGCTGCCGTTTGCGGCGAAGGAATTACGATCCGCAGGTTTTGAAGGCATCCGCAGAAAGATCCGTGACGACGAGCCGCCGACGCCATCGAAGCGCGTGAGCACGCTGGGCGAGGGTTCCACCGCATCGGCAAATGCCAGAAAGACGACCCCTTCGACTCTCCAACGACAGCTCCAAGGCGATCTGGACTGGATCACGATGCGGGCCCTGGAGAAGGACCGGACACGCCGCTACGGCTCACCGTCGGAGCTGGCCGCGGACATCGGAAGGCATCTGAAAGACGAGCCCGTGGTGGCGGGCCCTCCGAGCGCGGCCTATCGCGCGAGAAAGTTCGTGCGACGGCACAGAGCCGGGGTCGTCGCGGCCACGATCGGCGTCGTTGTTCTGCTGATCTTCTCGGTGACAATGACGTTGCAGGCGAGGAGGATTGCGACCGAGCGGGACCGCGCGAACGAGGAGCGCGCGGCGTCGGACCGGGTCTCGGAGTTTCTGGCGGACATGCTGGGAAGCGTGGACCCTGAGGCGATGGGTGGCGCGCTCTTGAAAGACCTCGAGGAGCGGATAACGCGAGCGCAGCGGAGGCGTGGAGGAGCCGGGGGAAACCCCGAGCAGGAGCTGGCCTCTTTCAAGAAGGCGCTATCGGGTGTGAACCCGACGGGTGCCGCATTGTATTTGCTCGACGAGCAAATCCTGTCACGCGCAGGCGAGACAGTAGAACGAACGTTGTCAGAGGACCCGCGGATAGCGGGCCGTCTGGAGGACACGCTCGGAGTCACGTACAGGAAGCTGGGGTTGAACGAGAAGGCCGAGCGTCACGCGCTGCGTGCGGTGAAACTGCGCGAACAGGAGCTGGGGATGGACCATCCGGAAACCCTCAACTCCATGGACAACCTGGCCATCGTGTACGCCGTTCAGGGCCGCTACGCCGAGGCCGAGCCGCTGTTTGTCAAGGTCCTCGAAACCCGCAAACGCGTGCTCGGAGACGATAACCCCTGTACTGCTTCAGTTGAAACGTGACACCGATCGGCTCCAAACTACGGAGCCAG
>JBHHYR010000447.1:0-1622 GCA_046757585.1 Binatia bacterium | reverse complement strand
GTGCCGATGAGGCCGCTGACCGGGATGTTCGGACCGGAGGGGAGCCAAGTCATTATATCGCCTCAAGGACTATCGGCGCAGTCGGTCAGCGCGCCATCGCTGATGCAGCCGCCAATGCACCAAACATTACGAACGCAGCCAACATGCAGAGAAATTCACGTCTTTGTCGCCGGGATCGCTATTTACCGATACCGCGTCGTTCTGCCTGCCGACCAGCTCCAAATAATCGGTAGTACCGTTCATGTCGATTATTGCAGACACGTTTTGTCCTATCTTCGTAGTTCCGGCACCAGCCGTTCGCAAATGATGAACTATTGTTCCGTTCTTCAATATCCGCAGCTCATATAACTTGCCGTCCACGGTAGCTGCCCAAGTCAACAGTCCATTTACTTGATACTTTCCGGCTTTCTGTGGTGTGAACCTAAAGGTTGTAGTATCGTAATTACTGTCGGTATCAAAATTCTCGGTGTCGCACGCCAATACGACTTGGGCGTTCTGAGCAAACGCTTGAAGGGATGCCGCATACGCGGAGAACGCCGGGCCTCCTGTCGCCGCGCCCGTGTCTCCCGTTCGGGTGAAGTGGACGATCAGGGCGTCGGCGGCGGAGAACGTCCCGTTACTCGCCACGTGGGTGACGGCGACCTGGAGCCATCCGGTGTTGTCGGTAACCGCTCCCGTGACGTTGAAGACGGCGAAGGTGGCAGGGGCGCCGACTTTGCGGATGATGATGGTGCCGCGCAGGGCCGTGTTTGTACTGTCGTCCCAGGCAGTGATGAAGTCGGAAACGTCCGGGTTGCCGGTGTCGGCGGAGGTCGCGTCCAGGGCCAGCGCCGTCACGCTGGCGACCGTCGCGTTGTCGAACCGGATGCCCCCGACGCCTGGATCGGCCATCGTCGTGCTGGTGTCGAAGGTGAATTTGAAGCCGGCAGCGTTGACCGCGTTTGCCTCACTCGTCGCTGCATTCGTCGCGCTGGCCGCCGCGTTGGTCTCCGAGGTTGCTGCCGCATTGGCGCTGTTGGCCGCCGCCGTGGCGCTGGCGGCCGCCTGGTCGGCCTTGGTGGAGGCCTGGGTGATCTGCGCCACTGTCGGACCATTCGTGAGGTTGTCGCCCGCCGAGTTCCAGGAAAGCGCCTTGTCCGCCTCCGGCTCGGGAATGATCAGCTCGGCAGTGGTGGGCGAGGTTTCGACCAGCCTCGCGGCGCGCCCCAGGTCCTCGCTCAACTGCTGGGCCAGCATGACGGCGCGGTCATAGCCCTCCTCGATGGTCTCCGAAGGCAGGGCGCCGGCGACGGCGAAGTCGGACGGCTGGGTGAACTGTTCCTTGCGCTTGATGACCAGCGTCTCGCCGCTCTGCGGCGTGTAATCGGTGCCCGTGGACACGGCGGTGAGCGTGCCGCCGGACGGATTCCCGGCGCCGGTCAGCGTGTACTCCGTGCCCTCGGTCCACGGGGTCTCGGCGCCGCCGGTAGACCGCAACGTGGCCACGATGTCCGCGTTCTCGATGAAGAAATATGGCACCGTGAACTGGGTGGTGGCGCCGTCGCCGGCATAATCCTTCCGGCTTTGTGTGCTAGCCCGAATTATTCACGGTGGGGCGTGAAAGGGTTGGTGAGCGTGGATTA
>JBHHYR010000446.1:0-1649 GCA_046757585.1 Binatia bacterium | reverse complement strand
AAGGTCGCCTGCGGCACCATCGCATCCCCCTCACCCTCGCCCTCTCCCATCCGGGCGAGGGAATGTGAGGATGTGTGCTCATCTGCGGCATACCGCTAGCCTCCGCTTCGCGCCGCGCACGCGGCACCGGCTGAGGTCGTCGCGCCGGTCGAGCCCGCCCAACGAGAGGGTCACTGTCATCCCCGCCGAGCTGAGCGGCTCTGGAAACGACCTGCCGGGCGCCGCCACCCTGAACGTGTAGAAGTTTGTTGCTCCCTTCCGCCGGAAGTGCGCGACCTCGCCATTGCTTCCCTTGCAGGTGCTGACGTCGAGGCAGGGCGGAAACACCATCGTCTCCGGGGCTGCTAGGCCCCCTCCCATCACGCCGACCGTAAACCCCCTCTGCTGCACGGTACCGACCAGGCCTGCGATGCCTCCCAGCTCGGTGACATCGAGCACAGCACGGATGCGGATCCTGCCGTTGTCACTCCCGCCGCCACGTGCTTGACGTCGGGGACGGCTGGCCCGCAGTGCTACCCGCTTCACGAGCAGGGGCACCGGGCTACCGCTGTCACACATATCGCCGAGCCCGTTCGCATTACCGTCACTCTGCGCCGCGTTGAAGTCGTCAGGGCAGTTGTCGCACGGGTCGCCGATGCCGTCGCGGTCGCGGTCAGTTTGGCCAGGGTTGGCAACACCAGGGCAGTTGTCGCTGGTGTCCGGTATGTCGTCACCGTCCCTGTCACGGCGAGACACAGGCGCCGCGGTGTTCGTGGCCGTTGGCGTCAGCCCCGGCCGGGTCATGGTCGGAACCGCTGCCTCGGTAACGACAACTTCCACGCGATCCGTAGACGCGACACCTTGGGACTCGTAGCCGACAAGCATGAACTCGAACCGGCCGGCACGACGCGGGGTAAACGTTGTCTTGGGGCGGGTCGGCTCCGCCAGCTGAGCTGGAGGTCCTGCACGCTGCAGCCAGATATACCCGGCGGAGCTTCCGAGATCGCTTCCGACGACGAGCTGCTGGCCCACCACGCCTGTCCGATCCGGACCTGCATTCACAGCAGGCGGCCCGTTGCCGTCCAAGACCACCGCCTTCTCGTTGGAATAGTCGCTCTCGCCAGCGGAGTTGTATGCGGTCACCGCGAAGAAGTAACCACGACCCGGCTCGACCCCACCGGCCAGGAAATGAACGACACCACCGACCGTATCGCCAGCCAGCAACCCCACGTCTTCGTGGAGTGTGTAGTGACGTGACTGTAGCCCGTTATGCACCCGGTATCCCTGCGCATCCGGCGACGCGGACCAGCGCAGAAGCACATCAGCCGCAGAGGCTGTTCCAATCCAGCCAGCCAGGATCCCGATAACAGCCGCGGGCACCCGCACGAGCTGCCTCCCTCCGTAGCGTGCCGCCAACCAAAGAAGCGTACAAACGCCGATAACCCGTGTCGAGTAGACGCCCAACGCCGCGCGGTTGTCAACCGGAGACGGAAGACGTGAGGCGGAAGAGGGACACCGGGCAGCTAGCGAAGGATCCTGACAGCGTAACCCCTTAACAACGTAGCAACCTATCCTTGGTCCGAAAATAAACGGAAGATTGAACAGCAACTTCGGTCAGGAAAACCTGGCTCGTCAACCACCGGTCCCCTCCTTTGGCAAAGGAGGGAGGA
>JBHHYR010000445.1:0-1656 GCA_046757585.1 Binatia bacterium | reverse complement strand
GGAACTGACTGGAGCCGGTGAGCACAAATTTGCCGTAGCTGTGCCGATCCCGGTCCACAGCCAGCTTGATGTAGTTGAACAGCGCAGGCACTTTCTGGACTTCATCGAAGATGACACGGTTGCTGTACAGGTCCATGAACTTTTCGGGATCGTCTTCAAAGAGCGCCACCATGCGAAAATCGTCGAAGGTGACGTAGGTATACTTGCGGGCCAGCAGGTGCTGGAGGAGGGTAGATTTCCCGGACTGGCGGGGGCCTGTGAGCCCGACGACGGGGAAGGCGCCGAGCAAGTCGCGGATGATGGGCTCGAGTTTTCTGGGGCGATAGACCATAGCATGCGCGTCCTGAGCTGACCATCTGTGTATACTTATTGTCTAATAGTAAATAGACACAATTCATTTTCAAATGTCAACCCCATACAGTACGCGTAAGGTGGTTCAACTCGCCAGGGCATCGATACGTTGGATAGACGGAAAGGAGGGGAACGATGGAAAAGCTCGGTCCATACTCTATTGTGTACAGCGGATAGGGAAATGCCCACACCCCTGTGCCGCCGCACGCCCCCAGGGGCAGCCCGGCGAGCGCCCCGCGGGTGGCCAGCGGGACCCGCCGCTGAGCTGCGCTGCCGCATCCGTGGCGCGTGCACGCGGCCTGCAAGGCGGCGCACAGGCCAGGCTCGCGGGCTCGTGAAGGACGTCCAGGCAATCTCTGCTGCCCCCAAGCCCATAGTGCGTAATCACGCGCTGAGTCGACCACGGGATCACGCCCCTTGCAGGTCCCGTGGCAGCATTCGACATCATCGAGCACCACGCAAGGGGCGCGCCCCGGCAATCTCTGTCACGCACGGCACCGCCGGCGGCGGCACCAGTGGCCGAGAAGCGCACCACACGCTGCCAGCACACACTGCGGTGTAAACCGCAAGGTACGCCAGTCACCGCTGCTGTCGGATCCAGGTCACCGTGGGGCCAGCCACCAGGCCCATCAGCCATGGAGCATCCGTGCAGGCTGCCCCCAGGGTGCCAGTCGCCTCGGCAGGGGTGCCAGGCCACGTTATAGTCCCCCATCCCCCCAGCCCCCTTCCCCCAGGGGAAGGGGTAGCTACACCAAGAAGGTCGCAGGTGCACGTTGGAGAAGATGGCCGCCGCTCGCTCGAAGGAAGCGCACCTCAAAGAGGAGGGCTCGCTCGCGGCGGAAGGTCACACCTGCACTTTTGAGGAGGGGCCGCGCCTGACGCAGCGGTAGTGGCGGCGCACCGAGCTGCCGCGGCGCGGCAGCAACGAAGGCGGCGTCGCGGGCGTGCCGAGGAGCGCACACGCGTGCTATGCTTGGCAGCACAGCGCGCAGCGGGCGCGCAGGCAGCAGGCATCTAAGGAGGGCAACGACGATGACCAAGGCAGAATTTGTGAAGCAGATACGCACCGGCGCAACACAAGCCAAGCTCACGCAGGCAGCGGCGAGCGAAATCGTGGATCTGGTCTTCGACGCCATGACGACAGCTCTGAAGAGCGAAGAGACCTTCCGTTTCCCCGGTTTTGGGACGTTTACGCTCCGGAAGCGCTCCGCTCGCACCGGGCGCAACCCGCAGACGGGAAAGCCCCTCCGTATCAAGGCGAGCAGCACGGTCACCTTCCGGCCCGCCACGGCGCTGAAGCAGGCG
>JBHHYR010000444.1:0-1660 GCA_046757585.1 Binatia bacterium | reverse complement strand
ATCATCGTGCTGCGGGAGAGGGGTGGAGAGCACGCACGCGGTTTCCGGATGCCAGGGGTCCCCTATCTGCCGCTTGCCGCCATCACCGCCAATGCGGCACTCGCCGTATTCATGTATGCCCTGCATCCCGCGGCCTGGCTGATGGCCTTGATATGGGTCGTCACGGGTATGCTTGCCTATTACCTCTACATTGCACCGCGCGCGGCGCGGGAGCTCCCCAGGGAAGTGGTTTTCGAGGAAATCGAGGCGAGCGGCGGTTACACGGTGCTGGTGCCCGTCAATGACCGCCATGGTGCGGCGCAGATGGGCATGCTGGCCGCGCTTATCGCCAAGGCGGCGCGGGGGAATGTCACCGCCTTGAACGTGATCGCCGTGCCACGCCCCCTCGCGCTGGGCCACGGGCGCGCATTGCTGGAGCGGCGCGAGACGCTGCTCGAGAGGGTGGGTGAGGGAGCCGCGGCCCAGGGGGTGCCGGTACACAGCCTGATCCGCATGGGCCGGGATGTCGCGGAAGCGGTGCGCAAGACGGCGGTGGAGCTCGACGCGGAGCTGCTGCTCCTGGACTGGCCGGGTTATACGAGGAGCCGCGGACGGGTTCTGGGTTCCATCATCGATACGCTGTGGTCCTACCCCCCCTGCGACATGGCCATCGTACATCCCTGCAGGATGGAAAAGCTCCGTACGATCCTGGTGCCCGTCAAGCAGACCGCCAACAGCCGGCTCGCAGTGCGCCTTGCGGCGCAGGTAGCGCATGCCACGGGAGCGGTGATCATCCTCCTGCATATCGTCAAGAGCAAGGCCGAACAGGAGGGCATGGGAGCGCAGTTCTGGGAGCCGCTGGTGGAAGGCCTGTCCGGGGTAAAGTTCGAGAGGCGGGTGGAGGCAGGGCGCAGTGTCGTCCACACTGTTCAGGATGCAGCGCAGGACGCTGACCTCGTCGTCATCGGCGCCGCAAGCAGTCCATGGTGGAGGCATGTGATCGTGGGCAGTATTCCCAAACGTATCGCGATCCGTACAAACCGCTGTTGCATGATCACCCGGGCACGCCCCCCCGCGGTGGCGCTGCTTGCGCGCCACCTGTTGCGCCCCCCATGATCGAAAAGACTGGTGTGGATACAGGCGACAGCCCTGTGCTTTATCAGGGTAGATAATGATGGGGCGGCACGGCTTCGCGGGCTTCGATCTCCGTCTCCTCACTTTCGTGGATCAGGGCGCGGCGCAGGCGTTCCGTCCAGTCCCCGCCCAGACGGCCACCCGCATCTCACAGGACGGTTTCCAGGTCTTCCAGGCTGACCTGCAGCAGGTCATAGATGACTTCGATCATGGCGCCAGACGCGGTGACCGTCCTGACGCCCATCAGCTTGCCGAGCAGTTCCTCGACGAGCGCGGCCCCTTCGGCTGAGAGCGCTTGGGCGAGCCTGAGGCGGCGCCGCTTGAGCAGCACCTGCCCTTCCTGATTCGGCGCCGGCTGTCCGGGATAGCCAACATAGAGATGGGGATGGGCGAGAAAGCGCGCCTTGCACTGTTCAGAGCAGAAGGCGAAGTGCATTCCCTGATATGTTAGCGCGTGTCCGGGCCTCTCCAGCGCCATGCCGCACACAGGGTCTCTCACCTTGTCTTTCTGTTTCATGGTGCTCCCTTCAACCATCCCCGCCGGTAT
>JBHHYR010000443.1:0-1664 GCA_046757585.1 Binatia bacterium | reverse complement strand
AACCCCGGAAGGCTACACCGCCTTTACTTTTTCCACACTTTCTGAGGCTACCTCCCGGCGCCGTGCCCCAGCGTTGGTGGTTAGCGCTGTTGGGCGCAGCTGAACCGCATGTCCGTTAGGGGGGCGCCGAAGCGTCAGGGTGCGCGTGTCGCAGAGGGAAGGGTCTGATCCTCCTGGAGATCCCATTAGAGGTACGGTAGGATGTATCTCTAGGAGGTCGCAAGATGAAGCGAATTCACCTGGAAGAGGACATACGGCCGCTTTCGGAGTTCCGCGCGAATGCAGCCGCGTTGCTTCAGCAGATTCGTGACACCAAGCGCTCCCTAGTGCTTACTCAGCGTGGACACAGCGCCGCAGTCGTGGTCGATGTGGCCGAATACGAACGCCTTGTGGAGGAGCTCGAGCTGCTACGCGATATCCATGCTGCCGAGCAGCAGATCGCTCAAGGTGTCGGGATTCCGCATGGAGAGGCACGAAAGCAGGTGCTGTCCAAGCTGAGCCGATGACGGTCATCTGGTCGCCCCTCGCGGTGGCCAGAGTGGCCGAGGCAGCCGACTACATTGCCCGAGACAAGGCGGTGGCTGCTGCCAGATGGGCACAGGGTGTGTTTGACACGGTCGGTCGGCTAGCTGAGTTTCCGCGCAGCGGGACTGTGGTTCCAGAGTTGGGGCGTCAAGACGTTCGCGAACTGTTCCATGGCGAGTATCGGATCATCTATCGTGTCGAGACAGAGCGAGTCCTGATCCTCACGGTACGCCATGGGCGTCGTGTTCTTGATCCAGCCGAGCTTGACGAGGTGGAGTGACTACATCGAAGGAGGCGCCCCCTAACCAACGGCTGCACCTGACCGCGCACCTGGATCTGAACGCGTGGTCCGAATCCGTTGATTGGACGATTTCTTCAGGGTATGAACTATTCTGAAACGTTGCGCGCGGCAGGTGAGCCGCTGCGCCGTTAGCCGGACGTGAAAACAGAGATGACAAACCACAAGCGAGGCCGTCCCAAGAATCGCCGGGCTGGCTGCCTAATGTGCAAGCCGTGGAAGGCAAACGGCTTTGCCCACCGGCGGCGCCTGGATGGCGAGGCGTTTAGTGCCTCCAGGGCCCGTCGGGCAGCTGATTTGGAGATCAAAGAGCACTGGTCCAAGCGCGGCTCTGGAGGTGAGGTACCCAATGGCGACCACGAAGCTCCGTAGAGAGGCCGGCCAGGGCGGCAAGCTCGGCCACTCCTACATGGGGCACTACGGAAAGACCGAAGAAATCAAGCTGGCTGCCAAGAAGCGTCGGCGGGCCGAAGCCAAGCGAGCGATCGAGGAGGAACTCCGCGAGATGGAGTGCGCGGATCGCCCGGGTCGACAGGGAACGCCGGCTAACCTGAGCTCGCAGCTGACGAGCGCGTTGACTTGCTGCGGCCGTGCTGTGGTCAGCCGTTGGCGAGGCTGGAGAGCATCGTCGCAACTGTGAAGGTTGCGCTCGCAGCTGAAGCTCTGCACCGTTAGCGGGACAGACCCTGCGTCGTTCTTAGCGCCGTACGGTAGGCACTCACCGCCGCGGAGACAAGCATGGACGAGGAGAACCGAGATCAACGCGGGCAGATTGGCAAGTCGGTACTAGCCTGCATTTCTCAACGGCGGTCGTCGCGAGGTGGTGGAGAGGCGCGCGGCT
>JBHHYR010000442.1:0-1689 GCA_046757585.1 Binatia bacterium | reverse complement strand
ACCGAACACGGCCACGGCCACGGCAATGGCCAGCTCGAAATTGTTGCTGGCGGCGGTAAACGCGAGGGTTGCCGTTTTTGCATAATCGGCGCCGATCTTGCGACCCAGCCAGAACGAGACGAGGAACATCACCACGAAATAGATGAGTAGTGGCACCGCGATGCGCAGGACGTCGAGGGGGATCGTGACAATGAGTTTGCCCTTGAGGCTGAACATTACGATGATGGTGAACAGCAGCGCCACCAGTGTCATCGGGCTGATCTTTGGTATGAACGACTGCTCGTACCAGGGCTTGCCCTTGGACTGCACCAGGGCGAAGCGCGTCAGCATGCCCGCGAGGAAGGGGATACCCAAGTAGATGAAGACGCTTTCCGCAATCTGTCCCATGCTGATCTGTACGACGCTGCCCGCGAGGCCGAGGGCGGGCGGCAGGACGGTAATGAATACCCAGGCGTACACGCTGTAGAACAGAACCTGGAAGACGCTGTTGAAGGCCACCAGCCCAGCGGCGTACTCCGTGTCGCCCTTGGCGAGCTCATTCCACACGATCACCATCGCGATGCACCGGGCGAGGCCGATCATGATGAGCCCGACCATGTAATCCGGATGGCCGTGCAGGAACACGATCGCGAGCGCGAACATGAGAATCGGCCCCACGATCCAGTTCTGAACCAGCGAGAGCCCGAGCACCCGCCAGTTACTGAAGACGTCGCCGAGCTCCTCGTACTTCACCTTCGCAAGCGGCGGGTACATCATCAGGATCAGCCCGATGGCGATCGGAATGTTCGTTGTCCCGACTTGGAAACGGTTCACCAGCCCCTCTACCCCCGGCACGAAACGTCCGGCCAGGACGCCAGCGGCCATCGCCAGGAAGATCCAGAGCGTCAGATAGCGGTCCAAGAACGACAGCCTTCGGGGTCGCGCTGCGGCAAGTCCGTGGCCGCCGTTGTATTCCAGGTTTCCCGGCATCATGCCCCCCAACCTTCGGCGGCAACGAGCTGCGCGACACGCGCGCGAATCTCGTCACGAATCGCGCGAATGCGCTCACGCGGCTGCCCCTTGGGGTCCGGGATGTTCCAGTCTGCCCGCCGCAGCCCTGGTACGAAGGGACACGCGTCGCCACAGCCCATGGTCACCAGGAGCTGTGCCTGGGCAGCGAACTCCTGCGTGAGACGGGTGGGATGGGCCCGGCCGAGATCGATCCCAACCTCCCGCATTGTCTCGACGACTTCCGGATGGACCCGGGCGGCTGGCTGCGTCCCCGCGGACACGGCGCGCGCGCGGTGCACATCAGCGAGCGCGTTGAAGAAGGCCGCTGCCATCTGTGAGCGGCCCGCGTTGTGGATGCACGCGAAAATCACCGTGGTCATCGTCGCCGCATCCTGGTTCGAGTGCCGGCCACCGTGCGTCGCCGGGTGAGGTCTTGACGCGGCGCCGCAGCCAGCGCCTCCCGCAGCGCTGCCAAGCGCTCGGGGACTACCCGGTAGTACACCCAGTAGCCGCGCCGCTCGCGCTCCAAGAGGCCCGCCTCGTGGAGCACCCGCAGATGGTGGCTGACGGTCGGCTGCGAGAGTCCGACCGAATCGGTGAGATGGCAGACACAGGCCTCCGCCGAGCGCTGCGCTCCGATGAAACTCAGCAGTCGCAGGCGCGCCGGATCGGCCAGCGCCTTGAAGCTGTCGGCAAGCT
>JBHHYR010000441.1:0-1695 GCA_046757585.1 Binatia bacterium | reverse complement strand
ACGGTTTGTGCAGCGGGGGAACCCGAGAGCGTCATCCTGACACTGCGTCACGGGAAGTTTTCGCGTGAGCTGGAGGTGTCTCTTGCGACTATTCGAGAGACGGAAAAAAACCTTGCGCGCCGCGAGCGCCTGCGCATGCGGATCAAACGGGCACGAGATTCGATGTCCGCGTCGGTGAAACAGATCCCGCTGCAACCAACCCGGCTGGTGCGGCCGGGTCCGAGCGATGTGGGTTCGTTCTTCCGAGCGGGCGGCGGCCGGGGTGGCCCCCGCCGGTGAGGAACCAGAACAAGGCGCGGTTTGGTGGTACCTCGAGTACGGACAAATTGCGTGTTCCCGCGGAAGGGCGCGCGGCTCCGTGCCCGGGGTCCGAAGAGGATCAACCTTTCGACTCGGTAGCGCCGGCGCAGGCGTTATAAGAACCGCGCTCGTGTCGATTCTTGCGCTGTCTTACCATCCAGGACAAGAATCCGGGGACGCAGCTAAGTTGCTAGGTAGCATCTCAAGGTGAGACGGAGGTGTCGTAATGCTCCGCACTACTCCCCGTATCGATCTCGACGGCGCCCTCTACCATGTGATCGGTCGCGGGGTGGAACGCCGTCCCATCGTTCGCTCCGACCGCGATCGGATGGACTTCATCCGACGGCCACCCAGCCCGCCCTCCCACCTGGATGCCCGCGTTCGCGGGCATGACGAGCATCCATCAGGGAAGACCGCTCAACAGCGACACCGCCGCTGCGCAGCGGTGCCTGGCTCGGTGGTGGCCCGCACCGTCCCTACCCCGTCTTCAACAACGCGCGAAATGGTCACAATGCACCCACTCGATTTCACGAAGACCCTCGGATGACTTTGTTGAGGATTCGGCACCGTAGAGCTGGCGGAAAATAGCCACCCGTAGTAAAGGTCCTAATTCTCGACCGGCTGCTATGGCCGATCGCGCCAATTTCCTCGGTTGGCCGATCAACCCGGCGTCGCAACCGGATCTGAGGCTTGCCGGGGTCGATACGGGGGCGTATCTTCGAACCATGCTGGATTGGCACGAATGCCCCGTTGTTGAGCGTGTGCCGGGTAAGGTGAGTGGCGCCTGGCTGTTCAAAGGTACGCGCGTGCCAGTGAAGGCGCTTTTCGAGAATATCGAGAGCGGGGCGCGGATCGATGAGTTTCTTGAGTGGTTTCCCGGCGTGACTCGTGAGCAAGTCGAGGCCGTGCTGGAACATGCCGAGCGCAGCCTTGCCGTTGCGTGATCAGCCCAACTGAGGCGGGCCTGCAACTTGAGAGTGCTGTTCGACCAGGGGACTCCCGTCCCGTTGCGCCGAGCGTTAACTACTCAAACCGTCTCCACCGCGTTTGAGATGGGGTGGGCCGAACTGGAGAACGGTCAGCTGCTCGACGTCGCGGAAGCCACGTTCGACGTGCTGATCACGACGGACCAGAACCTTCGGTACCAGCAGAACCTGACCGGCAGGCGCCTCGCGATTCTCGTTGTGCCGACGGCGAGCTGGCCAGTCATCAAAATCCATGTAGCAGAGGTTGTCGCCGCAGTAGATGAACTGCGCGCGGGCGAGTTTCGAGAACTGAGCTTTTCGGGGTAGGACGTAGTTCAAAACGCTGGCGCCCGCGCGGCTCGCAGTCTTATCCTGAGAAGGTCTCGTCCGCTTCGCAGGGCAAGCCGCGTCACGTTGGCGCAATCTTCAA
>JBHHYR010000440.1:0-1697 GCA_046757585.1 Binatia bacterium | reverse complement strand
CTTTTTCATTATGAGCGAATCGGCCAGGCCCTGTGGTGGCGAAGGCGAGGCAAGGAGCCGCGATGCTGGCTCGCCGAGCCGGACTCCGAACCCGCCCCGACTGATCAGACATGACCGCGCCCGGCGCTTTCGCTGGCCGGATGAGCACGGCAGACTGGGGCAGCATGCGGCGCTCCGATCGGTCCGCGCTGGTGCAGCATCCTGAGCCGTTGTGCGCCGATCCCGCTCGAAGCGAGCATCTCGTTCCGTGGCTTGATGAATCTCGGCCCAGGCACACCGGTTTGCTGACCGTTAGCGCGGGTGCCGACCCGACCGTCGGGGGCGTGTTAACCGTTCTTTCGAGCCGCAGCCGAACGCTCCGCCCCGGACAAGGGTTGCCGCTGCTGCTCGGAGGTGACAGTTATCGTGTGCGGCTGGACTTGCGCCGTTCCTCACCCGTGATCATGAGGCCGTCTTCGTCCGCTGCTTACGATTGATGACCTGTGCGAGCAAAAGGCTGGAGGAGTGGCTGGCCAGCGAATGCGGACAGCCAGCCGAGCCGGCGGTCCAGACTTGCTCCGATGCGATCAGGCGCCGCCACCGCTACGGCGTTGCCGCCGTGCTTTTCTACGGCTCATGCCTGCGCAAGGCCAGGCACGGAGGCGATGTCGGCGAAGGCGTGCTCGACTTCTATCTGCTAGTTGACAGTTACCGCCAAGCTTACTCGAGCTGGTGGTTACGGCTGGTCAACTCGGTATTACCACCCAACGTTTTCTACATCGAAGTTCCCTGGCAGGATCGGCTGCTGCGCGTGAAGTACGCAGTCATCACGACGACCGCGTTTGTCCGTGCCACTTCGCCCCGCAGTTTTTTCCTGACCCTCTGCTGCCGTTTCGCGCAGCCGGTTCAAGTTGTTTACACCCGCGATGAAGCTGCGCGCAGACAGGTGGTGGCGGCTTTGCGATCCGCCGTAGTAACGGTGGTGCAACGTGCGGCTTCCTTGTTCACCGACAGGTTCACCGCGGCTGAGCTCTGGATCGGGATCATCGAGGAATCCTATCGCTCGGAATTTCGCGCCGAAGGTTTGGAGCGCGCACGACTCATCTATCAGACCGATCGCGAGCGATATGAAAGACTGACGCCTTGGGCGTTGATGCTGGCCTCGGTCGCCTGCAGTGAACCGCAGCCGGGCGGAGGATTTGCCCTGACGGAGCCGCCCGGTTTGAGGCGTCGCTTGACTGCACGGCTTCTCTGCGTGAGCCGTCGTCAGGCCGACAGGCTGGCTACCGCGGCCCGGCTGATAAAGGCCGTCTTCACTTTTGAAGGGGCACAGGACTATGTGCTTTGGAAAGTCAAGCGACATTCGAGTGTCAGTCTCTCGCCGACCCCCTTTGAGCGCCGCCATCCGCTGTTGTCCTGGCCTTCGTTGATCTGGCGCCTTTATCGCAGGGGCGGCTTTCGCTGAACATGGCGGCGCGGGCGTCGGTGTCCGCCGGCGGGCGTGACCCACGGTGGCTGCCGACGGGTGCCCTACGGCGGAGTCGGCCCGCAAGTACTGCGCGCTTGCTGTTGCGGGCCATCGCCACGCGCATCACCAATCTCCGACGCTGTCTGTGGGCGGAGCCCCTGAGCCTTGAGTCAAAGCATCCCGCAAAGATGAGACGACGGCGTACCGGTGACGACCGGCGGTCTTCTTTACGACGCGCGCTTTGAGCCGA
>JBHHYR010000439.1:0-1698 GCA_046757585.1 Binatia bacterium | reverse complement strand
GGTCCGCCGCAAACATCAACGCTGTTCGGCCATCCGCGTCCACAGCATTCACGTCAACCTCCTGGGCCAACAGTGCTTGCACTCGAGCGGTATGACCTCCAGCTGCTGTCTGCATCAGGCGTGTCTCGCCGCGGGCATGCGCCGCATCTGAGGACCCGAGAAGTGGACCGCCGAAGAACTTCGTCGCCGGCTCGCGGGTAAGGAAGTAAAGGTAGACGAGGTAGAAGAGGAGATTAAACACATGCGCTACCGTAAAAGGCACGATAAGTTCCGATCGAACACCACCAAAACCTATGAGGTTCCTCACACAAATGTATGCATGGTTTGGGGTAACGGCAGGTCCGCCATGCAGTGATACAGGTTACGGATATAGTTCTTCGCTGTCCGGAAGCCGTAGGCTTTGTGAATGATGAGCTTGGCCTTGTTGTTCAAGCCTTCGACGGCGCCGTTGTCGATGGGCATCCGGAAGTAGTTGAGGATATCCTCCTCGTGGCGGCGCAGCATCCAGGCGAAGTCCCGCAGGGGCGGTAGGCGCGAGTGCGTGGCCCACCAGAACCAGCGCTTCAGGTACCGCTTGGCCCACCCCGCTCGGCGATAGCTCCAGAAGTGCGCGAAAAACTCCTTCAGCAGGTACGCCCGGTTGATCTTCAGGTTGAGGCGTTCGAGTTCGCCCAGGCGCTGGTGCTGCGCCTCGGTGAGATTCCAGGGATTCTTCAACCAGATGAAGCGGGTCTTGTGCAGCAGCGCTTGGTGTGCCGGCCCCTTCTCGCGGATCTCGTCACGGCGCACCTGGTCGACGGCCGCCATGAGATGACGCACGATGTGGAACTTGTCGAAGACCAGCACCGCCTGGGACGCCCGCACCTGAATGACGTCGATGTAGGGCTGCCACATGTCGCAGCAGATCCCTTCCAGAGCCGCCGTCCTGTCCGGGCCGAGGAAATCGAAGAACGCCTCCAGGGTGGCCTGGGTCCGCCCTTCGCCGCTCCACAGCAAGCGCTTGCGGCCCAAGTCGTATACGTTGGTGACGTATACGTGGCCCTTCTTGCGCGAGATCTCGTCGATGCCGATATGGGTCACGCCCGTGAGGTCGCGGTGCGCTAGACCGTACGCCACGGCCGCCTCGACGGCGCGCTCCACCGTGCCCCAGGCACACCCGAACAGCGTGGCCACCTGCTGCCACGGCAGCACCCGCGTCCAGGTCGCGATCGTTGCCAACAACGCTCGAGTGAACCTCTGCTGGCCCACCGCCCACGGCAGCGCTTCGACATGCACCCCCCGACACCGTGCACATACGACGCGACGCGGCGCGTAAACCAGGGTGACGGGGATTCCCCACAGTGGGACATGGCGAAAGTGCCGCACCCACCGGGTGTCCCGGTAACGGCCCCGCTGTTCGCACTGCCCACAGCGCGGCGCGTACCGCCCGTCGGGGGCCAGCTCGGCCGCCAGCCCGGCCACATCGCCGGTCACCCGCACCACTCGAAACCCTTGCAATTCCACCGTCCCCTTGACCAGACTCTCCAGGAGCATGAGTCTCCTCTCAGATACTCAGGTAGCTTCGCAACTCCTAAGTACCTGATGAGACTCATGTTCTTCAAACGCCAGTCCTTCTCAGCTTGCATACATCTGTGCGACGAACCCCCCATCTTTCGGGGGTCCCCAAATGGTCTCTTGCGGCTGCGCCTGCCCTGGGAT
>JBHHYR010000438.1:0-1722 GCA_046757585.1 Binatia bacterium | reverse complement strand
AGCAGATCAGCAACAGTAAACAACCCGAGAAGAATCGGGTTTCGCCAATCGGTGAAGCGCAAGAGAGAGGCCCAAGGCCGTCGCCATTCCTGCAGCAAGTTGTTGATTGTGAGTACCCACTGCACCGGGCACGGCACATAGCGGATTTCGACCAGCTGCAGCTCGGCGTGGGACAGCGCATCCGCGATGCTGTGCGGGGAGAATAGGTACAGGTGTCGTGGATAGTGGTAGCCGCCCCAGTGGCGGTGCCGTGCCAGCCGTGCGTTCGGCGAGTCAAGGTTGGGCGTTTCGAGAAACACGTGCCCGCCCGGGACGAGCAGCCCGTGCAGCTTGTGCAGTGCCGCCAGCGGATCGGGAAGGTGTTCAATGAGCTGGTTCATGACGATGAGACGGTAACGTGCGGCGCCGAGATCCGCGGCTTCGAATCGGCCCTCGACGATCCGATGGCCTCTGGCGCGCGCGAGCTCAACAGCCAGCGGATGGAAGTCGATACCCACGAGATCGTGACGGGGGAAACCGGCCCGCGCGAAGCTGTCGAGCAACAACCCATCGCCGCAGCCAACGTCGAGAACCTCGCCCTGGATTGCAGCAACGAACTTCGCGTACCGCCGGATCTTGCGCCGCTCGATCCACGCCTTGGCGCGGAAAGCCACCCCGTCGCCCGTGCCGGTCGCTCCCGTCATCGCGTAGGCTGAATAGCTGTCGGGATAGATGACGGCGAAGTCTTGCTCGGCTGGACGGGGGTCGAGGTACCATGTACCGCAGTCGCGGCAAACACGCCCGCGAAACTCGTCGCGGACTGAATGGTATTCGTAGTCGAAGCCGCGGCTGTATTCGGCTTCCGTGCTCGCGTGCCCCCAGGGACAGTGGCCTGGAACGAGGGTAAGCGTAGGCCGTGCCGCAAGTGCTCGGTCGATCCAACGCTCACGCGCGGTGGGCGACGTATATCCCGTTCTCAACTTGAACCTGCGGCCGCAACTCCCTCTGGCGGAAGCATCCCGCAAGAGCGCGCACGATCGACCCATATCCCGCATGGAGCAGGTCTGGGCGCTGCTCGTAGTACCCCAGCTCCTTGAGCACGCGATGCAGCTCGGGTAGTCGAGAGAAGGGCACCCCAGGATAAAGGTGATGCTCCAAATGGTAGGAGAAATTCAGCGGCGCGATCCAAAGCCGGTCTAGCCAACCCGGACGCACCGTGCGTGTGAGCGGCTCAAGTGAGCGTAATTCGCCCGTGGCGAGGCCATTAACCAAAGGAGTGTGCTCGACGATGCTGCGGACTTCGTTGATAAGGACGCCAAACGTGAACAGGGGGACAAGCCAGACGAACACGTAAGCGAGCGGGTGCCCGGTAAGGGTTGCGGTGCCCAGTAGGACGCCATGCCACACAGCCCGCCCCGCCAGACCGGAAAGCCCCGGTGCCCCTGCGGGCCGCGCCGTCTGTCGCTGCCCAGTGATATACTTCAGCAGCAACTGGAGTTGCCGCCACCCGCTCAGACACCCGAGAACTGAGCTGCCCAGTCCGTGCTCAATCGGCGGCAGACACAACGCCCTGAAATCAGGGTCCTCCGGAGTGCCGAGGTGGTTGTGGTGGCGGAAATGGTTGCACCGATACATTTCGACGGTTGTGCCGATGGGAAAGGCGGCAAGCCAGTTGGTGAGCCGATCGTTCACGCGCCTGTTGGGGTGGAGCAGGTAGTGCGCACCCTCGTGCATGATGATTGC
>JBHHYR010000437.1:0-1724 GCA_046757585.1 Binatia bacterium | reverse complement strand
ACGCAAAATCGCTTACCCTCGCTACGGTGCCTGTTTTTCAACGGACTGCTAGCCGCTGCGCGCCTGAGTCAAGCTTCATGCGCGCAGCGCCATGTGGGCCTCGAATCCAGGGATCAGCTCGGCCGCGGACTCGCCTTTCCGAGCTGGCTGTCAGAGTTCGGGCGCCGTCAGGACCAGGTACGCGTTGACACCTCCGTAGCCGTAGCTCGTCACGAGGGCCTTGCGGACGCGCGCCGCGCGCGCTTCTCCCGGAACGTAGTCCAAGTCACATTTCGGGTCTGGGATCTCGAGATTGTGGGTCGGCGGGATGAGGTTATTTTCGATCGCTAACACCGTTGCGGCAACCTGAAAGGCGCCGGAGGCACCGAACGGATGCCCGAGCACGGCCTTGATCGAACTGACCGGCAGCCGCGCCGCGCATTCGCCGAATGCCTTCTTGATAACGACAGTTTCTTTCCGATCGAAAGCTGGGGAAGAGTTAGCGTGGGCGCAGACGTAATCAATTTCGGTAGCGCTGATGCCGCTCCGATTTAGCGCCCGGTGCAGGCCGCGGGCGGCAGGTTCGCCTGACCAGTCGAAACTATACAACCCCCGGCCATCACACGACGAGGCGAAGCTGCGCACCTCGGCATACACTTTCGCGCCACGTTGGACCGCGCGCTCGGCCGGCTCGAGCACCAGCAGGCAGCTCCCTTCGCTGAGCACCAGGCCGTCATGTCGCCGATCGAACGGGCGGCAGGCATGCTCGGGATCACCGTTCGCCGTCGCGAGCTCCTGTGTGCGCCCCATGCCGACCATGATCATTGGAGTGAGCGGGCTTTCCGCACCACCAGCCAGGCAAATGTCCAGCTCTCCCGCGGCCACGAGAGACGCGCCATGTCCGATCGCTTGCAGGCCCGCTGGGCAGCCGCTGGAAAACGTGGCCTGCGCGCCGCGTGCGCCGAGCGCACTGGCAACTTCGACCCCGGAGGTATGGTTGGGTGTACTGTTGGCGATGAACGGATTCACGCGCCGGGCACCGCGCTCCATCAGCACGCTATGCTGCTGTTCAGCATCCCGGAAACCGCCGACGGCTGTGCCGATGCTGAGACCGGCATGGTCCGGATCATCGAACATCCGGGGTAGTCGGGCATCACGCAGCGCCAGCTCAGCCGCAGCGAGGGCCAGCTGGGTCACATGCGGTGTCGTCCGCAGCTTGCGCGGGTCAAGCAGCTCCTCGTAGCTGCGATCCCGCACCTCGCCGCCAATCTGGCACGCGTAGGGGCTTGGATCAAAGCGCGTAATGCGTCCGATCCCGGAGCGTCCCTCGATCAGGCACTGCCAAAAAGCCCGATGCCCGTTTCCGGTTGGGCCAACCAGACCGATCCCGGTGATCACTACCCGCCGCACGCCGCGCTTTCCTAGCACACTTTCAGAGCCGGAGGTACCCGGCGACAAGATCCTTCATCAACTCTGAAGTACCCCCTCCCAGGCTCAACACCCTGGCGTCGCGGTAGACTCGGCTAATCCAGTTGTCCTCCAAGAATCCATAACCTCCATGCAACTGCAAGCATTCAGGAACGAGCCGCTGCACCAACCCGGCGATGAGGAACTTTATCATGCAAATCTGCTTTGCCTCGACCTTGCGATCCCGATAGCTCTCGCACACGGCGTACACGAAGCGTCTGGCCATTTCGATCTCGCCGGCCCTTTCCGCGATGCGATGCCGCACCGTCTGGAGTTGG
>JBHHYR010000436.1:0-1741 GCA_046757585.1 Binatia bacterium | reverse complement strand
CTCATGCCCGGAGCCACATCCCAGGAGCCTTTCCATGTTCCTACTAGCTTTGTCCCAGCGAGTGTAAACTGTCCCCAGACCCCGCGGTCGGTGACGTGTCCAGAGAACTCTCCGATGTCGCCGGATTTATTCGTTGGCCGAAAACGCACGTCCCCGCTGCGGGGATCAAGGGCGCCTTCGATCTCCACGTCGGCCAGTCCGGGGATTCCGTCGAGGCTCACCGTGCCCGTGACGCGGCGCCCAACAACATCGAATACCCCACGCCATCCTCGTCGCGCGGCAGATCCCTCGAGCGAGTAGCCACCGTTAGCGGTCACTCGCATCGCGTGCGATGGTGATATGAGGGCGGCGGTGATTAAAGCGGACGCAAATAGACTGAGTGGCAGGCTCTTCATTTCGCTACCTCCTTTTGGGGTGCCCACCCCTTTCCTAAGCTGCGATCGTTCGTCCCGTCACTGGTATTCCTCGTCAAAGATTGGTCTCGACCTAAAGCGGCCGTTGATGGCGTTGTGCTTGCAGTCGTATGTTTCGGTGAGGTCGGAACCGTCGAACGCCGGGGAAGACGAGTCGGTTCTCTTCTTGCGGCGCCTCCAACCGAAGAACAGCCCAAACCGAAACGCCGCCTTGTCGTTCATATGTACCCCAAGTCTCGCAGTGGCGTACGGGTCGCAGCGCACTGAGCGCGCAGCTCGTCGGACAATTCCAGAGGGCTATTCGGTTCCCGGGTGTGGTGGCGGCACATGGTTAGCTCGCGAGCCCACGTGAGGTCCGCCGTTGCGGCGATATCGCGCAACTCCGCGGCATCACTGCCCAGGTCGTACAGCTCCTCCATGCCGTTGACCGACCACATGTACTTGTATAAATCAGTCCGCAGTGCCACCTTGTGTTCGGCAAAGAGGAGCCACTCGCAGAACGCGATGCGCCCCCATGCTGCCAGCTGAGTGGCCCCGGCAGCGTGGTTGCCGAAGCCGTGTGTACCCAGGCGTGGAACACAAGGGATCCCGAGCAAGTCCAAGAGCATGTGCTGGTCATCAATCAAACGGACAAGATTGGTGAGCCGTTCGGTAGAGCGCAAGCCGCCCTCAGCCTGAATAAGGGGAACGACGACGACTCCATCATAGAACGTGTGTCCGTGCCCGACGCCGCCGTGATCGGCGACGACCTGGACGAGGGGCGCGTCAGTGGCACGCGGCGCAATGAGCGCTGCCCCGACCACCGGCCCGAGTGCTGAGATACGGGTAGGGCCGCCGTTCATCGCGAGGCCTTCTGTGCTGGCAGCGTGGCGTCCTGGCGGACCAGCGCCCGGCCGAGCAAGAGGCCGGCGGCCACCACCGCCGCAGCGGGAGCGAGCCAGTTGTTCAGGGTCAGAGAGTTCTGTCGGAGGGGCTCCAAGAGGGCCGTGCTGCCAAAGAACAGAGCGTAGAAGAGCAGCTGCGGAGAGCCGGGATAAGGGACCCCCCGGCGCTGCTGCCAGAGCAGAATACCAAAGATCAGCAGTGCGGCGAGCAGGAAGTAGAGCTGCAAGGGGTGGACGGGCAACGACACCTGCGCTGTGCGAGGTATCCACCCGTGGGTGCGGTGGGTACCAGAAGGCCCAGCTCCGCCGCGGGAATGGGATAGCCCAGGGCAGGAAAGACACGCGCCCGAAACAGCAGCCGTTCAAGAAGCAGCCGGTGCGGATGAACACCAACGCCAGCGCGGCGAACGGTATGACGGTGTCGCCGAACCGCCGCCACGGCAG
>JBHHYR010000435.1:0-1770 GCA_046757585.1 Binatia bacterium | reverse complement strand
CGCATTACGCAGTTCCGCCCCGGCAATCGCTTCCAAGCGATGGACGAAACCCTCGTTCTGTTAAGACACACAGGCTACAGCCCTCGCGTGGTAATCGATGGCGGCGCAAACATGGGTCTGTGGACCGAGATGGTGCGCCCGATCTTTCCCGCAGCCTCATTCCATCTGATCGAGCCGCAACCGGCGTGCGCGCCGGCGTTGCAAGAGCTTGCCCGCCGCATGCCGCGCCTGCACCTTCACCGAGTGGCCTTGACCGAACCGGGCGTAACTCGGGTCCGCATGGTTGGGGGAGGCTGGGAAGGTGGTGGAACTGGCGCCTGGGTGGCGAGAGATGGAGAGGCGGCACCTGGTGAAGTGGAGTGTCCGGCGGCAACACTGGACGTCTTGCTCGCAGAAGCCGTGTCGTCTGCCGATCGCGCCTTGCTCAAGCTCGACCTCGAGGGTCACGAAATGTCTGCACTGCAAGGGGCATCGCGCCTCCTGCAAGCGGTGGAGGTAATTCTTACAGAGCTGCAGTTCTACGAGATCAACGAGAACAAACGCCCGGTATTCGGCGACATGTTGAACTTTCTCCGTGATCGCGGCTTCGAGCTCTACGACTTCGCCTGCTTATCGCAGCGCCCGCGAGACATGCGATTGCGCATGGGCGACGTGGTCTTTGTACGCCAGGACAGCTCGTTACTGGCCGATAGGTCCTGGGAGTGAGTGCCCCCGTGAACCTGACCGTGGTGATGACCCACCCGGTGCAGTACTTCGCCCCGTGGTTCCGGCACATTGCGCAGCACTGCAGGGACATCGACTTGACGGTTCTCTACGCGACGGCGCCCACGCCCGCGCAGCAGGGAGCAGCATTTGGGCACGCCTTTCAATGGGATGTGCCGCTCACCGATGGATATCACTGCCGCGTTGTCCGTCGGCCGCGGCCGGATGACGACGTGAGCAGTGAACGGTTCTGGGGACTTGATGTTCCCGAAATTAGGGCGGCCATCCGGAAATCGAACCCCGACGTAGTTCTGGTTCCCGGCTGGCACTCCGTTACCTTGCTCCGGGCCCTCTGGGCGTCTCGGCGCCTCGGGGTTCCCGTACTGTACCGGGGAGACACGAACTTGAACGGCGCACCGGGAGGCGGCCGGCGGGCCGCCTGGACGGCGAAGACGTGGTGTCTCCTCCGGCTCTTTGACGGGTACCTTTCTGTTGGACAGCGAGCGCGGGAGTACTTGTTGCGGTTCGGGGTCCCGGCGTCCCGTGTGTTCGACGCACCGCACTGCGTCGACAATCGCTGCTTTGCGGCGACGCGTCCGAGTCTGGGCGACCGATGCGCAGCAGGTCCGGCACTGGGAGCCGGCGCCGACGATTTCGTGGTTCTCTTTGTAGGGAAATTCGAAACGAAAAAGAGGCCCCCGGATCTTATTCGAGCAGTCGCTCTGGTCCCTGATGCCAGGCTGATCGTGGCGGGATCCAGGCGGCTGGAAGCCGCGTGCCGGGCCGAAGCGCAGCGGCTCGGTGTGCGTAGCGCGTGGCTCGGATTCGTGAACCAGTCTGAACTGGGAAAGGTTTACGCGGCAGCTGATTGTCTGGTCTTGCCGAGCGACGGCACCGAGACCTGGGGGCTCGTCGTCAACGAAGCGCTGGCGGCTGGACTGCCCTGCGTGGTCAGCGATCGCGTCGGCTGCGCGCCTGACCTTGTGAGTCCAGGCGAGACCGGAGAGATCTTCCCGATGGGCGACATTTCGGGTCTGGCAGCTGCACTCATGCGGGTCCGAGACCGGC
>JBHHYR010000434.1:0-1789 GCA_046757585.1 Binatia bacterium | reverse complement strand
GGAGAAAAAGGGATCGGTGAGGATGAGCAAAAAGCGCGGAACACACGCGGCGCCGCGGGCGCTGACCGCCAGCGCCGGGGCAGTTCAGCGCGACGCCAGAATGGTACCACCTTCGATCACGGCGCTGCCCGCGGTGTCAGCTGCAGCGCGTTGTTGGGCGGCCTTCAGACCTCCATCAGAGAGCACGGCCGAGAGCCAGAATCCCGGGAGATCCCCAGACGGCTTCGAAGTCGGGGTGCCGCTTCTCTCCCGTAACGCGGAATCCAGCCTTCTCGTAAGCGCGCCGCGCCGGCTCATTCCCAATCATGACTCCGATGTCTGTTTGCGTGGCACCGCGCTGCCGCCCACGGTCGCATATCGCCGAGAGGAGTGCGTCGACAAGCCCGCGCCGGCGACAATCTGGGCGCGTTGCCACGTTCTCGACGATCCACACACCGGGCTGATGATCGGGCGCGACGAGTAGGATAGGAGCGACTCGCCGAAGCCCGGCCGCGGTCTGGTCCCGCGTTCGCCCGAGGCGCCCGTCGGCTTCGGCGATGCCCTTTCGAAGGGAAGGTAGCCCGAGTTCGGCATCGAAATACCCGGATAGCGCAGCCACAGGCGTTCCTTCAATTTCGGCGACCATGAACGTTGAATAGTGAACCCAATGGGGCGTATCCGTAGTCGTTAGGATGTCGAGGAAGCGGAGGCATTCGGCCTCATTTCCATCGATGAAGAAGTCCCAGAAGCCTCGTGCCAAGTGGGAGCGCCACGCGGTCAGCGTGACCCAGGCTATGAAGCCAGCGTGGTCAGGCCGCGCTTCGCCGATCGAGGTAGCCATCCCCCTTCCTCCTCTCAGGCCGCCCAACGGATTGCGGCTGAGCGGCCGCCGGTCACCGCCGTGCGCATGAAGTAACCCGGCTACCCGGCGGTCCGCTCGAGCCGCGTGTTAGCCCGCGAGAAGTGCATCGACGACAGCATCTCGATTCGTGAAGTCGCGAAAGACTACCGATGCGCCAGCCATTCGAGGCCGGTCTTCGTCATCCTCAAGCGCGACACCGATGAAACGAAAGCCGAGTAGCCGCGCAGCCGCGGCGTCCCACGGCGCGTCGCCAACATAGGTGACCGCATCGAAGGGTACTGTGCACTTTTCCCCCGCCCGCTGGCATGCGATGCGAAGGATGTCTTCACGAGAAGGAGAATCATCCGAGGACCCGAAGGGGATCCCGTTGATCTCGATATGCGCTTGGCGGAGCTTCAAGCGAGCCGAATCAGCCCAACCGCCTGTCGCGATAGCGAGCCGGACGTCCGGAACTCCACGGAGGTGCCGAAGGAGCGCCCCGGCGCCCGCGACCTCGCGGCAGGAAGTCGGATCAGCGGCGAGGGCAGCACAAAGCAAACGCAGGAAGCGCTCACGTACTGCCAGTACGACGGCTGGGGCCGCTGGGCGACCGCGGCGTTCGAGAAGTTCGCGTAGGATCCCTGCATCCGTTACATGGCGGTACCTGGACCACTCCGTATCCACGTCCACACCGAGTTCCACCGAGACGGCTTGGGCGTAGCACCGAGCATCCACTCCGGTACTGCGCGTCAAGGTACCATCAACATCGAAAATGATCAGTTGCATAGCTCGCGGGCTAACGGACGCTCAGCATCAGCGGCGGCGCGCAGCGCCGTCCGCTGCATGCTGTTGTTAGACGCCCCTCTCATACGACCGCCCATTCCCCGGAGAGGAGCGCTGCCTGTTCCAAGACGGTCTGCGTCGCCTTCTCCTGCTTGTCGGGGGGATAGCCGTGCTTGCGCAGGATGC
>JBHHYR010000433.1:0-1790 GCA_046757585.1 Binatia bacterium | reverse complement strand
GCTATAGGCCGACAGGTCCACCAGTGCGCCGCTCCCGAGATCCTCCATCACCGGGAGGCCGCGCGCGCGCCCGATCTGGACCAGCTCGTGCAACGCCACGTCGCTCGTAAAGCCGATGATCCGATAATTCGACGTATGGACCTTCAGCAGCAGCGCCGTACGGTCGTTGAGGGCTGCGGCGTAGTCCGCTGCGTGTGTGCGATTGGTGGTCCCGACCTCACGCAGCTGCGCGCCACTCTTCGCCATCACATCAGGAATTCGAAACGAGCCACCGATCTCGATCAGTTCGCCACGCGAGACGATCACCTCGCGCCCGGCAGCCAGTGTATTGAGCGCCAGCAGCACCGCAGCGGCATTGTTGTTCACGACGGTTGCCGCTTCCGCTCCCGTGAGTGCGCACAGATCATGGCTGACAAGGTCATCGCGGTCGCCGCGTTCGCCCCGATGCAGATCGTACTCGAGGTTCACCGCATTGGCCGCGACGGATGCGACCGCTTCGACGGCTTCGCGGGCCAGCAGCGCACGCCCGAGGTTGGTATGTAGAACGACTCCGGTCGCGTTGACGACGGGACGTAGGGACGGCCGCCGGGCCGCTTCCATGCGCGCCACCGCTGCCGCAATGACCTCCTCCGGCGACGGCACCCCGGAGCCGGCATCGGCGGCGAGCCGCTGCCGGGCTTCCGCGAGCACCAGCCGGATCGATTCCGTCACGAAGGCGCGCCGAAAGCGAGCCAGCACCGGCCCAGCGGCAGCGGTGCTCAACACACGGTCCACCGACGGAATCCCGCGTCGGGCCCCTGTCCCCTCCTCCATCATGCGCTGCTGATGGTGCCGCGTTTCGCTGGCGGACACAACTCGGCCGCTGTCTCCCTTCCTCGGCAAAAGGCACCGTGAGGAAGTAAAAAGCCCGCCGTTGCGGCCGGCCGCTCCGGCACCTATAGTTGAAGAGTCTGATGAGTGATCGCTCCCAGCAAGCATCCCTGCAGGAGGTCCTCGCCGAACGAACGGCGCACGGGGAGCTGTATGCGACGCTTCCCGGCAAGGCACTGCGCTGCGTGGCCTGCGGGCACCGTTGTTATCTCCCGGACGGCAAGATCGGCATCTGCAAGGTGCGCTTCAACCGTGACGGTGTGCTGCACGTTCCGCGGGGGTACGTGGCGGCGTTGCAGTGTGACCCGGTGGAAAAGAAGCCGTTCTTCCACGCCCGCCCCGGCGCGTTGGCGCTCAGCTTCGGCATGCTGGGGTGTGATTACCACTGTGGCTACTGCCAAAACTGGCTCACGTCGCAGGCGCTGCGTGACCCGGCAGCGGGTGTCGCGCCGCGGGACTGCACCGCCGAGCAGCTAGTGCAGCTGGCGGTCGACCAGGGAGCCGAGATCGTGGCCAGCACGTACAACGAACCGTTGATTACCAGCGAGTGGGCCGTGGAGGTTTTCAAGGTCGCCAAGGCCCGGAGGCTCACCACGGCCTATATTTCCAACGGCAACGCCACGCCGGAGGTCCTCGAGTATCTCCGGCCGTGGGTGGATTTGTACAAGGTGGACCTCAAGGGATTCAATGACAAGCAATATCGCAAACTCGGCGGTGTGCTGGCGACGGTGCAGGCAACCGTGCGCCAGCTCGTTGAGATGGAAATCTGGCTGGAAGTGGTCACGCTGATCGTGCCGGGCTTCAACGACTCCGACGCCGAGTTGACCGCCATCGCACAGTTCCTCGCCTCGGTCTCCGTCGAGATCCCGTGGCACGTCACCGCCTATCACCCTGACTACAAGATGAGCGACCGGGATTTC
>JBHHYR010000432.1:0-1793 GCA_046757585.1 Binatia bacterium | reverse complement strand
CCGGGGGCGGACGGCAACAACGCGGCCGCAGAGCCCGCAGCAAAGGTGGTGGCGGTTAAGGTGCTGAACGACCGCAATCGTGGCTCGCTGGCCGATTGGATCGCGGCGCTTGACTGGATCGCTAGCGAGCGGCCGGACGTGCAGGCCGTGAACATGAGCCTGGTGAGCGACGCCATGTTTGCGGGGGAATGTGACGAGGCCGACGCGTTCACCATGGCCTTTGCCGAGGTGCTTCAGGAGCTGCGTGTCCGAGGCACGCTCACCTTTGTCGCGTCGGGAAACAGTGGGCAGAGCAGCGCCATGGGTATGCCCGCCTGTGTCAGCGCAGCAGTCGCCGTAGGTGCGACGACGCGCACCGACCGTGTCTGGCCGTTCACCAATAGCGACGCGGCGCTGGATTTGCTGGCCCCAGGAGTCGGCATTGTGTCCACCGGCCCAGGGGGACGCGCTGCGATCCTGAGTGGGACCTCGATGGCCACACCCCATGTGACCGGCGCGGCGGCCCTGTTGCTGGCGGTCAGTCCCAGCTTGCGGGCCGACCAGCTGGAGGGTCTTCTCAAGGATCGCGGGGTCCCCCTCGTCGATGCCCGCAACGGCCTTACCTTCCCGCGCCTGAACGCGTTGTCCGCGATGAACGCCGCCCTCAACGCCACCCGTCCCTTGTTGGGCGGCGGCAGCGCACGGAGCGACTGCCTGGTCGAATGGAAGATCCCGGCAACCACCGTGACGTCGCGGCACCGTAGGACCGCAGCCGCGTGTCGCGATGCCGACCCAACGTGCGACACAGACAAGATCGCGGGCAAGTGCACGTTGTCGCTGTCCGTCTGCTTCAAGGTCCGGGACCGACGGCTGCCGCGATGCGAGGCAGCCGCGCCCATCGTCGCGTCTGCGTTCACGTTGTCGGCGCGGAAGCGCGGCGCGCTGGATGCGGCCAATAGACGGGCGCTCAGCGGCGCCTTGCCACCGCTGCCCATCACGGGTGAAACGCAGTGCACCGCCCCCGTCGCGTTTGTGGTTCCAGTCGGCGAAGCGCAGTGGATTCGCTTCTCAGCCCGCGCCGCGGACGGCCGGCGAGATTACGATCGGCTGCGCCTGACGTGCGTCGCGTCTGAGTGAATGTCCGCGGTCGACAGACGGCCAATGCACGTGTCGCTGCACCGCACGGGGTGTCATGGCCCGAGCGGTGCGCTCCACGTCGAAGGGAAACGGCGAGGGGAGGTATGAGGACATCCAGCGTCACCCGCCCCGGCAGGCTCATTCTGGTGCGGCATGGGGAGAGCGAAGGCAACCGTGATCGCACCTTCACGCGAGACCCTGCCGTTGCCCTTACCCCGCTGGGGCGCAAGCAGGCCCGTGCCGCTGGTTTGCGGATCGCCGCGCGCTGCGACCCGTCACAGATCGTGGCGAGCCCCTTTGCACGTGCCCGGCAGACGGCAGCGATCATTGCCGAGGTGCTCCGCCTGATGGTGGAACTTGAACCAGCGTTGCGTGAACAGAGCTTCGGCACCTTTGCGGGCCGGCCGTACGATGCCCTGCTGAAGGATGCGACGTATCGCGACGGGCCGCATTGGCAGCGGCGACCGCCGGGTGGCGAGTCGCTCGCCGACGTGTACGCGCGGGTGACGCCCGTGTTCAAGCGCTTGGTTGAGCAGGGTGCAGGACGCGACGTCGTCGTGGTCACGCACGGGGGAGTGATGCTCGCCTTGTGCGCCTATGTGGTCGGCTCCTGGGACGGGATCGCGGTCGCGCCGAACGGTGGCGTCGTGGTCATCGAGCACGAGCGCGGAGCTTGC
>JBHHYR010000431.1:0-1793 GCA_046757585.1 Binatia bacterium | reverse complement strand
CTCTTGCCACACCCACTCCACATGGCCGGTACCCCCGTTCCGTTCTTTCGACGGGGGAGTAAGTATACACCAACACGACTCTCAATGCACAATGGCTAACGCTGAACCCGGTTGGCGGGGTACGTGGTAGAATCGACGGATGCCGTGCGCCGTCTCAACTATAGCGCTCAGTGCCGATTTCGGTCCCGAGTCGCCGTATTCAGGCGGGGCATAACAGGCAAACGACGCGGGCGACATGAATGTCGCGGTTCGGATCCGACCGTTCAGGTGACCTGCCCCCATTTTATGTACCAGGTGTTGTGAGAGTCGGTGTCCGGGTTTCCGTTGTTTCCTTCGGCTGCTGGGGCAGGCGGAGCGTAGCGGAGCCTGTCCCAGCAGCCGTCGCGCCCTTGTCGTGCCCCGCCTTGGCCGCGAACGCGGCGGGCGTCACGTAGCCCAACGCACTGTGCGGCCGGCGGTGATTGTAATCCAACCGGAAGTCCTCGACGACCGTCTTCATCTCCCGCAAGTCCACGAACAGTTCACGATTCAGAAGCTCGTCACGCAGCCGGCTGTTGAACGATTCGCAGTATCCGTTTTCCCACGGTGAACCGGGCTCGATGTACAGCGTCTCCACACCCGACGCTTTCAGCCAGTCGCGGACAGCCTGGGCGATGAACTCCGGCCCGTTGTCGCTGCGGATGAACCGCGGCGCTGCACGAACGGCAAACAGGTGACGCAACGTGTCGATCAGGTCCGCGGCTTTGATGCTCCGTGCCACATCCAGGCACAGGCATTCGCGCGTGTACTCATCCACGATCGGCAACAGCTTGGCCGGTCGACCGTCGGTGGTCTGATCCATCACAAAGTCATAGGACCACACGTGGTCGATATGCTCCGCGCGATGACGAACGCAGCCATTGGCGCTTTTGCCCAAACGACCCCGTTTGCACTGTTTTCGCGGCACTTTCAAGCCTTCCTGCCGCCACAAGCGGTACACACGCTTGCGGTTCACACGCCACCCGTCGTCACGCAGCAACGCCCAGATCCGACGGTATCCAAATCGCGGATGACCACGAACCAACGCGTGCATTCCCTCAACCAACGGCCTCTCATCGTCGCGCTCACGCACGGTGTAGCGTTGCGTCGAACGCGGCTGATCCAACACCTGGCAAGCCCGACGCTCCGACACCTGGCGAACGAGCGTCCTGCGCACCTTGCTCACCGCTTCCCTGCGGCGCGCCGGGCTTACCAGTTTCCCTTCGCCGCTTCTTCGAGAATCTGCTTGTCCAGCGTCAGGTCCGCGACCGCCTTCTTCAGCCGGCGGTTCTCGATCTCCAGCTCTTTCAGCCGCTTGGCGTCGTTGGCTTTCATGCCGCCGTACTGGTTCCGCCAGCGGTGAAACGTCTGCTCGCTGATCTCCAGCTTCTGGCACGCCTGGCCAATGGTCATCCCCGCCGACAGCTGGCCTTCGGCTTCACGCAGCTTCCGGATGATCTGTTCCGGCGTGTGTCGCTTCTTCTTCATCTCGAGTCTCCTGGCCCCACGTCGGGGCGGTTGAGACTCTCACAACACCTGGTACATAAAATGGGGGCAGGTCACAGAATCGTCGCTGGTTAACAAATGGGGAAAGATATTACATTAAAAATAGGGAACAACCGTGATAGGGGTAGGAAGGACCGGTTGGATACCCGCTCCCTCCTCCCTCCGAACCGTACAAGCGGAAAAAAAGCGTCGGACATCATTATTTTCAAGTTTCACCAAACGCGAAGGGGATCAGGCCCTTAACCCGGGAGGGTGGCACTGGCAACTTG
>JBHHYR010000430.1:0-1815 GCA_046757585.1 Binatia bacterium | reverse complement strand
ATGCGATGTTCTCCTCGGCCAAGGGAGGAGGCGAAGGGGTCGGCCCCACCAAGCGCGGAAAAGGCGTGAAAATCATGGGGATTGTGGACCGGCACGGTCTGCCCCTGGCGGCCAGCACCCACGCGGCCCACCATCATGAAGTCACCCTGGTGCAGCTGACGTTCGAGTTCTACATGATCGAAGCGAAGCCGGAGAACCTGATCGGCGACAAGGCGTACGACAGCGACGAGCTGGACGATCAGCTTCGCCAACAGGGAACGCAGATGATCGCGCCCCATCGCTCCAATCGCCGCAAGCTGCGCACGCAAGACGGCAGACGGCTGCGCCGCTATCAGCAGCGGTGGCTGGTGGAGCGCTTTTTCTCCTGGATACAATGGCACCGCCGAATCCTGATTCGTTGGGAGTACTATATGCAAAACTTCCTCGGGTTTGTTCACCTCGCCTGTGCTCTCATCCTGCTAAAACAATTTTGAGATAGGTTCATGTCATCTCTGAAAGCGCGACGTGTCAACGGGGACCTCCGGCGGTTCGCTGGGGTGGAGCCCAGTCATCTCTGCGCCCTCAATCGGGGCATGAACATCTGCCGGGGGGTGTCGCATTCATTCTGCGGTCCCTTCGGGGGAGACCATGACAAGTGCGCGCTTACCCCTCCGTGATCCGACCCCCTTTTGGCTCTCGATACGCCTGCTGGCGGCTGAGGACGTAGAAGGCGGCTTCGGCCAGGCGCCGCGCCACCGCCCCGACGGCCTTGGCGTGCCCTTTTCTTTCCTTAAGCCTGCGGTACAGGCGGCTGACGTGCCGCTTGGGGCAGCGGGTGTGATTGACCGCCACCGAGTTGGCGGCCTCCGCGAAGGCCCATTTGAGCGAGCGGTTGACGTCGGGCCGGGTCCGCCCGTAGCGCACCCGATCGCCGCTGGCGTGCACCCGCGGCGTCGTCCCCGCGTAGCTGGCCAGGTGGGCGGCGCTGGGAAACCGCTCGACCTGCCCGATCTCCAGGGCCGCGGTGGCGGCCAGGATCACCCCCACGGCCGGCAGGGTCATCAGCCTTTGCATCTCGGGCGTGACCTCGACCAACTCCTTCAGCCGGCGCTCGAACTCAAGGACCTGCTCGCTCAAGGCCTCCACCTGCGCCCGCATCTGCCGCGCCGCCCAGCCGGCCTCGCCGGGCAGGCGCTCGATCCGGGCCGCCAGTTCCTGCCGCGCGCCCTGCCCGTAGGGGTCGCTATGGGCGCTGGGCGGCACGCCGTGCTTGGCCAGGGTGGCCGTCAGGCGGTTCTTCCAGCGCGTGCGCTGCGCCACCAGCGCCACGCGCGTGCGCGTCAGCTCGCGCAGCTCCCGCAGCCGCCCGGGCGGGATCCACACCGTGGGAAGGGTGCCGGTGCGCTGCAGCCGGTTCAGCCCGTGGGCGTCCAGCCGGTCGGTCTTGTTGATCTGACCCATCATCAGCTTGGCCTTGCGCGGGTGCACCAGGCGCGGCAGAAGGCCGGCCTGCTCGATCTCCTGCACGATCCAGTACCAGTTGGCGGTCGCTTCCAGGGCGACCGGTGTGCCGGGCGCGCAGCCCGCCAGGGCCCGGCCGATCGCCCCCGGCCCGTGCACCAGCCGATAGCGGCGGACCCTTGCCCCCGCCACCGGCTCGTGTTCCACCCAGGTGTAGTGCTTGTGGCTGTCAAAGGCGATATATTCTTCCATGCGCGGCTCCTTTCCTTTTGCAGGTCCGGGTCAGTGTACGCTGACCCATGGAGTCGCGCTTTCATATTTTCATTCTGAGTGCGGGTCATTGGCCCGCACGAAGAATCTCGCCGTAGGACGCTT
>JBHHYR010000429.1:0-1825 GCA_046757585.1 Binatia bacterium | reverse complement strand
GTCGGACAAATCGGACTGGGCTATTGGGGTCCCAACTTGCTGCGCAACATGATGGCCGTCCCCGAAGCGCAACTCGTTGCTGTCGCTGACGTCAACCGGCAGCGGCTGGCCGAAGTTGCTCAAAGCTGGCCTGGGGTGGCTGCAACGCGTGACTATCGAGAGGTGCTCAAGCGTGCCGATGTGCACGCGGTCGTGATTGCCACGCCCGCAGCGTCGCACGGCCAGCTGGTGCGGGAAGCGCTCAGCGCCGGGAAGCACGTTCTAGTCGAAAAGCCCTTGGCGACCAGCACCGGCGAAGGCAGGCCGCTGGTCGATCTCGCGCAGCGCCACAGCTTGGTGCTGATGGTGGGGCACACTTTCCTGTACAACGCTGCGGTGCGCCGGCTGAAGCGCTACCTGGAGGACGGCGAGCTCGGCAGCGTGTTCTACATCTACTCGCAACGGCTGAATCTCGGTCGGGTCCGCCAGGACGTGAATGCGCTGTGGAACTTCGCGCCACATGACGTCTCCATCTTACTCTACCTCCTCAATGACACGCCTGTGCAGGTCACCGCGCGTGGATTTGCTTACCTCCAAGAACGTGTCGAAGATGTGGTGTTCATGACGTTGGTCTTTCCCGGCAGTATCAGCGCGCACATCCACATCAGCTGGCTTGACCCGCGTAAGGTTCGCCAGATGACCGTGGTCGGCAGCCGTAAGATGGCGGTGTATGATGACCTCAGTACCGACGCGCGCATCGTGCTCTACGACCGCGGCGTCGACCGGGTACCGACCGCCGACTCACCACGGGACTTTAAGAGCTTTGCCGAATTCCAGCTGCGATTACGCAGCGGCGACGTGACCATCCCGGCACTGAACTTCCCCGAACCGTTGCGATTGGAGTGCCAGCACTTCGTCGACTGCATCCGGCAAGGGCAACCGCCCCTGACGAGTGGGAGCCACGGGCTGGAAGTGGTCAAGGTTCTCGCAGCCGCTCAGCAGTCCATTCGCAGCCACGGTGCCACGGTGTCGATTGACGGGCGATGAACACGCGCAAGCGGAGCTTCACGCGTTACCCGGGCGTCACAGTCGATGAGGCTTCCCTCGCCGTGGGCGAGTTCGTCATCATCGGCGTGCCGCCGCGGGGGGAGGCAGCCGGCGCGCTGGAGACACGGGTGGGACAGCGCGCCACGGTCCGCTCGCACACGGTCATCTACGCTGGCAATGTCATCGGCGATGATTTCCAGACCGGCCACGGTGTCTTGATCCGCGAATCCAATCGGATTGGCCACCGGGTCAGCATCGGCAGTCACACGGTCATCGAGCACCACGTGATGATTGGAGACGGTGTTCGGATCCACTCGAACGCCTTCGTCCCCGAGTACACCGTGTTGGAGGCCGGGTCCTCCGTCGGGCCGGGGACGGTGTTCACCAATACGCGCTACCCCTGGTCCCCAGGCGCCAAGGACAGCATGCAAGGTCCCCGCGTCGAGGCGGGGGCAATCATCGGTGCCAACGTCACCCTACTGCCGGCGGTACGGATCGGCACCGGGGCATTAGTTGGCGCCGGCGCGGTCGTGGTCGAGGACGTGCCGGCGGGTGCCGTCGTGGTTGGCAATCCGGCGCGTATCGTGCGAACGGTCGAGGAGATCGCCGCGTATCGGAAGTCAACATGAACGGGAAGGGAGGGCATTTCAAATTGCGGATTTCGGATTGCGGATTCTCCTCTCTTCCCCCTCTCCCTCCGGGAGAGGGTCGGGGTGAGGGGATCTGATGATCGTTCTCTGTGGAGCTGCGCGGATATCGCACCCCCTCACCCTAGCCCTCTCCCTGGGGGCGAGGGAAG
>JBHHYR010000428.1:0-1844 GCA_046757585.1 Binatia bacterium | reverse complement strand
TCCTCGCTGGAGACCCGACAATAGCCGACTGCTTTTCCTGTTGATCCTACTCCGGCCATCATATCGTTCTTTTTATATTATCCGTATCGTGCAATATTGTCAATAACGTGCAATAGTGGGATATTGGCAGCATGGTGAGGTTGCGTGTGAGGGAGCAGCTGAAAAAGCGGGGTTGGACGGCCTATAGGCTCTCTAAAGAATCCGGCTTATCGATGACGCTTGCCTACCGGCTCGCCCGGCCAGATGGGCGGTTCGGGCGTCTAGATCGAAAGACTCTGGATCGTCTTTGCAGCGTGTTCAAATGCCAGCCCGGTGACCTGCTCGAGTGGGTACCTGACAGACGGAAGAAAGAAAAGGCATGACGTCGAAGCCTTGATGTCGACGCGTCTTGTCTCAGCTATCTTCTGGAACGACCTCTACGAAGCCAGCGGCACCCCCCAGAATGGGGTAAACCGGTATAGAGCACCCGATTTCCTTGGACAGCGATTTGGGATTAACGTAGGGGGTTCAAGGAGCGGGAGAAGATGCTGATGTCCAAGGAGCGGGAGGCTGAGAAGGCACTCCCCGAGCGGTGGAGTGCAAGAGCCAAGAGTGAGGTCGTGCTACGGCTCTTTCGGGGGGAGAGTGTCGATGATGTGAGTCGGGAAATCCAGGTGTCGGTGCATGAGATCGAGACATGGCGGAAGGATTTTCTCGAGGCTGGGATGGTGGGGTTGAGACGACGCTCAGGAGATCCGGAGGAACGGGCGTTGCGCCACACGCAAGCGAAGGTCGGGGAACTGACGATGAAGCTGGAGCTCGCCGAGATGCTCCTGGAAAAAAGGGGGTACGGGGACGAGCTGGTGAAGTTGAAGAAGTCGCGGGGCTGGTGAGTGCTAGCACAGGACGGCGGTATCCGGTGACCATGGTGTGTGCGGTGTGGTGCGTGCCACGGTCGACGGTGTACGCACAACGAGGGCAGGCACGCCGGCCGCCGGCGCGGACGCCGCAGAAGCGGGGGCCGCGGACGCTCGTGACTGACGCGGTGCTCCTCAAGGAGATCCGGGCGGTGCTCAAGGCGAGCGCGTTTCACACGGAGGGCCATCGGAAGGTGCGCGTGCGGTTACGGCCCCGGGGTATCTACGTCGGCAAGAACCGGGTGTTGCGGCTCATGCGGCAGCATCGGCTGCTGGCACCCTATCGCCGCCGGCATGCCCATGGCGATCGGGCACATGCGGGGACGATCATCACGCGGCGGCCGGACGAGCTGTGGGGGACGGACGCGACGAAGTTCTGGACGCAGCAGGAGGGGTGGTGCTGGTTCTTTGGGGCGATCGATCATTGCAGCGAAGACCTCGTCGGCTGGCATGTGGCCAAGCGCGGCGATCGCTGGGCGGCGTTGGAGCCGATCCGCCAGGGGGTGCAGCGGACGCACGGGCGGTACGCGCCCCGAATCGCGCTGGGCCTGGGCCTCCGCATGGATTGGGGTCCGCAGTACACGGCGCACCAGTTTCTCGGCGAGCTGCGGTGGCTGGGCATTCGGCCGTCGCCGAGCTATGTGGGCGAGCCCGAGTGCAACGGGATCATGGAGCGGTGGATCCGGACGCTGAAGGAGGAGTGTCTCTACCTGCACGACTTCCAGACGCTCGAGGAAGCGCGACAGGTGATTGGGGAGTTCATCGAGGCGTACAACCGTGAGTGGTTGATCGAACGGCACGGCCATCGAACCCCGGCCGAGGTCCGTCAAGCGCTCACGAAGCAGGCGGCCTGATTAAGCCGCCCACTTGTCCAATAAACCGGGTCCTATACAGTGCCGGCTTGGACTGCACAGGAAGTTCACGGCGAAGAGAGGCGGCGGTCGGCGA
>JBHHYR010000427.1:0-1845 GCA_046757585.1 Binatia bacterium | reverse complement strand
GTATCGCCCCCCAGCCCGCTCTGCTCCCACGACAGGGAGAAGCCGGCCGGCTGAACGAACGTTCTACCGAATGCGAGCGCCGCCGAAAGTGAAGGACGACCGCCTGCGATGATCTTTCGGTCGGGGATCTGGCCCAAGGCGGCCCGCACCGCTCCCAGGGCCGGCAGAAGTCGAGACGTCCAAGCGTCGCCGGTTGCTACGCGACCGTCAAAATGTTGGGTCCAGTCCATCCGCAGCGCTTCGTCCCTTGCACGGATGTCTGCGGCGCGTGCATACAGGCCCACATGGAGCGGTTGTTCTTGGTCTAAGTAAGCGTGGATCTTAGCCAAACGTCGCGACAAGACGCACCGGGCAACCTCAGCAGCTTCACCGTAGCCGATCGGGTCCGAAGAGACGCGACGGAGATTCCAGGTGGTTAAGTCCTCAAAAAGGTGGGCAGCGTCAAGTATCCGCGATACGTCGGCGTAGTCCAGGCCGCCTGCGACGACTGGTACAACGAAAAAGCCATCTTTCCGCCGCGCGCGCCGAACAATTTCGGGCGCCTCGACCTGGCGGATCAAGAGAGACTGCTCTACCTCGGGCGTCAGCCACAGAACAGCCGAGCTGGTTTCAGGCTGCCGAAGCAGACGCCGCAGCTCCTCTTCGGTCGGTTCCTCGTTCAGATTGGCCACATCGTGCCACGTCGGCACTCCGTGTTCCCGCATTGACTCAATGAGAAGCTGTGCCTCGGGCAGCCGGTCTCTCTTGTAGCTGAGGAAGGTTTGGCCGGTCGGAAGAGTTGCTCTAGCGGTCCCGTGGCTCATGAGCATAGCATGTCACGAAAGAGGAAACATCGGACCGAAGACTCGCTCGCGCCACACCCGCAAAGCGTCTCCCGTCTTACCAGCTCGTGCAAGATCGATGGCGTTCCGAGCGTCTCTCTCAGCCTCTCTCAACTCGCGTTCTGCTGACCGCTTTTCAGCGGTGTTCATTCCGTCGCTGACGGAGGGTCCGAGCCCGGCTGGATCAGCCCAGGCTTCGTAGATGTCCTCAGCCGCGCTTGCGAAGAAGGCCTTTAGCTCATATGCGTAGTCACCGTTGAACGGAGATACGAGAAGCTGCAGTGCCATTACCTCCAGGAGAAACGAGGGACGCACGGGCTTCCCGCGCTCCTCGTTCCACTTTTTCACCATCCGCACAAGCCCCTTCCACTCTTGATTGAAGGCATCCTGGGCCTCCTTAGCAAGTTGTTCGTGCACTTCCGGATCGGTCTCGATCCATCCCAAGAGTACATGGGCGTCCGGTATCTCGTAGTGCCCATCTTTAGTGAAGGCAGGTACCACGTCGAAGCTAAGTACTCGATCGTAGTCGTCTTGGACATCAAACGTGACACAAACGGATCGCCGTTGGCTGCGCACCCGATCGCTCCCATATTCCTTGGCTAGGACATCTCCAAAGGCTGACAGCACTTTCGATGGCTTGTTGTCGCGATAATGACGCTCGTCATCGTGAAGTACGAAAAAAATGTCGACGTCCTTCAAGGGTTTCGTCTTCGTCCAGCGCTTGTAGGAGCCTGTGAGGAAGTCTCGCTCTCGCTTGAAGTTCTCCCCCAGGATAGAACGGATCTCCTGCTGGCGCTTCGACGCATCCTCCTGCTCTCTCCGCGTGAGTTCCAAGCGGCTGCGGAACTTCCGAAACGCCTCGTTGATACTGATCATTGGTACTTCTTCCAATAGGCAGTTCGAGCGGCGATCGCCCCGCCGTCGATCGTCGTTCCGAACGTGTGGCGGCGGAAACCGGCTGTTGAGAGGAGCTCAGTATCCTCCCAGCCGAATACCTCAGGTGCCCCAGGAGATACGCTCAGTA
>JBHHYR010000426.1:0-1846 GCA_046757585.1 Binatia bacterium | reverse complement strand
TCCTCGCAGCCCCTGCGCCCGCTCGCTTCACGACCCGTTGAGAAATGCGGGCTAGTCTAGGGGTCGTGAAGTTGTTCCCTATGCAATGTACTTTATGCTACAAAGTATGTCAAATGCTAGAATGACACACCCAGCGGCCGGAGGTCTCGAAGCAGCTGGCGCGGCTCATGGCGCACCGGACCCCATCTCTGTTCGGCTGCCAACCGCTCCATACGTGGCGGCGATAACTCACTCGCGTATCCGGCGCATGCATACGACAGCTCACCGCGTGGTACCTATGAGCCACGCTGACGCCGATGATTTGATCCGGTCGTCGTAGCCTCCGAGAACCAGCACCTGTCCGGTTGGTAAGCGAGTGGCTGTAGCGAACATCTGCGGTCCGTCTAACTCGCCCTTCACCGGGACGAAGATTCGGTCGGCGGGGTGAAAGAGTTCTGGTTGAGCAGCTCCACCTGCCACCAGTACGGCTCCGGACGGTAGCACGGCCACGGCATCACGGATCTTATGCCGGCCCCAACCCATATTCGGGCCGGGCGAAAACTCACCCGTCTCAGGATCGTAGAACTCCGTGGTCGTGTAGCGTCCCCGGTAGTCCCGGGCGTCTGACCCACCGACGATGAGAACTCTGCCGTCGGCCAAAAGCACAGCGGCGTGCTTGTGGCGAGGAACGCCCATGTCGCCCGTCGGATGAAACTCCCCCGTACCCGGGTCGAAAATCTCCGCTGACGTCAGGATCTCTCCTCTCGCCCTGTGTCCGCCCGTCACGAGCACGCGACCATCCGCCAGAGCGAGCGCCACGTGAGAGCCCCGGGCCGTCCTCATTGAGCCAACCGCAGAAAAAGTGGAAGTCATGGGATCGAAGACCTCGACGGAGGCCAGTGGAGCGCCTGTTCTCACTTCGCCTCCTACCGCCAGCACCCCACCGTCAGGGAGAGGCACCACGATTGGGCTCATGCGCGGTTGAGTCATATCATTCGCGGCCACCCACCGGCTTGTGGCCGGGTCGTAGACCTCAGCGCTGGCCGTCGCACGCCGCCCCGTCCAACCACCAGCTACCAGGACCCGGCCATCAGGAAGCTTGATTGCCCCATGGCTCGCTCGGGGTGTGATCATAGGTGCAACGGAGTGAAAGGCTCGCGTGGTTGGGTCGAAAATTTCGGCAGAGGCGAGAATTCGTTCGCACCCCTGTCCGGCGCAGCCGCCCGTGATGAGGACCTGGTTTGTTGTAAGGGGCGTTGCCTGATGAGCTGCCCGCTCTACAGACATCTTCCCGATGCTAACAACTCGCGGGGGTTCAGCACTTGTAGACACCGCTTCCTTCGTCTCCACGACCGTCAACGCAGCCGCCACCAATGCGCTCAATCCCGTTGCCAACCATATAATCGTCTTCATCGGCGCCTCCTGCGACTAAGGTTACTGGCGGTATAACGCTTTGCCGCTCAGCCGCGAGCTGCGCTCACAGACATTTCAATCCACGCCCGCACTCCTCCGCGCCACTCGTCGGCTGCAGCGGCCTATTAGCCAGCCTCAAGGACAAGACCGAACTCCGGGGTGCAATCCCCAATCGTTCCATCAGGCCGGAAGCGCTTCCATGACGCTCACGACCGACTCCGTAGGCACTACGCGGCTCAGACGGAAGCTGGCCTTGCTGAGGAGAGAGGCGTATTCCACTTCGGTGCGTTCCTGGCCTCCAGGTACCACCAGCATGACCATGTCCTGCACCTTGCCCTGATGAGGCGTGTCGCCCATCGGCAGGACGGTCTCGACGATTAGGAGGCGGCCATCTGGCTGGATGACGTTACGGCAGTGGCCCAGGATGGTGAGACACTGATCCTCGTTCCAGTCG
>JBHHYR010000425.1:0-1862 GCA_046757585.1 Binatia bacterium | reverse complement strand
GGTACGACCGTGCCGTTCGATAGGGATACAGGCGCACCATCTTGGCCAGATCCTCCGGGTATCGCGTCGGAATGCTAGCCCGGTTGATGGCCGCAATGAAGTCGGCATCGCGCGCCGGCGGAGTCAGATCCAGTCGGCGCAGAAGATAGAGCAGATCGTGAATGCGTGGGGCCAACTCGTTCTTCGCCTCCGCCCACAGCCCCTTCAGCGTCTTTTCGAGCGCTAGGTGGCACATAAAGACGACGTAGACGTAGCGCCTCGAGGTCAGCATCGCTTCGGCCGTCTGCAGGTCGTAATCGGCGCTGGCGAGCCAGTTCGCGGTGGTCTTCTTCATTTGCCGTTCAGGTCCTTTACCACCGTGGACTCGTTCCCGTACACGTCCACTACCTTCACGGCATCGTTGATCTGCTTGGCGGTGACGCGGAGGGCGGATGCATCGACGAGCGGATCGTCCACGAGCTCAACGCGTCCAGCCTCACGTTCAGAGGTAATACTCCCCATGGTCACATGTGGGAGCTCGCGGTATCGAAGGCCGGCCGAGACGCGCTCACCCTTGAGCACGAAGGCCGTGAGAATCGCGCTGAGCAGACGCTGGCGTGTGATGTTCACAGCGACGCGGGAGGTGTCGCACACGACCCAACGACGGCCGAGCGACTCCGCACAGTAGGCCGTGGTCCCACCTCCAGACGTTATATCGAGAACCAGGTCTCCCGGAACGGTTGTCATCGCAATGCAGCGGGCTATGACCTTCGGGCTTGTCTGAACGACGTAGAACTTGCCACCGACGAACCCGCTGATGACGGTGTCCGTCCAGATCCCGGTGATTGGGAAGGCCTTGAAGTCCTCGATGTATCGCACGTAACAAAGGGTATTGCCGATCGGCATCAGCCGCCGAGCTTTCCGGAGTCGCTCCATCCCTTCCTGGTTTGTCTTCCAGGTCGAAGCACCTGCGGGCCAGTATTCGCGGCCATCGAGATTCACGGACCAAATCTCATGGTCCCGTCCCTGCCGCGTACTAAACAGGTTGTCTGGACGAAACACCCTTGCCCCTTCCGGCAGTTGCTCGGCTCCTTTGAGTTCGGCAGCCGTCATTCGCCTCCGAGTGCCGTCAGCAAGCTCACTCCACGTATACTGGCCAGCACCTTCCCCTCCGAGATCCTTCTCCTGGTACAGCTGGTGGTACTCGCAGGTGGTCTTGTCCCTTGCGTACCAGAGGAGGTAGTCCACCGGCGAAGACAGAAAATCGCTCGATTGACTGCTGGTCTTGAAGAAGGTGATTTGCGAGACGAAGTTGCTGGCTCCGAATACCTCATCTAGCAACGTGCGTACGCGATGAACGTGCTCGTCGCTGATCTGTACGAAGATACTGCCACTTTCTCTGAGGATGTCGCGACAGAGGTACAGGCGCTCCTCCAAGTACGACAGGTATGAATGGACCCCGAGTGCCCATGTGTCGCGGAATGCCTTGATCGTGAGCACATCGTCGGCCTGATCCATTCCCTCGTTCTTGGTCGAGTCCACCCTCTGCTGGAAGTTCGAGTCGTACTTGATGCCGTACGGCGGATCGATGTAGATCATCTGCACCTTGCCGCGCAGACCCTCGTAGTGCAGCAGCGACTCCATTATGTGCAGGGAGTCGCCGCAGATGAGCTTGTTCTTCCAGCCCTCTTCGTGAGTGGAAAACTCGACGCGCTTGGCGCGGTCGCTCTCGCGCAGCGTCTGCTCGAGGTCGGCGAAGAGGTGTCCCTGCCGCGCCGCGCCGGACTTCTCCTCGGCCGCTCGGCGCGCCCGTTCGATGATCTGGGCTATGCGCGACTCGGAGACGATCTCGTTGCGCTGGAGCGGCAGCACCGGCACCTCGC
>JBHHYR010000424.1:0-1868 GCA_046757585.1 Binatia bacterium | reverse complement strand
CGCGCACCGTCTGCCACGCGCAGCGCGACAGCTCGCCGAGCAGATGCCGGTCGTACAGAAAGAACAGCCGCAGACGCTTCGGCACCGTGAACACCCACTGGTGGTGCTTCACCGGGGCCAGCACCTCGGTGGCCAGCCACTCCGCCCACAGGACCGCTCGCTTGGCGTGGCACGACGGGCAAAATCCCCGCCTCTTGCATGACAAACGTGACCCGTCGGTTGCCCGACCCGCCGGTGTCCTTGCCCACCAGCTCGGCGTGCTTGACGGCGCGCAGGGTGCTGAGTAAATTTACTCACTGCCATGAGCGCCTTGACTGACCCTGACCCGTTCCGCCGCTCGCAGGGCGACACCCTGGCTGCCCGGCTGGGGGAGCCAAGGCGTTTCCTGCACGTCGTGGCCGGGCCGCGGCAAGTCGGCAAGACGACCCTGGTCCAGCAGGTGATGGCGGATTCCGAACGCCCGCAAGTGTTCGCCTCGGCTGACGAACCCGCACTGCGCGACGCCGCCTGGCTCACCGCGCAATGGGAGCGCGCGCGGTTGCTGGCCAAGGACGGGGGCAGGGGCGGTGCGCTGCTCGCTCTCGATGAAGTGCAGAAGATCCCCGATTGGTCCGAGACGGTGAAGCGACTATGGGACGAGGACAGTCGTCACCGCTGTCCGCTTCACGTCGTACTGCTCGGTTCCGCGCCGCTGCTCATGCAGCGCGGCCTCTCCGAGAGCCTGGCCGGGCGCTTCGAGACCCTGCGTCTGCCGCACTGGTCCTACACCGAGATGCAGACGGCCTTTGGCTTCACGCTGGAGCAGTACCTCTACTTCGGCGGCTATCCCGGCGCTGCGCCACTGGCGGACGATCCGGAGCGGTGGCGTCGCTATGTTCTCGACGCGCTGGTGGAAACCACGATCGCGCGCGACGTGCTGTTGCTCACCCGCGTGGACAAACCCGCGCTCCTGTGGCGGCTGTTCGACTTGGGCTGTCGCTACTCGGGGCAGATGCTCTCGTACACCAAGATGCTGGGCCAGCTCCACGATGCCGGCAACACCACCACGCTGGCGCACTATCTGGACCTGCTGTCCGCGGCCGGGATGCTGACGGGCCTACCGAAGTACTCCGGCAAGGCGGTGCGCACGCGTGCTTCCAGCCCGAAGCTGCAAGTCTTCAACACGGCGTTGCTCACCGCGCAATCCGGACTCCCCCCTGCCGAGGCCCGTGACGACCGTGAATTCTGGGGTCGGCTGACCGAATCGGCCGTAGGCGCGCATCTGGCCAACGCGGCTACCGGCGGCGAGTGTGAGCTCTTCTACTGGCGCGAGGGCAATCGTGAGGTGGACTTCGTGCTGCGCAAGGGACGCACGGTCGTGGGTCTCGAGGTCAAGAGTGGACGCGCGCCGCTCGCACACTCCGGTCTCGCCGCGTTTGCCAAGGCCTTCCAGGTCAAGCGCACCCTGCTCGTGGGCGGCGATGGCATCCCGGTCGCAGAATTCCTGTCGCGCCCGGTCACCGACTGGCTGCAACCCTGAGGCGAAACCCATGAGCAAGAAGTACGAGAAGCTGAAGACCTTGTTGAAAGAGCTGATTCCAGCTCGATCAACCCGATCTGGATTTCGGGCTCTATCGCATCATGCACGCCAAGAGCGCCGAGGTGAGCCAGTTCCTCGACCAGGACCTGCTGCCGCAGGTGAAGGAGGCCTTCGCGCTCTACCAGACCGCTGACAAGGCGGAGATCGAGAAGGAGCTGGCCAAGGCCATCGAGCAGGCGCAGGGCCTCGGCGTGGACCCGGAGACGACGCAGAAGGTCCAGGAGCTACGCGCACGGCTGGCGAGCGAGGCCGTGGACGTCGGCCAGCTCGAGAGCGAGGTCTACGACCA
>JBHHYR010000423.1:0-1877 GCA_046757585.1 Binatia bacterium | reverse complement strand
TTCAAGCCCCTGCGCGGCCTGGAGCTTGGCCTGTCGCGCTCGGCCCAGTGGTGTGGCGAAGGGCGGCCATGCGATCTGTCCACCTTCAGGAAACTGTTGTTCGGCAACGACAACCGGGGGGTCAACCTCAGCCGTGCCCAGGAGCCGGGCAATCAGCTGGCCGGCTATGACTTCCGCTGGGCCTCGCCGCTGATCGATCTACCCTTCGCCGTCTACGGGCAGACGATCGGCGAGGACGAGGCGGGCGGGCTGCCCTCGAAATTCCTCGGCCAGTTCGGGGTGGAGACCTGGGGTGGCTGGAAAGGCACTTCCTACCGGATTCACCTGGAGTACAGCGATACGGCCTGCGGTTTTGCGTCCTCCACGCCGCAGCTCAACTGCGCGTATAATCACGGGATCTACAGGAGTGGTTACCGTTACCGGGGGCGCAGCATCGGTTTCGCCACGGACAACGCTGCGCGCCTGGTGGCCGCCGGTGTCACGCGGATCGATGCCTGGAGCCATCCCTGGAACCTGCTGTTGCGCCGCGTGCGCCTGAACCGCGACGGAGGCGGGCAGAACAACCTCACGTTGGCCGCCCAGACGATCAACAATCTGGAGCTGAGCAACAGCCTTAAGCTGGGCGGGGCACGCTTCACATGGGGGGTGGGGGTGGACCGGCGCCGTGATGAATCCGGCAATGGCCTGAGTTACGATGAACGGGGATTCTTCCAATGGGAGCAGCGCCTTCAGTGAGCAGACCCGCGCATAGTATGGCTTACCCCGCGGCTTGCCGCGGGCGATATCGATTGAATTTAAACATTAAAAGGCCAACAGGCATATGATTCAATACATCTTACGCGTGCTCTTCTGTGGCATCCTGCTGGCACACGCCGCGGCGAACGCCGTTGAGCCCACAGCGCAGCAGCTCCAACTGTTACAACAACTCAGCCCGGAACAACGCGCCACCGCGCTGCGGGCCTTGGGCAAACAGGCGGCCGGCAAACCGCAAACCGGCCCGCAACCCGCCCCGGCGGTGGTCAAGCCGCGCCCAGTCAAAGGCCCCTCCAGGATCGAGCAGGAGGCGGCGAAAACTGCTGGAACGCCGAAGATCGCCGAGAAGAAACAGCCCAAGGCCGTCCGGCAGCGGCTCAAGCAATTCGGTTACGACCTGTTCGCGGGCGCGCCCACCACCTTCGCCCCTGCCACCGATATCCCGGTGCCGGCAGACTACGTCATCGGCCCCGGCGATACCGTGCAGGTGCAGTTGTTCGGCAAGGAAAACGCCGAACACAGCCTGCAGGTGACGCGCGAAGGGGTGCTCAATTTCCCCGGCATCGGCCCGATCTCGGTGGCCGGCCTGAGCTTCGCCGAACTCAAACGTGACCTCCGGCAGCGCATCTCCCAGCAGATGATCGGAATCAAGTCCAGTATCACCATGGGACCACTGCGCTCCATCCGGGTGTTCGTGCTGGGGGAGGCCCACCGTCCCGGATCCTACACGGTCAGCGCACTCTCCACCATGACCAATGCCCTGTTCGTCAGCGGTGGAATCCAGTCCATCGGCTCGCTGCGCGATATCCAGCTCAAACGCAGCGGCAAGCTCGTGCGGCGCCTCGACCTCTATGACCTGTTGCTGCATGGCGACACGAGCGGCGATGTCCGGCTGCTCCCGGGCGATGTGATCTTTATCCCCCCGATTGGCCGCACCGTGGGGGTGGCTGGCGAGGTGCGGCGCCCCGCTATCTACGAGATCAAGGGGGAGAAGACCGTCGCCGAGGTGTTGGACCTGGCCGGTGGCCTGTTGCCCACGGCCTATCCACAGGCCTCGCAACTGGTGCGCATCAACCGGCGCCGCGAGCGCACCCTGGTGGACATCGATCTCACCAGCAGGACGG
>JBHHYR010000422.1:0-1884 GCA_046757585.1 Binatia bacterium | reverse complement strand
CCCCCCGCGTCCCGCCAAGCCGGGAAGCCGCCCGCAATATGAGCCACACTCGTGAGCCCCATGTCTTTCAGGGTCTTCGCCGCCAGCGCCGAGCGCCCGCCGGAGGCGCAAAACAGCAGAAGCCGTTTGCCACTGACGAACACATCGTTATGCAGGGGACCTTCCGGATCGGCGATAAACTCCAGAAAGCCGCGGGGAGCGTGGACCGCGCCTGGGATTGTGCCCATTCCCTCTCGTTCGGCTGTTTCGCGGACGTCCACGAATACGGTGTTCGGGTCGTTGACGAGCTCTAACGCCTCCTGGGCGGACACCGTCTCGATGACGGCGTTCGCCTCCGCCAGCAATTTCTTGAATCCGTGGGTGATCATGGGTCTCAACTTAGGTTTTCGAATGTTCCTCCGGCACTCCCCCGACCCGGCATTTCAAACGAGATTATTATTCCGACTTACTCCCCCCAAGGCAGGGTGGCGTGGGAACGGTTTGGCCGCTTCTACGCTCCCATTCCAAAGCGGTAAGCGTTTCCAGGGAAAGGGCGTGGATATCTTCCTTCAGCTCTTTTTCCAGAATCTTGTTCACCGCTTGGTGACGGCGGACAAGAGGTTTTCCTTGAAACCGATCCGACACGATGACCAGCTTGAAATGCGATTCCGAGCCAGGCGGCACGCTGTGTTTATGGCTTTCGTTGATGACCTCCAAATGCGTCGGCGACAGCGATGCCCTGACCTTCGCCTCGATATTCTGCTGCACTGTCACTTTGCCACTCCCTGGAAGAAGACAACATCGGCCATCCGGTCGATCGCTTTCATCCGACATTGCACAGATGGATGCTCGGCTCTCGGAGTGGTAGCACAAATTGGCGCTCGAGGCCATTCGGCGATGGCCCTTAGCGACGTATGATCCGCCGCAAGCGGCCAAACGCACGCGGATGATAAGCGACCTCGACACCTACCGTGCCGCCAGCGTGCTCGTGAAGCGGCATGGCGAGCGAACCGAGGCCGGCCCACCCAGGCCGCACAGCTCGCTGGGCTACAGAACACCGGCACCGCCAGCGATCTTGCCAGACACCAATGTGCCGGACTACGCTGTGCCCCCGCCACCACAGGAGGGCTGGCAACCACGCCAGACTCTCTCATAAAAGGTGGACCACTCAGATCAGGCTGGTCACTACCATAAGCTACCTCTCTCTCTGTGCCGGCGGCAGGGCAATCATCCTGCTGCAACGGCCCGCTTAACACTCCTTACCGGCAGAAGTAAAGGCAGGAACGCAAACGTCTTGATCGCTAAATTTGATACCGGCCACGTCCTCCAGAGCGCTGCCTTCGTGACAGTGCCCCTTTCCCTCTACGTGCCCCGAGGCTTAGTGCCTCTTTTCATTCTCGCTGCGTTCGGTGTTCTCGTTGCCCGAGACGGGGGATGGCGGTTGTTTAGCGTCTCTCGTGCCCTGCGCCCGGTCGCCGTGTGTCTCGCGGGCGTTGTCCTATGGGGCGGGATAAGCTCCTTCTGGTCGGTGAACCCGGCAGCTAGTCTGGTTCTTTCCCTAAGACTGTTCGGCTTGTTCGTCGCCGGTCTGGTTCTCGTCAACGCCGCGAGAAACTTGGATGCGACCTGGCGAGCCCGCGCCGTCCGTGCTCTTCTCGTCGGGATACTGATCGGGCTCGTTGTCCTCCTTTCCGAACTTCTGACCGACGGGACAATCGCCCGGCTGCTCCGGCCGTTCCCTCCCGACCTGCCGATTCCGGAGCACTTCTTCAACCGCACGCCCTCCGTCCTGGCCCTCGTAGCCTGGCCCGCAGCCCTCGGGCTGCTGCGAATCAGTCGCCGGGCGGCAGCCGCGGGCCTCCGTGTGGGCGTTTTTGGCAAGCTGACGCAACTCGGCATCCTGGC
>JBHHYR010000421.1:0-1904 GCA_046757585.1 Binatia bacterium | reverse complement strand
CGATCCTGCATGCGCGGGCCCTTTCCCGCGCGCACGGTGCACATCTCGACGACGTCTGCCGAGCCGCCTCTGCGACGACCGACACTGCGTGTACGCCGTTGTTACAACACGGCTTGCGCCCCTGCAGAACCCGGCTGAGTCAGCAGCCGCGGTTTTGGCGAAACCTCCGGCGCTTCCTGACATGACAGGTATGTGGGAGGGATCGCAGGACCGGGCACTGTCTACAGGAGGCGTACGCCGGAAAAGACGGTGCTCTATCGCGTGCTGGCGGAGCATCTCGAGACCTTCCTCCAGATCGTCCACGCTGACCCGTCGCGCTCCCTGCCGCGGTTCGTGGAACGCGAGCTGCGCGGTTTCTTGGACTGCGGGATCCTTGCCCGCGGTTTCGCCCGCGTGCATTGCCGGGACTGTGGCAAGGACGCGCTGCTTGCGTTCTCGTGCAAAGGCCGCGGCTTCTGCCCGTCCTGTGGCGGGCGGCGAATGGCAGAAACCGCGGCGCATCTCATCGACGCGGTGCTGCCCGAGGTGCCAGTGCGGCAATGGGTGCTGTCATTGCCGTACGAAGCGCGCTTCTGGCTCGCCTATGACCCGAAGCTGCTATCGGGCGTGCGCACGATCTATCTTCGCGCGCTCGATACCTGGATGACTCAGCATGCGAGGCGCAATGGATTCGCCGACGGGCGGACCGGCGCTGTTTGTTTTGTCCAGAGATTCGATTCCGCCATCAGATTAAACGTGCATTTCCATGTGCTCATGCTCGACGGCGTCTACCGCGGCCAGCCGCCTTCCCCGTTCTTCCACGAGACACCGCCGCCGAGCAACGACGAAGTCGCTTTGTTGACGCGGCGCATCGCGCATCGCGTTCTCCGCTTCCTTCGAAAGTCCGGTCGCCTGGCGGACGACACTGATATCGCCGACGAAGACGCGGCGCTCGCGGAGCTCACCGCCGCCGCCGTCCAGGGACGTCAGGCCCTCGGCGCCCAGACCGGCGCCCAGGTCACGATGCTCGGCCGCGACCCCGATCCGGCGCCCGAGGTCATGAGCCGGCGCGAGACCCGCTACCTGGGCTTCTCGCTGCACGCTAATGTACGCGTGTCGGCCTGCGGACGCGAAAACCTGGAACGTCTCATTCGCTATGTGGCGCGGCCTGCCATTGCGAATGAGCGCCTTACGCTTTCCGACAACGGCAGTCGGGTCATCTACAAGCTCAAGAGGGTCTACAGGGATGGCTCGCGCGCCGTCGCATATCCGCCGCTCACCTTCATCGAACGCCTGGTCGCTCTCGTGCCACGCCCGCGTTACCCGCTGGTCACGTATCACGGCGTGCTGGCACCGGCGGCCCGCCTCAGGCCCTACATCGTTCCCACTCCCCCGCCGAGGGAAGACGAGGCGTGTTCACACAAGCAGTCGGACGTTCAGTCGCACGTTCCCGGCACCCAACGGCCGCGACCACGCCGTCGCTACAAATGGGCCGAGCTCCTGCGCCGGGTGTTCGCCGTTGACGCCCTTGAATGCGACGCCTGCGGCGGCCGCCGGGAGATCATCGCGTTCCTGACCGACCTGCCAGTCGTGCGAAAGATCCTGGCGCATTTGGGTCTCCCCACCGACTCGCCAATCGTGGCTCCCGCCCGAGCCCCGCCCGGTGCGATGCGGAGCCAGATGCTGTTCGACTACGCGGAATGATAGAAGCTGCGGTTCACTGAACGGCGGAACGGGAGGGCTACAGGGTGAGTGTGAGAACGTGCCGGGAATCGACCGAATCGAAGTCAGAGAGCCTGTCACGTGACACTCCTCGATGACCTCCAGGCGCGGGGCTACTCGGGCACCGGGTGAGAATGGCCGCTTGCGCCTCCTATCCGCTCAGCGTGCCGGTGCCGGTACGGTCCTCGCGCGGCTGGCCGCAC
>JBHHYR010000420.1:0-1925 GCA_046757585.1 Binatia bacterium | reverse complement strand
TCCCGTGACTTGCGGCGCCCGCGGCGGGATCCGTTGGCTGGAACACCGCGTGGCGACGAGGGCGAGTTCATTACCCCAGTTTGGTCGCAGTATCAGCTGCCTGGCCCACCCCGCATTGAGAAGCGCGCATAACTTGTACGCTGAACGCGTTACGGGGGAACCGGTTCCTAGACTTTGTCAGTCGCGTTCCAGTGTCTCTCACTAAGCTCAATAGGACTAAGGAATTTCACCACTGAGCCGCGGAGATGCAGAGGACGGGCGTTCGAAAGCAAAGAGGACAAACATGCAACCATCGCTTGTGAATTCTGCTTCGGATGGTTTTGCTCGCCGTCTACGAGATTCCACTGTGAGAAGCGTGGCAGTCAGGGAATGAGGATCATCCAGGCGCTGGGCTGGTATTACCCCGAAAGCCTCGGAGGCACGGAAGTGTATGTGGATGGGCTCAGCCGCCGTCTGCGCAGGGCTGGACACCAAGTGATCGTGGCGGCGCCGGACCCGGCTCGTGTCGACGAACAGATGTATGATGATGACGGCGTCCCAGTGTATCGTTATCCGATTCCACGTTCGCCAAGTCGAGCGGAGTGTCAAGGAGGAGTGTCGGTTCCGGGGACCGAGGCCTTCCACAGTTGGCTGCAGCGACAACGCCCTGACGTGGTTCATGTGCATACCTTTGTGACCGGGCTGGGGCTGCAGGAGTTGAAAGCCGCCAAGGCGACCGGGGCCCGAGTGATAGTGACCACTCACGCCAGCAGCCTCGGCTATATCTGCCAGCGGGGGACAATGATGCGTTGGGGCGTACAGCTGTGCGACGGCCTGTGCGAACCCGCCAAGTGTGCCGCCTGCGAGCTGCAGCGCCGCGGACTGCCAAGGCCGCTCGCACGAGTTCTAGCGGGAATCCCGCATGCACTTGGCCGGGTTGCGGGGATGGTAGAGGGAAAGGTCGGGACGGCTCTCGGCATGCGTGACCTGATCATTCGCAATCAAGCTATGCAGCGGAAGATGCTGTCCACGGTGGACAAGTTCGTGCTCCTGACCCAATGGGCGTTGGAGGCGGTCATTGCCAATGGTGCGCCAAGGGACCGGGTGGCTCTCAACCGACTAGGCGCCAGCCAGGAGAACATCAGGAAGAAACCGGAGCCCGCAGTGCGGCCAACGCAGACGCCTGTCACCATCGGCTATCTGGGCCGCTTCGACGCGATCAAGGGTGTAGGTGACTTGGCGCGGGCGGTGGCAAGCCTGCCACGCCACCTGCCCTTCCGTGTCGAGCTCCGTGGCCCCTGCAATAGCGTAGATGACGAGCGCCGGGTAGGCGCATTGAAGCATGCACTTGGCGATGACCCTCGCGTTACGTTTGCTGCGCCGATCCGGCCAGCCGAGGCCCCAACCCACCTGGCGCGCCGCGCTATGACGTCCTATGCTGCCCGAGCCTCTCCCTAGAGGGTGGTCCGAGCGTGGCGATCGAAGCGCACGCGGTCGGAACGCCGGTTGTGGGGACCCGGATCGGGGGACTCGCAGAACTGGTGACCGACCGCGTCAATGGGCGGCTCGTTGGTCCTGGCGATTGGCGCGCCCTGGCTGTCGTGTTCCGCGAAATGGTGGCTGACCCCGCAGGCACGATTGATGGCTGGCGGCGCTCGCTGCCACCGGTGCGAACGATGGACCAAGTGGTGGCGGACTACCTCACACTGTACGGGGCGTAACCAGGCCGCTCGGAAACAAGGATGAAGTTTGTGCGGAGCCCAGGTCGCTCGACACAGCTCCACATATGTCCTGCGGGGGCCAACTTCGGTAGGGGCACCCCGATGCATAGGTATTACGTAGGGAAGCTCAGCAGGCGGAACGGGATTCTTGTCGGCGGCGGTGGCCCGGAGAATTGAAACGTCGAGCTATACGCAGCGCTACAGTACGGGATTCCTTCGGCCAAG
>JBHHYR010000419.1:0-1934 GCA_046757585.1 Binatia bacterium | reverse complement strand
GAAATCGCAGGTGTTGTTGAAGGTGGTCTCGGTGCGCAGCGCGCGTTCCTCCGTGAAGTACTGCTTGATCTGGCAGCGCTTGCAGGCGATGTGGAGACTGGGGGTGACGCCCGCGGTGATCACCCGAGTGGAGAACCGGCCGGGGGTGGCGCGGGTCATCCGGCGGGGGAAGAGCAGCTGCACCTGCCGTGTCTTGGTCGCGGTCCAGGCCGAGGCCCGTTCTTGCGCCACCCCGATCAGGCCCACCCCGCTGGGCTTGGCCAACCGGTCCCGGTAGCGTTGCACCACGGCATCGTTGCGGTCCCCCTTGCGAAACTCCACCCAGGGGATGCCGTGCTGATCGGCCCAGGCCCGGAGCCGGGTCTTGAAAGCCGTGGGGAGTTGGCCAAAGACGGCCGGCGACGCAATCTTCTGCCGACAGGCCCGGACCAAGAAATCCACCACGCCCCCGCTGCGCTGCAAGCGCGGGACGTAGGCGTTGAGATACAGGCGGTCGATGCAGCGGACTTCCAGGGTCACGTGGTCTTTGATAATCTCGGCAACGTTGGGCACGATACCTCCTCTCGGCTGGCACCTGAAGAGATATCACCCAACCGGCGTCCGAGACGAGGCCCTTCTCGCTCGGACGCCTCGTCTTTTCCCCAACCGCGAAGCGGACCGCCGCAAAGCGGCTCTAAACCATGCTGCCTCACGAAGCTGCGCCCCCGGTCGGCTCGCACGATCACCGGTCGCCGCAACGATCAAGACTCTTACGCTCTTACTCGTCGGTTTGAGGCGCAGCTTCGTTAGAACTACTTAGGAGGACACGGAAGTTCGTTTTGGAGCCGATGCCAACGCGATTTGGCACAGCTTCGACACCGCGCCGCCGGGCTGACGCGGGCGCGTGCGTTGCGCTGGCCGTCTACCACGCCAGCCCCGACGTCCGGCAGCATGTCGCCGAGCTCGCGCGGCTGCGCCGATTCAGGGTGACCTGTATCCCGCAGCGGCAGGTGCCCGCCCGCAGGCCGGCGCGAGTTGCCGATGCGGTTCTGTGGGAGCTCGTGCCCGGGAAGCGGCCGAACCGGCGGCGTCTGGCAGCGCTGGCACGCGGTGTGCCACTGGTCTCGTACTCGGTCTCGTACTCGATTGATGCGGACCGATATCTGGCGGAGCTTTCCCACACGGCCGGTTTCACGACCCATCTGAAGGCGCCGCTGCGTCCGGTCGAGATCGACTGCCAGTTGGCGCTCGCTCAGCCGACCGAGTTGTCAGCACGCCTGCGAATGTGTCGTGCCCCGCTCGGGCGACACCTGGCGCGTCACGACGTGTTGGCCGACGTCTTTCGCCGCGTCAACGCGTCGGTCGAGCCCGCGCGCGTGGCTGAGGTGCTGGCAGCCGACGTCAGCCGGTGGCTGCCCGTGGCTTCCTGGGCCGTCTTGGTACCTGACGAGCGCCACGCGCTGCGGATCCTGGCCAGCCGGGGACTCGCGTCCGGTCTGGAGCCGGCCGCCCTGGCGTTCGGTGGCTGGACCTTTCGTCGCGGGAAGGAGTCGGCGTCGGCCAACCTCGCGTGCGACCGGCGCACGCCGGTGGGGCCGGCTGTTGCGGCCGTGGCGTTTCCGCTCGTCAGCCGCGGGCGGACCGTCGGGGTTCTGGTGGGGCTCGATGCGCAACCCGCCGAGCGTGTACCGACGATGGGCCCGGAGCTGGTGGCGACATTGGGAATGGTGGTCGAGCCGGCCTCAATCGCGCTGGACAATGCGCTGCGGCTGCAACGCGCCACTTCGTTGTCGTTGACCGATGACCTGACCCGACTGTATAACTCGCGGTTCCTGTCGGTGGTGTTGCGGCGGGAGACGAAGCGGACCTCGCGCACTGGCAATCCCCTGTCGATGCTCTTCGTCGATCTGGACGGCTTCAAGACGATCAACGACCGTCATGGCCATTTGTGCGGC
>JBHHYR010000418.1:0-1936 GCA_046757585.1 Binatia bacterium | reverse complement strand
ACAGAGGGAGAGGGACCCCAGGGGGGCTGCACCAATTTCTCGATCCCCTTTGCCAAAGGGGGAAGCAGCAATAAAGGCCCGCTGTTATCTTCGGATTGAGGTTAAGGCTAACCGGTCCGCTTTCAGGGTGCGTCGTTTCACTCAGCTGTGAGATTTATCTCGAAAGACCGCATTGAGGATTCATGGGTGCCCACAACCCAGTGCTCGAGTACCTGAACGCCATTCAGCGCCACTGGTTGGTGGCGGTGTGCGCCTTCGCGGTCGGGGCCATGCTCACGGTGTGGACGGTCCGTTCACTCCCCAATGTGTATCAGTCCACAACACTGATCATGGTCGAGCCCCAGGACGTGCCGCAGAGCTTCGTGAAAGCCACGGTGACGACGCGCGTGCAGGAACGCCTCAACGCGCTGAGCCAGGAGGTATTGAGCCGCACGCGCCTGGAGGCGATCATCAATGATTTCAATCTCTTCCGAGACTTACGGGCGCAGGGGGTCGCACGCGAGCGTATCGTTGCTGCGATGCGGAAGAAGATCCAGATTCAGGTGTTCCCGCGTGACAACGCGTTCCGCATCTCGTACGAGGGTCACGACCCGGTTGTCGTGCAGCAAGTGACGGCCCGCCTCGCGGGTTTATATATCGACGAGAATCTCAGGATTCGCGAGGAACATGTGAGTGGTACCACCGAATTCCTCGAAAATGAGCTGGAAAAAGTCAAGCGCGAGCTCGAGGCACAGGAGGCACGGATCCAGGCGTTCAAGCAAGAACACATGGGCGAGCTGCCGGAACAACGTGAAGCCAACATGCGTGCACTCGAGGGACTGCGCGTGCAGCTCCAAACCGTCAGCATGGCCCTGTCAGCCGCCAAGGAGCGCAAGCTGTTGCTCGACAAGCAAGCGGCTGAAGCCAGATCCTTGCAGCGAGCCGGCCCTGGAGTCCAGGCAGTCAACCCGAGGGGTCGCTTGCGGCAATTGCAGGCGCAGCTGGCCGAGCTCCGTGGTCGTTACACCGATCTGCACCCCGATGTGATCACCACACGGCATCAGATCGACCGGCTGCAAGCGGACCTTCCGGACAGTACCGGTGCTGAAAGGGTGCCGGCCGATCCGCTATTGCCCCCAGAGTTGGCTGCGGCCCTGCGCGGAGCGGTGGCGGAAATTATGCGGCTGAAAGCGGAAAAGCAAAACGTCGAGCGGGCGATCGAGGCGTACCAGGCGCGCGTTGAAAATGGTTTCACGCGCGAGCAGCAGCTGCTGGGCCTGACCCGAGATTATGGGGTGACGCAAAAGACTTACCAATCGATGCTCGACAAGAAGCTCGAAGCCCAGTTGTCCCAGAGCCTCGAGCGGCGCCAAAAAGGGGAACGGTTTCGCGTGCTCGACCCGGCCAGTCTTCCGCAGGCACCGTCGCGGCCGAATCGCGCTTTCCTCACCTTGGCCGGCCTGGGTGGTAGCCTCGCCTTGGCCATCGGCTTGCCGATCCTCCTCTGGCAGTTGGATACCTCCTTTCGTCTGACCGACGAGGTGGCGGCGTGTGCACTGCCGGTGCTGGCGGTGATTCCGCAGCTCCACACACGGGACGTCGCCGCCCGCCGGCGGCGGTATCGCCTGCGGGTCGTCGGTTTGAGCGCCGCCGGCCTGATCGTCGGCCTGAGCACGGTATCGTTCTACGCGCGCTACCTGTTTTGACGGTGACCATGCGACACGTCTCCTTCTTGAGGCCCCCCTCCGCTTCGGAGTTCCCTCTCCGCTTGTCAGTCCCCTCTCCCGTCTCAATTCCCTCGCCCGGATGGGAGAGGGTCAGGGTGAGGGGGATGCGATGCTGCCGCAGGCGACCTTGTTAGATGCGCGGTGCGGTCCACAGGCGCGCGGAGGGAGAAAAGATAGAGGGGGGCTGCGCCAGCCGTTCAATCCCCCTCATCCTCACCTTCTCCCAGCCG
>JBHHYR010000417.1:0-1936 GCA_046757585.1 Binatia bacterium | reverse complement strand
GACGATCTGTGGAACGGCTACCCGGAGGAAACCAATGCCCCGTACGGCCTGGCGAAGAAAATGCTGCTCGTGCAGGCGCAAGCCTACCGCGAGCAGTACGGGTTCGGGGCCATTCACCTGTTGCCGGTCAATCTGTACGGCCCCCGCGACAGCTCCGACCCAGCAAGGTCGCACGTCATTCCGGCCCTGATCAGAAAGTGCTGCGAGGCTGTCGAACGTGGCGCCGACGAGATCGCGGTGTGGGGCAGCGGCCGGGCGAGCCGTGAGTTCCTGTACGTCGACGACTGCGCCCACGCAATCGTGCTCGCCACCGAGCGCTACGACAAGCCCGATCCGGTGAACATCGGGGCCGGGCGCGAGATCACCATCAAGGATCTGGTCCATCTCATCGCCGAGCTCACCGGTTTCCGGGGCACCGTCCGTTGGGACGCCTCGAAGCCCGACGGCCAGCCGCGCCGCTGCCTCGACGTGTCACGGGCGGAACGGGAGTTCAGCTTCCGGGCAACGACGTCCTTCGAAGACGGGCTGCGGCGTACGATCGAGTGGTATCGGAACGAGGGAAATTCGGATTCCGGATCGCGGATTTCGGAAACAGAAGACTAAGAGTGAGGATTGTGGATCGCGACATTCAGAATTCGGATTGAGAGACATTTCGGATTGCGAAATGCGGCAGTTGTAAGAGAAATGGATAAGCGGGAGCTGGAACAGCGCACGAGGAAGTTCGCGCTACGGGTCATAGACTTCGTCGCGAGAGTTCCGCGCAGCCGCGAGGCAGATGTCATCGGACGACAGCTATTGAGAGCCGCCACATCAGTCGGTGCAAACTGTCGCGAGGCAAACAGGGCGGAATCACGCAGCGGGAGATCGAGTTGGTGCTGCACGGTGGGTGGGACGCGACGGACGCCAAAGCGGGTACGCTGGGAAAAGTCATGGTGTTTTCCTACCATGCCGAGTGGGAAGGGCGCTTCTACGAAGAGAAGGAAGTGACCGTTTACTACAGGGGTGGAGGTAGCGCCCCTGTCTTGCTGACCGTGAAGGCCAGGTATGGACGACGGTTCCCAACGGGAGAACGGCCATGAGAGTTGAGTATGATTCGGATCGGGACTTGCTTTACGTCTGGCTCGGCGCTGTAGGCACCAAGGCGGCGCAGACGGTCACGGTTGCTCCAGGCGTGCACGCGGATTTTGATGCGCACGGTAAGCTGATCGGCTTCGAGGTGCTAGATGCGACGGAGGTCTTGGGAAAGAAGGTCCAGTTCGAGGTCGCATTGCCTTGGGGCGAGGAGACCCAGGCCGTCAAGCAGCAGGGTCGCACTATTACCCCTTCCCAGACCCAGCCGCTTCAAAGTGCCGGAGGTTGCACCAGCGTGCTCTACTGTGAAATGATCCCTGTGAATCCGACTCGGAGTAAGGGACCATGAGCACCGTGGAAGAAGCCGAGGAACTGCTGGCGCGCATGACGCGGGGAGAGAAGGCGCAGTTACTCCAACGCGTGGTACGGGACTTAGGCGACACATTTCCGGGCATTGATACCATGGGGGGCGTGTGTGGCGGGGAGCCGTGCATCGTCCGCACCCGGATTCCGGTGTGGGTATTGGAGCAAGCCCGACGACTGGGGGCGAGCGAGGCGGATCTGCTCCGTGCCTATCCGACCCTGCGTGCCGAGGACCTGGCGGACGCCTGGGCGTATGTGCGTGCGCATCGCGAGCAGATCGAGGAGCAAATCCACGCCAACGAGGCGGCGTAGGCTGTGGCGCGCCTCTTGGCCGACGAAAACTTTCCGCTGCCAGTTGTGGAGGAACTCCGTCGACTCGGGCATGACGTGACGACGATCAACGAAGCCGGCAAGGCGGGTCAGTCCGTGGCCGACGAAGACGTCCTCGGTCTAGCAGTCCGTTGAAAAACAGGCACCGTAGCGAGGGTAAGCGATTTTGCGT
>JBHHYR010000416.1:0-1945 GCA_046757585.1 Binatia bacterium | reverse complement strand
GGCCACGTCAGTGGGTGTGAACACGCCCGTCCACAGCGCGTTGCGCGCAAGCGCATCGCCAGGATCGCGAGCCAGCCTGCCGAGTGCGTTTCGCGCGCGGCCTTCTGGCACCAGCGCGCCCAGAGCCTGCAGTGCCGTGCCGCGCGCCTGCGGCGGAATCCGCTGCAGGGCATCGGCCGCGCGGCTGAGGGCGTAGCGCGGGTATCCGGCAAACAGCTCGTCGCTGCCTTCGCCCGTTAGTAGCACCGTGACGTGCTCGCGTGCCGCCTCGCAGATGGCCAGCGTTGGCAGTGCCGCGGCGTCGGCGAGCGGCTCGTCGAGGTGGTAGACGGCGCGATCCAGGAGTGCCGTGGCATCGAGGGACACTTCCAGCTCCGTATGCGCCGCGTGGCAGTGCTCCGCTACCAGTCGCGCGTAAGGCCGCTCGTCGATTCCCGGCACCTCCGGGAAGCCCACCGTGAACGTGCGTATCGGCTGATTACTCAGGCGAGCCATGGTCGTTGCCACGACCGCCGAATCGAGGCCGCCGGACAGCAGGCAGCCGAGCGGCACCTCACTCATCAGGCGCAGCCGTACCGCCTCGGTCACCCGCTCCCGCACCTCGGCGGCGGCGTCGGGGAAGGATGGAGGCGTGCCGGACGGGTCGAAGGACAGCCGCCAAAACGGCCGCTGCGTCATCGTGCCGGCGGCGTCGAATTTGAGGTAGTGGCCGGGGAGCACCTTACGAACACCGGCAAAGAAAGTGGCAGGTGCCGGCACATACTGGTGCAGCAGGTACAAGCCAATCGCGTCAGTGTTCACCGCCCGCGGCGCATCCGGGCACGCAAGCAGCGCTTTAACCTCGGACGCGAAGCGCCACTGCCCGTTGGCGCGCATGTAGTACAAGGGCTTGATCCCCAACCGGTCCCGCGCTGCAAACAGCTCGCGCCGCGCCGCGTCCCAGAGGAGAAAGGCAAACATCCCCCACAGCCGTTCGAGGCAGCCGTCGATCCCCCACTGCTCGTAGCCGTGGACAATCACCTCCGTATCGCTGGCCGTACGGAACACATGCCCGTGCTTCTGCAGCTGCGCGCGCAGATCGGCGTGATTGTAAATCTCGCCATTGAAGACGATCCATACCGTCCCAGCCTCGTTCGACTGCGGCTGGTTACCGGCGGCGACATCAACGATCGCCAGGCGCCGCATGCCCAGAGCGACGCACGTATCATCGAAGAACCCGGCAGCATCCGGGCCGCGGTGCACCATGGCCGCGGTCATGGCGCGGACCAGCTCAGGCGCCCGGGCCTGACCGCCAAGTATGCCGGCAATACCGCACATGAGAACTATGGGTTGGTTGGTTGCGGAAAACTCTCAACAGCTACTGGAGGGCGCCGCTCCGTCGGCGCCGCGAGAACCAAGAAGATGAGCGGAAGTCAATCCTCGCGCCAAGCCGCAAAGAGCGCAAAGATCAGGAGCTAGCGACGTATCCTGCGAGGTTTCCCACGCCCTCCACGCTCAGCCCTCAGCACTCCGAACTCATTCCCTCTCGGAGACTTGGCGCGAAGGAGAAGCACAAGGAATGGCGACACACGCTGCTGCCCGCAGCCGAGTGCGAGGAGCGCGAGCGCTACCGTCCCGGATTTCCCGGGGCGTCCAGCAGTTCGTCAAAGAATGCCAAGTGTTGACGGGCGATCACAGGCCAAGCGTATTTGCTTCTTGCTCTCTCCATGCCCCGTTTTGACAGTTCTGCGCGGTGCGCCGGATTCTCCAGCAGGTCGCCGAGCGCCTGCACCCATCCGGCCTGGTCTCCCTCGCCCACGATTATGCCGGCGTCCCGGACAACATTGGGTATCTCACCGCTATCACTCGCCACGACCGGAACACCGCAGGCAAACGCCTCGACGATCATGCGCCCGAATTGCTCACGCCATTTGGGTTTCGTCTGGCTCGGTGCGGAGAGGACGTC
>JBHHYR010000415.1:0-1953 GCA_046757585.1 Binatia bacterium | reverse complement strand
CTCCGCAATGCGTTCCACGCTCGTCGCCATGAACGTACAATACGGAATCCGTTCGCTCCCCTCAAGCAGCGGCCCCATGCCCGACAACCCTAACGCTCACGCTGAGCGGCCGGCGCATGGACGACCGGGGGAAGTGGCGAGCTCAAGCCGGTCCGCTCGAGCGCTCTGTTCGGCGCATCTTCACGCCAGCGAAAGGCCCAGCACATCGACGACTATCCGCATTACGTCGGGCCATTTGTCGCCGGGCAGCTGCGCAAGCCACGGACCCAACTCTTCTCTTCGCACCGAGCGTATCCACTCTGGTTTCAGGACACATGAGCCGGGAAGGCCGTCGTCCCGCCCGAGCTGAAGCTCCCAGGACAGACCCCGAATCTGACTCGACAGCGGAATGACGGGGACGAGCGACCAATTCCGCAACAGATCCGGCCGCCCCACGACAAGAACGGGCCGTCGCTTGTCCGGCCGATCAAAGCGAAACCAGCGAATGTCGCCCCGACCGATCACGGCCAACCATCGCTGTCGTCCTCGATCGGCCCCTGCGGCCCCGACTCAACCCACTCGCGCCAGATCTCAGCCTGCTCCGCCGGAGTAAGCGTTCGATCGTCTTCGAGTAGGTCAAGCCGTACGCGGACCCGCTTGCCTTCCAGGCCGGGTGCTGGGTTCTCCAGTTCTACCCGTTGCCCATGCACTGTCCCGCGCATCTCCATGCGCTGAAAGCTACCACAAACAAGAGTGTGGATCGAAACCCACGAAACCGACGCTCATTCGACCTGTGGAATTCGGCGCCGAACGCGTTGGCGATGACCCGCCGGCGCAGGATGCCACGCGGAAAGTAGGCCAGCTCAAGCCGGTCGGGTCCATCGCCTTGTTCGGCCCCCTTACGCCACGATCCGCAGTGATTCGCCACGGTTGTGGAGCAGGACTAGCTGATCCCCCCGCAGCGCCAGCTCAGCATACGTTTGTCCGTCATCGTCGCTGAACTCAACCTCGTAGACGCCAGGAGCAAGGATTTCCACGACGGTGCCGACCTCCCCACGCTTCAGCTCGCGCGCCGCCAAGTCCTCGAGGAGCGCTACTGTATCCAGCAACTTGATGGGTCTCTGTCGGGCCATCACCGTTTCCTTTTCACGACATAGCACGTCGTCAGCCGTGGCACTTTCTTACCACGGATGACGATCCAACTGCTACGGAGGGTCGCCCGTCCCGCGCGTGTCACCATCGTGAAGTCGATGGTGTACCGCTGGCCGTATGCATCGCGCTCACCGAGATTGGCCTGGCCAGTCTGCGCGCCCTCCAGCAACTTGGCCCGCAACTGCGCAGCATCGGCGGCCCGCAACCCAAGCGCCGCCGCGAAGACCCGGGCCTTGTGTCGTCCCCTTGGACTGTCCGGATTGAGGCAGTAGTCCGTCAGCTTTCGAATGTCGACGACTGCTCGCCTTCCATTCGGTAGGCGCACGCGGGACAATTATGCGATCGACCTGTGCCCAGCAACCCCGCCACGACTGGCCGAACGTCGTACGCGTGAGCCGCCGCGCGAGGCGGTGGGGCGGTCGGGGTGGAAAGTGGTCGGCTCCAAGCGCGGGTTAGCGAGCCGGCGCAACATGTCGTCCATCCTTGTCGAGATTCTTCGCCCGCTCGTCTACAGATCTCTGCTCTTGCCGCATCAATTCGTTGTCGGATACCGAGAACTCCACCGCCTTGCTGATCAACTGGGACGTTTGCCGGGTGAGTGGGGCCGTACCGGCGATCTCGCGCGCTCGGATCATGAGCCTCATTCGGATCGACCCCATGTCTACCAAGGCAGGCTTCGCCTCGTCCAGGTGCCTAGGGCTGGTCAAGCAACTCTGAAAAAACGTCGCGCTGCTGTGGCTGAACGAGTACAAGACGTCGTAGAAATCGCCTGGTAGAAGCAGCGCAACTCTCGGAAGCAGGGCCAGCAGGCGGCTATTTCTC
>JBHHYR010000414.1:0-1957 GCA_046757585.1 Binatia bacterium | reverse complement strand
CTCGACATTTACAGCCGTTATGCGGTGGGCTGGATGCTGGCCCCGTGCGAGAACGGAACGTGTCAACCTCTGTGAGACACCTGCTTTTGGAAATTAGTGTAGTGTGGACTCGCTTCGCGAGCAGTTTTTGTTGATGTGGGGGCCAGCCCCCACACCCCCGGGATTTTTTGAGGCATGACTCGGGTGTCCGAGGGTGGTTGTTTTGGGAGCATCGATTCGGATATCATCAGGGGGTCCGGTGAAACGGAGTCAGGCTCTGCGGGGACGCAACCTGGCGAGGGATAGCCGGATCGAGGGTGCGCCGAAGGTGCATCGGGCTTCCGGGAACTGACTGTTCTTGGAAGCCCTTTTTCGTGGTTATCCGACAGCGGGATCGGCGGGTTGATCCAGACGGCCTCGGGCAAGGGAAGCGGCGAGGGCGGCTTTCGGACGAAACGCTCCGGATGGGTAGCGTAGGCGGCCAGCAGCACTTCTTGCCGGGCAGCAAGGATCTTGGGGGCATGGCCGTAATGGACCATCGCCGGTGTCAAGAGGCCGAGCCCCCAGTGGTAGTGTTCGTAGTGGTACCAATGGAAGAAGGTTTGGCAGAAGCTGCGGGCATCTTCCTGCGAGCCGAAACGCTCGGGAAACTCCGGCCGGTACTTGAGCGTTTTGAACTGGCTTTCGGAGAACGGGTTGTCGTTGGAGACGTGCGGCCGGCTGTGCGACTTGGTCACGCCCAACGTGGCCAGTAGTTGGGCCACCGTGTGGGACCTCATCGATGGGCCGCGATCGCTGTGGATAGTCAGTTGGTCCGCGTCTACACCCTGCTTGTCGATCGTCTCGCGAATCAACCGCATGGCCAGATTGGCGTTCTCGCACGGGGCCAGCATCCAGCCCACCGCATAACGGCTGTAAATGTCGAGGATCACGTACAGGTAGTAGTAGGTCCATTTGGCCGGCCCCAGCAGCTTGGTAATGTCCCACGACCAGACCTGGTTGGGCGCCGTGGCCAGCAGCTGGGGCTTGCGGTAGTGCGGATGCCGAAGCTGATTGCGACGTTCGCGGACCTCGTGGGCGTCGTGCAAGATGCGGTACATGGTGCGAATCGAGCAGTGGTACGTCCCTTCGTCCAAGAGCGTGGCGTAGACGGCCGCCGGCGGTTTGTCGACGAACCGGGGGGAGTGCAACAGGTCGAGCACTTCGCGGCGTTGGGCCTCGTCGAGTGCCCGCGGCTGTCGGCGCCGATCGCGCGTCGGCGTCGGCGACGTCTGGCGGCGGCGATACACGCTCGCCCGTGCCACGCCCATTGCCCGACAGGCCGCCGCCGTGCCGACCTCCGCGGCGAGCTGCTCGCTGGCATCCATCAGTCGTTCCCTTCGCCGTTTTGGGCCTTCCGGGGAATCTTCAACATCTCGGAGACTTTTTTTTGAACGTCGATGATCAACTCCGCCTGGCGGAGCTGCTCTTTCAGCCGCTGGTTCTCGCGTTGCAGTCGGGCCACCTCGTCGGCCAGCGGATTCTTGGGCTTTGCCTTGCGACCACGCCGCTTGGGCGTCAGACCGGCCAGGGCCCCTTCGTCGCGTTGCCGCCGCCAGGTGGTCAAATGCGACGAGTAGAGCCCCTCGCGCCGCAGCAGTTCGCCGAGCCTTCCGGGCTCAGTGCAAGCATCCGCCTCGGCCAAGATCCTCGCCTTGTACTCCACGCTAAATCGCCGCCGCACCGGCCTTTCCAACACCTCCGGCGAGGGGGCCATCCCTCCTTCCACCACCGATTCTATGCGTTCCATCAGCTCTTCGCCTCCTTCGCCCTCTACTCTAATAAATCAGGAGGCAGTTGTCTCACTCATGTTGGCACGGCGCGGCCTGCGGCCGCAACCAAAGCGCGTGGTGATTGCCAATTGGCCTTGGACTTCAGCCAAGGGCGTGACTTGTCCGCGTGTATCCTGCATGATGGCACCTTTCGCACTTGCTAGCCT
>JBHHYR010000413.1:0-1963 GCA_046757585.1 Binatia bacterium | reverse complement strand
GGCCACGGCATCGGCCTGGCCATGGTACAGGATATCGTCGCCGCCTACGGCGGCGACTGCCGGCTGGGTGAGGCCGCAGAGGGCGGCGCCCAGGTGAGTGTGTTCTTCCCGGAAACGGAGACCGGTGATTGACCGGCGCTGCGCGCCTCATCACTCCTCCGGATTGCGTCCACCCTACGGCATAATCGTAGGGAGATGAGCGCAGCGTTATCCACCAATATCTTCCTCAGGCCAGAGACCTCTGGTCTATTCTTGATCTGAATGCTCGGGCGTACTTTCTCAGGGAAATCTATGTAAGCGCTTGGCCGCCTCCCATCGGCAAGGTAGCATGATAATGCCGGTTCCGTGCTGACAAAGGCGGAATCCACATGAACGGAAAGGAGGCATGATCGTGGATGGATTGTTCCTGGAATGCTTGGCGGGCTCCCACCCGCCCGCCCTCGTAAGGTGCGCTGGGGGCTGGTAGGGCGGTATGGATCGGCAAGCTACCGATGTCCTTGATTCCGCTTACTTCGCGTATTGGGGGAAAACAGCGGTAACCGATGGCAATAGCGCCTGCCACCTGCTGGCATTCCACGCCTTGGATGTGGCGGCGGTGGGACAGGCCCTGTTGGCTTGCCGGCCGCGCTTGGGACAGTGCCTGGCTTATCTCACCGGCCTTGATGAGAAGCTTTTCACTCGTTGGTTGGTCTTCTTTCTCGCCCTGCATGATCTGGGTAAGTTCTCTGATAGTTTTCAGCAACTTGCGCCCGATACCCTAGTGCAATTGGGTCGGCAGCCGCGACAGCGCGACTATAGCCTGCGCCACGACACCCTTGGTTATCACATCTGGCGGGAAATCGTGCGTCCTTTGCTCATCGAGCAGGGCACCATCCCCGCGGCCCAAGAACGCCGTGGCCAGCTTCCGGGGGGTGCGGGGCTCGACCAGTGTCTGCGGGCCGTCACCGGCCACCACGGCCAGCCACCCATGGCCACGGAGATCATCCTGCGGGATCATCTCGACAGCCGGCGGGATGCCGATGCTGTTCGTGCCTATGTCACCGATCTCCACACCCTGCTGCTGGGGGGGGAAACGCTGCCCGTACTGGATGCCCATCGCATGAAGCATGCTGCCTGGTGGTTGGCGGGTTTCACCGTGCTGTGTGATTGGCTGGGTTCCTCGCGTGATCCCGAAGATTTTTTGTCTCAGCCGCAATCTCTGGGAACATATTGGCGGATGGCGCTGCCGTGGGCCGAGGCGCAGGTCCGCCAGGCCGGACTGATGCCAAGCGAGCCTGCGGCGCGATTCGGCCTTGCCGATTGTCTGGCCAATGGCAATACCGTTTGCCCGCAGCCCACTCCGCTTCAGGCCCAGGCGGCGGACCTTCCCTTGGGTGAGGGTCCTCAGCTCTTCCTGCTGGAAGACGTCACCGGCGCGGGCAAGACCGAGGCGGCACTGTTGCTCGCCCAGCGCCTGATGGCTGCGGGGCGGGCCACGGGCATCTATTTCGGGTTGCCCACCATGGCCACCTCCAATGCCATGTACGAGCGTCTGCGCAGCATCTATCGCCGCCTGTATACCCAGGACAGTGAGCCTTCCCTGGTGCTGGCGCACAGCGCCAGTCGCCTGTCGGGCAGTTTCATGAACTCTCTGGCAAGTAGTGCCCCAGCAGCCTACGGTGACGGCACCGTCAGCGCCGACGCCCATTGCAATGCCTGGCTGGCCGACAACCGTAAAAAGGCCTTGCTGGCCGAAGTGGGTGTGGGCACTATCGATCAGGCCCTGCTCGGCATCCTGCCGGCAAGGCATCAATCCCTGCGACTGCTGGGGCTGCTGGACAAGATCCTGCTGGTGGATGAGGTGCACGCCTGTGATGCCTACATGCACAACCTGTTGTGCGACCTGCTGCGCGCCCATGCCAGCGCCGGCGGCAGTGCCATCCTGCTCTCCGCCACCCTGCCGCAGGACCAGCGGCGCGCCTTG
>JBHHYR010000412.1:0-1974 GCA_046757585.1 Binatia bacterium | reverse complement strand
CTCCGCAATGCGTTCCACGCTCGTCGCCATGAACGTACAATACGGAATCCGTTCGTCCCCCTCAAGCAGCGGCCCCATGCCCGACAACCCTAACGGCTTGGCGCTCGGCGCGCTCAGACATGAACGATCTCGTCCTTCAGGGCGTAGTTGAGCGCCAGGACCTCGGCCTTCTCGAGCTCGCCCACTCCGTGTTTCGACAAGGCCGCCAATAGATCATCGAGCACCGCTATGAACTCGGCCTCTGAGCAGTTCATGCCCTTGTGGGCGGACCGCATATCCAGCCCTTTGTACTCGTGAGGTCCGCCGGTCGCCGAGCACAACAGGTCGACGACGAGATCGATGATCTCCGCGTCGCTCTTCTTCGCGTTGGTGTAGCGCGTTGAAATGGCTGGATTCCGCTTGTGTAGGGCGAGCAGGTCCGTGACGATCGGCCGGATCTTCTCTTCTCCACCCAGTCGCTCATATAGGCTCGCAGTTCCCATGGTGATTTCCTCCATCTGCAGGATCGCGGAGAGTGATGCTCCGACGCGTCCGTCATGTCTATGGGTGGTCTCGTTCCCACGCCGCCCAACGCGCTGCGGCTAAGCGGCCGCCGTTCAGGCGGTCCGCTTGAGCCGCTTGTTCGGCGCTGAGCGCCGGCGACGTGAAGGCTTGGCAGCAGCTTCCGCCGTGTCGACAAGTAGTCGTAGCGCTCGGTTCACCGACTCCGTGTCCGGAAACACCTCAGCGAGTTCAGGTTCCACCAGTACGAGGTTGGTGCCCTCAGTCGCCTGCCGGTAGTACTTGCCGCGAACTCCCCCCTTCAATTGCGACAGGTCGTACTCGGGTCGCAGATCCTCACTAGCCTTCTTCTTCGATGCCTTCTTCATGCTGCTTGCGCTCCCTCCGGGTCACCTGCCGTGCGCTGATGATCCTGATGCGATCCTTCTTCCGAACGTGGGACACAAAGAGAAGTCGCTCTTTCTTAGAATAGCCGATCGTGATCTCCCTGTCTTCCTCATTCGAATGATCCGGGTCCGGATAAGTCATCGCCATCGGGTCGAGGAAAACCGTTGCCGCCTCCTCGAACGAGACCCCGTGTTTGCGCAGATTTCGCTGGCCCTTGCCTGGATCCCACTCGAAGATCACGCGGACAATCTACATCACCTACTCTGACATGCCGAACGGCTTGGCGCTCAGGCGCGGCCCGTTCTTGGCCGTCGCCTGGAGCGGCGAGTTCGGCATGCCTCACGACACCTTCTGGCGGACCCACTCCTCGATCAAGTCCGCAGGGGCCATGTCCTTGGATTCGGCAAGCCGCTTCAGTGCAGCGGCTTCATGGGGTTTCAGGTGAACTTCAACGACCGCTCCGCGCTTCGGTTCGAAGACTGGTTCCGTTACCTCCTCCAATTGGTCATCGAAGTCGGTCACGTCATGAGTGTCCCAGAACTTAGCGAGTTCGCGAATCGAATCCGTTTGCGGAATCTGTTGCCGTCTCATCGGTCTCTCCATCTCTTGAAGCGTCGCTGCTCTTTGTTCGTCATCGGGCGCGCAGTCACCGGGTATCCTCTTCCGTCTGGAAAGCCGATGACGACGCAAAGCAAATACCGTCCCGCTCCGGTCTGACCGAGCACCTGGTAGATTGGATTCTTGCCGCGAGAGCGGGCACGGAGAACCAGCGGCCTACCGAAACACACGTCCTCGACTTCCCCGGGCGTGACGCCATGCTCGGCGATGTGCTCGACGCGGTCCCCGGGCCAGACGAATTCATGGATCATCATCCTTGGTGATTACGCTAGCATGCGCGTGCCAACAAGACACGCGGGGCTCGTTGTGGGGTGACCACCACTACGGGGCCCTTGCCCTCGTCCTGGGATGCGTCCAACGGATCGGGCTTCAGCTGCGACGAACAGCGCTGACCGTCAACGCTACGCCACAGAGTACCGACGCCAGAATGCTACCGAACTCGGGAACGCCCAGCTGTCTGTTGTCAGC
>JBHHYR010000411.1:0-1976 GCA_046757585.1 Binatia bacterium | reverse complement strand
GATGTAACACCTCAATAAGTCCGGGCGGGTCGTGCGATCGGGTCAGGTTGGGGCGGTGCTGTCCGCAGGGTGTGTCGTTGCCGGTGTGAGCCGGTAGCCCTGGAGTTGCCCTGACTATGAACCGCTCTCCATAGTCAGGGTAGGCTCAGAGGGCCTGAGCAAGAAGCGCAACATCAAGCGTTATGACAGGGTGCTCGAACGGATTGGGCGGCTGAAACAAAAGGGTGTAGATCTCGAACTGACCTCACGACTTGCAGGTAAGTGATCGATTTTTCTGGGATTGATGTAATCGAGGCATGTTGGACTGGTGGGCGTCGGTGACAATTTGTCAGAACGCGCGTGCAAAGGCAGAGGAAGACGGGGCAGTGAGCCTCTGGAACAATGTTCGGTGCAAAGTCGAAACAAATCCGGAGGGCTGCCCCAATGCGAGTATTTCATGGTGCTCGAGATCACGCCAGCGCGGAGCGCAGTGCGCGAGCACTCCAACGGCTGCACGAGCAACTCGATACACTTCGAGGGTGCGAAAACGGTGGCGAGGACTTCGAGCGGATGGAGCGGGAGATCCATGCGCTGTTCACCGAGGCCGAACGCGAGGTGCTCGGTGAGGAGTTGGAGCGCCTCGATGTGAACCTGCCGTACGTGGAGATTGACGGGCGGCGACACCATCGGGTGCTCGAGGGGCCGGAGACGTACATGACGGCGGTCGGGCCGGTGACAGCCAGGCGCACGCTGTATCGACACGGTCGGGAGCGAACGGTAGTGCCGATGGAGTTTCGGGCGGGCATTGTCGAGGGGCACTGGACACCGCTGGCGGCCCGTCAGGCGAGCTACTTGGTCGCGCACATGACTCCGCTGGAGGGGGAATCGGTGCTGCGTGAGCTGGGCAACATGGCGCCCTCGAAGAGCAGTCTGGACCGGTTGCCCAAGGGTCTGAGCGCGGGCTGGGAGGCGCAGCGTGAGGCGTTCGAAGCATCGCTGCGCGATTCGTTCTCGGTGCCCGGAGAGGCGGTGACGGTTGCGGTCTCGCTCGACGGAGTGATGGTGCAGATGAAGGACGGAGAACGAGGAGCGAAGCGGGCTCAGTCGCGTGCGGCGGGCAAGCACACGAAGGGGCCGGCGGGCTATCAAGAGGTCGGCTGTGCGACGCTGTCGCTCTACGACGCAGACGGTGAGCGGCTCGACACGATCCGCCTGGGTCGGATGCCGGAGTCGAAGAAGGTCACCTTGAAGGCGACGCTGGGCGCGGAGCTCGAGGCGGTCCTTCGCCACCGTCCGGGCGTGAGCGTTGTCAAGCTCGCCGATGGCGCGCGGGACAACTGGCCCTCCCTCGACGCGCTGGTTCCCCAAGGCACCGCGGTGGTGGACTTCTACCACGCAGCGGCGCACTTGAAGGCCGCGCTCGACGCCGCCTACGGGGAGACCAGTGCGAAGGGTCAGGCACAGTTCAAGAAGCTCAGGCATGTGCTGCTCGAGGACGTCGAGGGTGTCGAGCGGGTGATCCGAGCGCTGGCCTATCTGCGCACGAAACACCCCCGGAAGAAGCGCATTGGCGAGGTGCTGAGGTACTTGCGGCGCAACCGAGCACGCATGCGCTACGCCGAGACCAAGGCGCAGAATCTTCCCATTGGCTCGGGCGTGGTTGAGGCCGCTTGCAAGACGTTGGCGACACAGCGTCTGAAGCGCTCCGGGATGCGCTGGAGACACGCCGGCGGGCAAGCCATCTTGACGCTTCGCGCTCTCGCTCAAAGTGGACGCTTCGATCAGGCATGGGCGCTGCTATCGAGCCCGTACCGTCAAGAAGTGAGCACGCCGGACAACGTCGTCGAATTCCCCCGGAAACGTGCCGCGTGAAGTGTCAGTTTCAGACCCACACCCCATCGTTTGGCGACATCGGCTCGATGGAAGCGAGGAAAGCCCACTGTTCCGGATAGGGCTGCAAGTCCCCGTCGACGAAAACGCTGTGACCCGCTTCACGT
>JBHHYR010000410.1:0-1991 GCA_046757585.1 Binatia bacterium | reverse complement strand
GAGCGCGGGCGCGGCTCGCCGTGAATCGCAGACGGGAGTCTGCGCCGCGCGGCGCAGGACCCGTCATTGTCCTGGGGCCAGACTCGGCACTCGGCAGTGAGAAGAAGTCGCGGCGCCATGTGACCCAACGAGTGCTCCCGTTCGCGACGGCTGCCGGCTACCAGACGCCGCCGCTCGAGCTGTTGGATGCACCGCGCCAGCACGCCGTGCGCGTCGATGAAGAGGCACTGCGCAAGAGCTCGGAGGTGCTCGAAGCAAAGTTGGCGAACTTCGGGATCGAGGGCAAGGTCGTCGCCGTGCGGCCGGGACCGGTCATTACAACCTTCGAGATCGAGCCCGCGCCCGGCGTCAAGGTCAACCGCATCGTGACCTTGCAAGATGACCTTGCCATGGCCTTGCGCGCCCTCGGGGTACGCATCCTCGCTCCGGTCCCCGGCAAGGCCGTGGTCGGTATCGAGGTGGCCAACACCAGACGCGACCACGTCTTTCTGAAGGAGATCCTCGAAAGCGAGCCGTTCGCACAATCCCAATCGCGGCTCACCCTGGCACTGGGCAAGGACAGCGCCGGGAACCCGGTGGTGGCAGACCTGGCCCGCATGCCACACCTCCTGCTGGCAGGAGCGACCGGGACCGGCAAGTCCGTGTCGATCAACGCCATGATCATGAGCATCCTGCTCAAGTCGTCCCCGCAGGATGTCCGTTTCGTCATGATCGATCTGAAGATGCTCGAGCTGTCATTGTACGAGGACCTGCCCCATCTCCTGGTGCCCGTGGTGACCGAACCGAAGAAGGCTGTCGTGGTGCTGAAGAACCTCGTGGACCGTATGAGTGAGCGCTACCGCCTGTTGAAGGATAAAGGGGTGCGCAGCATCGACAGCTATAATCGGCTCGTCCAACGCGACGAAGACGAACGCCCGGCAGGGGTGATTGAACTCACCAATGTCGTCGACGCGGACCACGAGCCGCCGGCGCAGGCCGCGCCCCACGAGCGACTACCCAAGATCGTGATCATCGTCGATGAGCTGGCGGACTTGATGATGACCGCGGGACGCCAGGCGGAAGAATCGATCACCCGCCTGGCCCAGAAAGCCCGGGCCTGCGGCATGCACTTGATCCTTGCCACGCAGCGCCCCTCGGTCGATGTCATTACGGGCCTCATCAAGGCGAACTTTCCGGCGCGGATATCGTTTCAGGTGACTGCTCGGGTGGATTCACGAACCATCCTCGATTGCATCGGTGCGGAACGGCTGCTGGGCGCCGGTGACATGCTCTATCTGCCACCGGGCACGGCCCGGGTGCAGCGGCTGCACGGTGCCTTCGTGTCCGAGGCCGAGATTCGGAAAGTGACCGACTTTGTCAAACGGCAAGGGGCCCCGCGGTACGCACTCGATCTGCTGGAAGACGACAGCGAGGACGACGAGGGGTCGCTGCAGGAGGACGGCTACGATGACGTTATGTACGACCAGGCGGTGCGCCTGGTGACCGAAAGTCGCCAGGCGTCGATCTCCTGGGTTCAACGGCGCCTGCGGGTTGGCTACAATCGTGCCGCACGGATGATCGAACGGATGGAACGCGAGGGGGTGGTGAGCACCAGCGAGGGGGGGCGCCCGCGCGAAGTCCTGGCCCAGCGCATCGAAGACTGATGAACACGCGATGGCTTTATGTGCTGGGCATCGTGCTCCTGGCCAGCGTTCACGCTCAGGGGCTCGACATCGAGGCGATCGTGCGCAAGGTCCAGGAACGGTACGACAGCACGCGGGACTTCACTGCCCACGTTACCCAGGAAATGACGATTGCAAGCCTGGGGAGGACGACCACGGCGCACGGCACGGTGGCGTTCAAGAAGCCCGGGAAGATGCGCTGGGATCTGATCCAGGACGACCCGCAAGTGATCATCGCCGACGGCAAGACGCTCTGGCTCTATCAACCGCAGGAGCATCAGGTGCTCAAGGCACCGTTTGACCTAGCGTTTCGCTCGACGACACCGATTT
>JBHHYR010000409.1:0-2008 GCA_046757585.1 Binatia bacterium | reverse complement strand
GGATCCGTCTAACCTTCCGGCGGTGCTGGCGTTCATCTTTATCCTGTACCGACTGAATCCGCAGGTTAAGGAGCTGGGCGTCGCCCGCATCCAACTTATCGCTTCGGTAGGTGCCGTAGAAGTGGTGACGAATCTCCTCGACCCTGGCGGTAAGCCATACATTCACCCTGGGTCTATTCTTTTTGAAAGCCTACAAGAAGCGATCACGTTCGAGTCCGTTTCTTTCCGCTACGATCCCGGCGAGCCACCCGCGCTGCGCGACGTCTCCATCCGGATTTTGAAAGGCAAGACAACGGCGCTCGTCGGTCCCTCGGGTGCAGGGAAATCGACTTTGATCAACCTCATTCTTCGGTTTTATGACCCCACAGAAGGAAACATTCATGTTGATCAAGTGCCGCTTCGACAGCTTGATCTAGATTCGTGGCGCCGCCGCATCGCCATCGTGAACCAGGATGTTCACGTGTTCAATACGACGGTGCGACAAAACATCGCCTATGGCCGTTTGGAAGCCACAGAGGAAGAGGTTATCGCAGCAGCACGGCAGGCCAATGCCCACGAATTCATTCTGGCCCTGCCCCAGGGGTATGACACGGAGGTTGGTGACCGGGGCGTCCGGCTCTCAGCCGGGCAACAGCAGCGCATTGCCCTCGCACGGGCCATGGTGCGCGAGCCGGAGATTCTCATCCTGGATGAGGCGACGAACGCGGTCGATAGCATCTCCGAAGATGCAATCCAAGAGTCCCTCCAGCAGCTTCAGCGGGATCGGACCGTCATCATCATCGCCCATCGTTTCTCTACCATCGTACGCGCCGACCAGATTCTCGTGCTCGATTCGGGTCGGATCGTCGAGCAAGGGAGCGTACAGCAACTTCTGCAGAATGAGGCCCTTTTCGCTAAGCTGCACGAATTGCAGAACCGCAGCCTCGCGTACAGATGATGAGGCTGTTGCATAATCTTGCACACCAAAAAATTGAGATGAACGCTTTCTGGAATATCTCACACATTGACCTCAGTGAAGGGCTGCCGCCCTTGAACGTTGCAGAGCGCGTTCACGGCGTTTTCGTGGTGTTCTGGTGGCGGGGAATTCCTCTGGGGCACCACAAGGTTGAGGCGGCGCAGTTGCCCATGTCGGAGGCACGATTGGCTGGTGTAGCGCTTCGATCGATTGCGCCAGCCGTCAACGCGTATTTCTCTGCGCGGGGGCTGGACGCACCGTTACCTGCGCCCTCTGCGCGTTCCGCGCGCATACCGGTTTCAGAAACTGGCGCGCCGGCTTTGTTGAAGGAGACACTCGCGCGACTCGACGATCTCGCCTCCAATACGGGTCCCCTGGAAGAGCCATCCAATACGACCATCTGCGTGGTCATCCCAACGCGGAACCGGCCGGATACGCTCGCTGCGTGCCTGGGATCCCTACAAGCCCTGCGCCAGAAGCCGGAGGAGATTGTGGTCGTAGACAACGCGCCGCAATCTCCTGCTACTCGCCGCGTGGTGGAGGACTTCCAAACCGTTCGCTACGTAGCCGAGTCCCGCCCCGGGTCCAGTGCAGCTAGAAACACCGGTGTTCACCACAGTAGCGGCAACATTGTTGCATTCCTCGACGACGACGAAACGGTGCATCCGGGCTGGTTAGCCTGGCTCAAGCGGTGCTTTCATGACCCTGTGGTCGCCGTGGCAACCGGACTCGTGCTTCCCGCCGAATTGCAGACCGAAGCGCAGTTCCTCTTTGAAAGTCGATTCAGCTTTACTCGGGGCTACTGTGCTCGGATGTTTGACACCGACCTGTACGAACGAACGAGGACCCGCGGCGTTCCGGTTTGGCAAATCGGCGGAAGTGGCAATATGGCGATCCGGCGCAACGTGTTCCAGCAGGTGGGGGGCTTCGACGAACGTCTGGGTGCCGGCCGTGCGGGTGGCTGCGAGGACCTCGAGCTGTTCTACAGAGTCCTGGCGCAAGGCTGGAACTGTCATTACGAACCGTGCGCCGTCACCTAACACCATCATCGTC
>JBHHYR010000408.1:0-2027 GCA_046757585.1 Binatia bacterium | reverse complement strand
GAAGTTCGCGCCCGAGTCGGTCGACCGCGCGTGGCCCACGGCTCCGAGGTAGATGATGTCGTTCGCGCCGTCACCGGGGGAGGCCGGATCGACGGCCATGTGGAAACTGTAGCCGCCCTGGGTGTTCGGCGGTATGCCCGCGCCACCCTGCTGCGTCCACGTCCCACCCTGGTCGGTGCTAATGAAGAGCCCGACGGGGTCGGTCGGGGGCGGAGGTGGAGGCGGAACAGCCGGACGAGGCCCGCTCAAGGATGCGTAGAGGACCTGAATGCCGCCGGCAGCTGGCGGCGCAGTCGGCGGGGCGAGGGCCACGAGTGCCTTGCTGAAGCCACCGCCGGCAAGCGCTGCGGCCACCGCGGGTGTCGCAGCGCCGAGAATCTGCCCCCAGTTCTGAGCACCGTCGGTCGACTGGAAGACGCCGCGGTTGGTGATGCCGGCGTAGAGGATGCGGGCGTTGCCGGTGGGCGACGTCGTGTCGAGGACCAGGGAACGGACGTCGCCGTTGCTGTTGCCGCCCCTGGCCCCCCAATTCAATCCGCCGTTGGTCGAGCGGAATACGCCTGTGTTCGACGCGAGATAGACCGTCTGCGAGTTCGCCGGGTCGACAATAATGACGTTGATCCGCTGGTTGAAAAACTGGGTCACGTCGCCGACGTTGCCGGCCGGAAAGCCAGTCCCGAGACGGACCCAGCTGGCACCACCGTCGGTTGATCGGAACAGGCCCGCCGACGCCTGTTGCGTCAGACGGTTGCTCGTTCCGACGTAGATGGTGTTAGTGTCGTTGGGATCGATCGCGAGCGCGGACGGGTTGCCGACGCCTAGCGAAATCTGCTGATCGAACAGGGGCGACCAGGTCGCCCCGCCGTCCGTGGTGCGCCAGACGCCACCGCCTGCGGTACCTTGATAGATGATGTTCGGATCGTTCGGGTTGACCGCAATGACCGAGGTAAGGCCATTGTCTGGGCGTCCGCCCTGAGCCAAAGGGCTCGGGCCTATCGGGCCCCAGACGGTACCGACGATCATGGCTTTTGCTCGTCAGATTCGTCGTCGTCGGGTCGCGGCTTGGGTGGTTCCTGCTTAACATCCGTTGGCGGCGTCTGCACAGCTCCAGGCAACCGCCGGAACTGTTCGCGGGCCCGCTCGTACGCTTCCGACGTTGCCGGGGCACCGCCCTCGACGTGATGCCTGACGTACTCCTCGTGGATCTTGACCGGATCGCCCCCGTGGTGTTTGCCGGGTCCCTGCGGCTCGCCACCGCCCTTGTCCCCGCCCTTGTCCCTGCCCTTGTCCCTGCCCTTGCCCTTTCCCTTGTCCGTCGCCATGGAACCCTCCCTTCACCTTGAGAGAGGCTGAGTACGCGCTCGCCGCCACTCGGTGCGAGCGAGCGCGGAGAACGCCGCCGTCACTCCCAGGAGCAACACGACGAGCGCCCACTCGAGTGACCCGTCGCCGCCGTCCGGCTCGACTCCCAACAGCCCCTCGATCCAGTTGTGCCAAAGCAGCGTGAGCACGACGAGGCCGCCGCTCAGGCAAGCTAGGACGCACTCAACCCAGAAGCGCTTCCGAAGGTCTCTGTGCATATCGACTCCGAGAATTCGCCGACAAGGCCTGCACCACCGACCCCGCTGGACTGTCCCGACGCTAGTTTAGGGCGGATGGGAAGTCAATGTCAAGGGTCGGAAAGGGATCGATTCTTGACAATTAACGTATCTTTGTTTCTATCCCCTTGCCATAAACAAAAACGCCTTCCGGGCCGTGCTTCGCCCGCGAAGGCGTCAGAATTGTCTGAAACACCAATGATTCTGCCAGAGGTGGGCTAGGGACTATGCCTACCCCGGTTCCATCCTTGCTCCCCTTAGAAAGAATTTAAGTGTCGCCCAGGGCGCGGCCGGTGTCAAGCGCTTTGTACGATCCTCACTCGTTGTCGCGGGCAGGCCTTCAGACCCCCTCGAAGGGTTACAACTACAAGTCGTCACCGGGATCGAATTGGGCAGGTTCCTGTGAGAGGGGCTTCACAAGCCAGGCCC
>JBHHYR010000407.1:0-2036 GCA_046757585.1 Binatia bacterium | reverse complement strand
TCTGCTGTCGGTGCTGGCAGTCGACTCGGCACACAAAGGCACGACGGCGGTCGTGATCCTGGTTCCCATCCTCGCCTTGGGCCTGCCGATCATGGACACGTTGCTAGCGATGCTCCGCCGGCTGCTGCGTGCGCTGCAGGTCGTGTGCACCGACCCGGAGCGCAACGAGTATCGTTTCTTCGTCGTCGGATCGGCCTCCGTCTTCCGAGCAGACCGCGACCATATCCACCACAGGCTGGTGACGCTGGGGCTCACGCAGCGGCGCGCGGTCTTACTGCTCCACGGGGCGTGTGTGGTGCTTGGCGTCACCGCAGCGCTTGCCGTGACCGCCCGCGGCGCGCATGCAACATTATTGGTCGCGGCCGTTAGCGTCGCCATGGCCGTTGGTATCCGGAAGCTCGGCTACGGAGAGGTGCAGATTCTGCGGCGTGGCACCCTACTCCCGCTCTTCGAGCTGCGGGTGCTCAGTCGGCGGCCGTTTCACGCGCTGGTCGACAGCGGGTTTATTGTGGTGGCCTACCTAGGCGCCCTGCTGGTGGCCAACGGCTTCGTGCTCGGACCGGCCGCCCGCAGCTACTTTCTGCGCAGTGTAGTCATTGTTGCCGCGGTTAAGCTGATGACGTTCGTCTATTCGGACCTCTACCAGCGCAGTTACCGGTACACGAATGCAGCCGACCTGGTTGGTGTCGTCAAAGGCGTCACGGGTGCAGAGGGCGCGGCTGCGGTGGTGCTGGCCGTGGTCTACGGCATCCCCGATCACGTCGCGGCGGTATTGCTGCTGGACTTCTATCTGACGGCGACGCTGGTGGTTGGCGCGCGTCTGTCGTTCAAGGTGCTTGAAGTGCTCGCGCGCAACAACGGCACGTCGGACACGCACCCCGTGTTGATCTGTGGGGCGGGGACCGGCGGCACCACTTTCTTGCAACAGCTGCAGCAGAACCCGGGCCTCGGCTATGAGGTCATAGGCTTTATCGACGAGCAGGAGCGGTTATGGGGCCGGAAGGTGAACGGGATACAGGTACTGGGAGGGCTGGACAAGTTGCCGGCCCTCATCCGCCAGCGGCACGTCCGCGACGTCATTCTCGCCGACGCCTCGATGGACGAGCGGCGGACGGCAGCCCTAGCCCAGGTGTGCGCCGGTGCCGGCGCGCAGCTGCGCCGCTTCCGGTTCGCACTCGATCACGTCAGCGCACCATCCGACCTCGCACCTGGCGCAGTACCAGCGCAGCAGGCACGCCCGCCCGTGCCGATTACAGCGACCGTTCAGGGAACGTAACCACGCTCGTGCAAAGCCGCAAAGGCGCCAAGAATGAGTTCTGAGCCTGGCGGGCGGCGGGGCGGTGGTGGCAACACGGCGCCGGCGGAGCGGCGCCCGCCAGGCTGGGGTCAGCGTCAGAATCCTAACGACAGCCAACTCCGGCTGCAGCCTCAATTCGACTAACACGGGGAGGATGAGCATGCGCCGCAAGAGTAGGGCGAGCGGCCGGCCGGACGACGGGCTGAACCGGTTGCGGTCGAACCTTGCGGGGATCGATCTGGGAACCAGCGAGCACCGGGTGTGCGGCCCTGATCGCGAAGATGGCACCCCGAACGTCCAAACCTTTCGCACCACGACGTCTGAGCTGAAACGATTGGTGCGCTGGCTGCTCGATCAGGGCGTGAAGTCGGTGGAGCTGGAGAGCACGCACGTTGACTGGATTCCGGTCTACGAGTTGCTGGAGTCCAGCGGCATCGAGGTAGTCCTACTCAACCTAAAGTTTTCCACAGGACCGACCAAGCGAAGGAAGATGACCGGCTAGTTGGCCGGCCAAAAAAACGCATTGCGCAGCGAGTTGAGCTTGCGCATATTTGCTCATCTCACACCTATAGTCACATCCATTGCTTCCTCAGGTTTAGCTTTCTACCGTCACAGCATCCGGCTTGCGATGCTACCGGCGATCATCCCGGCTGCTGGCGGTGTCGGCGCTCCGCTGATGTCTGCAGTTAACAGCCCGTTGAAAAACAGGGCCCCTACTGCGGGTGGCTATTTTCCGCCA
>JBHHYR010000406.1:0-2055 GCA_046757585.1 Binatia bacterium | reverse complement strand
TGGTCTTGGTCGGGTTGAGGCCGCGGAGCTTCAGCGTGCGGTAGACGCTCATCAGGACAGCCTGCGTCGCGGCGCCCTGGTCTGACCGATTCGACTGGCTGTTCTTCCGTAGGATCACGGCCGGGCGGATCTGCCGCTCCGCGAAGTTATTGTCGAACGGCACATCCGCGTAATCCAGAAACGTGAAGATGAACTCGGCGTACTTGCCCATCCGCTTCGTCAAGCGCCGCGTATCGGCGTCGAGGTGCTCCGCCTCCGCCAGTGTGGCCAGTCGGGCGTTCAATCGGTCGACACGGCTCTGGAACTTCCCGGGCGCAAAGTCCGGGCGCTTGCGCAGGCGCATCCCGTCACGCAAGAGCCGGCGCAACTTCTTCGCAAACGCCCGCCACTCGGCCGAGTCGTTGCGTAGGTCCACCTTTTCCAACTCACGCAGCAGGTGCACCAGGCAATACTGCCGGTCCTCGGCGCAGACCGATTCATAGGGCGCCCAGAAGTCGGTGATCAAAACACCCTCAAAAACAGCCGTGAAGAACTTCTGCAAGGCCGGACTGCCCCGGCACCGGTCGATCAGGTAATAACAGACTCGGGTGTTCGCAAAACACCATAGCCAATAGGTCACCCCGTTGACCCGCCAGCCCGTCTCGTCGGCGTGCAGATGGGTGGACTTCTTCGCCTGCTCGCCGATCTGGTCGTACCATGCGTTCAAGACCTCGGCCAACCGCCGCCAGGCGTCGATCAAACCCCCCGAAGTGAACGTCGTGTGCAGGTGATGGCCGAGAATGTCCACGATGTTGTCGATCGTGATGCCCCGGCCGTAATGGAACCAAGCGGTCAGCGCAACGACATGGCGACCCAGCGTGGCACCGGGCATTGCGTCGGGCACCGCCGGCTCGACGTGCTTCTTGCACTTGGGGCAGTAGTCGCGGTGGAGGGTGTGCTCGGTGACCACCGGCTCAATGGCTTCGGGGATGTCCTCAATGATCCGCGTGCGTGATCGTTTACAACGTTGAAGCTGGCCACGGCAATGCGGGCAGCACTTCAGACGATGCGTCTGATGTTCGTCGATCTTGACCGGACGTTCACGGCGAACGCCGGGGTGCCCATCCCTGGCACCGGGCTTTGGGCGGCGCTTGCGCGCATTCGGCTTCGCATAGACCGGGACCATGCCCGAAGGCGTGGAAGGGGATGACGGTGCACCGTCCCCGTTTCCTTCAAGCTCTGTGATCCTTGCACGTTGTTCCGCAATACGCTGGCTGGCTGCGAGCAGGCCGAGGGCAAGAACTTCTGGATTCTCATGGGTCAAACGTCGGGCCTGCGCTTGCGTGAGCGCACCCCGAAGCGCAGCCTCAATCAGACCCTCTATCGTCTTCCCGTGAACCGTCGCCGACGCCATGGGCGTAGAAATAGACGCACAGACGAGCTGGCGCAAGTTGCCTATCTTAACATTTTCCGGCTCTGTATTGCATTGCAGGCGGCTGACCTGTTACACTACGACCAGCGGGGCCAACTCAAGACCTATCAGGAGGGGATCGACCCCAACGGCGGAACGGATCAGACGATCGGCTGCACGTTCGTGACGAATTCCGCCGGACACATCATCGCCAACACGTGCTCGCCTTGCGGCGCCCTCGACTACGACGACGCCTGCCACTTGATCGGCTCGATCTGTTGCGAACAGTGCAATGCGACCGGATGCGACGCATGTCCCTGTCTGTCGGGCTCAGGACCGCCGCCGCCACCGACTGCCTTCCCCACGTTGCCGAACGGCCCAACCTTCCCCACCGTGTCGTCGGCGTTCTCCGGCGCAACCTACTCCCCAAAAGACGAACTCACCAGCCTCCCGCTCAAGGTCCACGTCGATAGCGCCGTCTTCGACCGGGATCAGTCGATCACTTACGATGAACTCGGCCGGGTGACCAGCGCTTCGATCACCACCAACGAGCCCACCGGTGGCGGCGCCGGTGTCACGCGGACGTTTTCCTACGACTATTCCCAGTGGGCCACGCAGGGCAGGATCACCCGCGGGACAGAGGTAAGGTCTATTTGGGTGAACGA
>JBHHYR010000405.1:0-2073 GCA_046757585.1 Binatia bacterium | reverse complement strand
GCCAAGCCGCAAAGAGCGCAAAGGTCAGGAGCCACCGCCCCGCCCGCCGGCATCACGTTGGAGGGCGCCGCTCCGTCGGCGCCGTGTTCGCGACAACCACCCCACCTCACCCCGCGGCGGCGACGGCGCGCCGCCCTCCCGGCTCGGAACTCGGAACTCGCAACTCACAACTCGTTGCTCGGAGGATCCCCGAGCAGCTCCTGATAGATCAACGACACGGCGCGTGCGGTGGCCGCCCAGGTGTAACGTCGCGCGTTGCGGAGTCCCGCTTCGATCATCCGGTTCCGATTCTCTCGGCTTTCGACAATCTCCAACACAGTTCGCGACCACCTAGTCGGGGCGAAGCCGTCAACGAGACGAGCTCCATCGCCTGCCACCTCGGGCAGCGAGGCGCAGTTGCTGCACACCACCGGCAACCGTGATGCCTGCGCCTCGAGCACCGGGAACCCAAACCCCTCGTACAGGCTCGGCAACACGAGCACGTCCGCCGCCTGATACGCCAACCGTAGCTCCACCTCGGACAGGTCACAGCGCTGCGCGACTGCGGTGTCGAGTTTCAACTCGCTGATCAACGCCCGCTGGGCGGTGGTGAAACGCCCACCGACCTGCAGCAGCCGCACGCGGCCTGCCGCCCGGCGAATCGCCGCGACGATCCGCAACAAGGCATCGATGTTTTTGCGTGGATCGCAGCTCCCAACGTGCAACAATCGCGGCCCCCCGCGGCTGAACATGACCTGCCGGAAAGTCCGGACATCGTCCGCCGCCGCTGATTCGAAGAACGACTCCTCGACGCCGAGTGGGACGACACGCAGCCGCGCCGCAGGGATACCCAGTAACTCGTGCGCCTCTCCCGCGGAGAACGAGGAGTCGGCACACAGGAGCGTTGCCGACTGTGCGCCCTCCGTGATGCGGCGAACCAGCGTGTCCAACAGCATCTGCCGCGCCGCGCTATTGTTGTGGGGCCTTCGTAGCGGCCACAGGTCGTGGACGGTTACCAGGCTCGGGCGACCCCCGAACTTGCGCAGGACGTGGGCATAGGTGTGATCCAAGACGTGGATGACGTCAGGTCGATAAGAGCGCAGGCTTGCCGGGTACGCTACCAACCGGTCCCAATAGCGCCGTGCGCTGGCCAACGTCCGGTGACCGTTGCGCCCGTTCAGCACCGGGGCTGCCACCACGTAATCGCGATCGATTCCAGCCAGATGCTCCAGCAGCCCGCGCGCGTAGCGGTCCATGCTCGGCCATCTCTCCGACGGCAGATCCGGGACAAGGAGCACCCCGCGTACCGCACGAGCCGCCGAAGCCACCGAAAACCGCCTACCCGGCGCCTCACAGCCGGAAAGGTCTACTTCTCCCTCTCCCACATCCCCGTGGGAGAGGGTCAGGGTGAGGGTTCCTTCTCCTGCTCCTGACTTCCCCGAGATCCGTAGTGCGGCATCACCTCGATCCAAAGAGCGTCGCGCCTCGCGCTCTGCTCCAAACCACTGCCCGTACCAGAGTTCCGCGCACAGCAGGGTCCACAACCGCTGGCCGTTGTTCGCAACGCCAGTCATGTGGTCAGCAAGCACCCGTTCGACCGCGCGCGCATCGAGGAAGCTCCGGCAGAACGACCCGCGTGCGCGCAGGCGTTCGTTGGCCAGCAGGCCGAGCTTGCCACGGAACCAGGCGTCGAGTGGCGGCCGGAACGCGGCCTTGCGCCGAGCAGAGGTCTGCGCCGGCAGCCACTCGCGGAACGCTTCCCGCAGCACGGCCTTCCCGCGGCCGCGCCGCAGCTTGTAGCTCGCCGGCAGGGAGGCTACGTACTCGACCAGCTCGTGGTCGAGGAAGGGCACACGCGCCTCCACTGAGGCCGCCATGCTCATCTTGTCCACTTTCATCAGCACGTCATCAACGAGCCAGCGGCGCAGGTCCCAGTACAGGAGGCGGTTCAGCCCGTTGTGAGGGGGGGTATCAGCTGTGTATGGCCAGTCGGCCATTTCCGGTTGCGCCAACGCCGGCGGCCCATTGGGATAGAGTCGGGCCACGTCAGTGGGTGTGAACACGCCCGTCCACAGCGCGTTGCGCGCAAGCGCA
>JBHHYR010000404.1:0-2100 GCA_046757585.1 Binatia bacterium | reverse complement strand
GGGGCGCGGCTCGGCCGGGCCGACCGGCGGAACGATGACGGTCGTGCAGGCCTGAGTGACTAGAAGTCCGAGCACAGCTCCGCCGAGGCCGCTCCTCAGTCGCCGACGTAGCACATTGCCTCCGTTGCCTGCGGTGAGACGGATCCCGAGTGATGTTGGTCGAGTAGCTCAGCCATTCGGCTTTCGCCCTCACAGATCCGTACGTGCGGCTTGCCCGCATACGGCTCCTCCCGAGGGTAACCCGAGTCAGCTCAACGAACACTGCAGGACGAGTGATACTTGGCCGCGGTAAAGGAAAGCGTTCGAGCAGTCCGCCGAAGTCCTTCCAGTCCATGCGGCGTTGACTCCGGCGCCGAAGGGCCCGGAACCAGATACGCTGCACGTTCTGATAGAAACCATTCAGCGAGCGGAAGTTGCTCGGGAGACCGTAGTACGCATAGTGACCGCGCAGCACCTGACAGAGCCACTGCTGCTGGATGGCCACCGGAGTGTGCATACGACGTCGAGCTTCTCGCCCCAACGACTTTAGCTTGCGCGTCAGTCGCTGGCTCTGCGTCTTACGCTTGACCACGAAACGTCCGTCGCGGGCCCACCCGCAATAGTGGGTGAACCCCAGGAACGCGAACGTCTCCGGTCGCCGGGCACCCCGCCGTCGACGGTCGAGTGCCGGCAATCGCCCGAACTCAAACAGACGAGTTTTCTCCTCGTGGAGTGCTAGCCGGAACTTTGCTAGCCGCTCCCGAAGATCGACTAACATCCTCCGTGCATCCTGCGCATACTGGAAGCCCATAACGAAGTCGTCAGCATAGCGCACGACGATCACTCGCCCGTGCGCCTTCCGCTGGCGCCAACGATGAACCCATAGATCCAGTACGTAGTGCAGAAAGACATTGGCCAGGAGCGGGCTGATGCCCGCCCCCTGGGGCGTTCCTCTTACCGTCTCACGCCACTCACCGCTCTCCAGAACACCGGCCTTGAGCCATTGGCGAATCAGCCGCAAGACTCGTCGATCGGCGATCCGGTGCGCCACCATCCGCAAGAGCCACTCGTGGTCAACCGAGTCAAAGAATCTGCGAATGTCGGCATCGAGCACCCAATTCACATACTGCGTCATCAGCGCCGTATGTAAGGCCGCCAGCGCTTGATGCGGATTCCGTCCGGGGCGAAACCCGTACGAGAACCCGAGGAAATCGACTTCGTGGATGGCGCTGAGCAGCTCAGCCACCGCACCCTGGACGATCTTGTCCTCAAGTGCAGGAACGCCGAGCGCCCGCTGCCCACCGTCCGACTTGGGGATGTATACCCGGCGCACCGGCAAAGGCCGGTAACGCCCCGTGTGAACCCGCTCGCAGAGATCTTGCAGATTGCACCGCAAGTCCTCTTCGTAGCTGCTCACCGTCTCCCCGTCGACTCCCGCGCTCGCGCTGCGCTTCAGGCGTCGGAACGCCCGGGCGAGCGCCGCCACATCAACATGATGCAGCAAAGCTGTGAACCGGGCCTGCTTGTCACGCTTGGCTGCCTCGTTCACCCGCACGAGGTTCGGCGGCAAGGCTCCCCGGCTCTGCGTCCGGACCTTGGCCTCCCGGCGCGGGATCCCCTCGGGCCGGCCCCTTCCCTCCACCCTCTCGTCGCCTTCGAGGGCTTCGACGGTAGTATGAGCCGGTCCGACTCCCGGCCTCAGCTCAGCGCCGCACTCCGGTCCTCCCTTGCGCGACACCCCCAACGGGGGACCAACCCGCTGGGCCCGGCCGGGTCTCCTGGGTCCCGAAGATGCCCTTTCATCCGTGATGCGGTCCTCGACCCCGGCGGAGCGAGACCCTCTCGCATGGCGAGGGTCTACATGCTGCCTTCGTTGACGGGAACCAACTCGGCCTCCACGAGATTCTACATTTCGAGGCTGACTTGCCGCACCCCACATGACCCCTGTCTCCGCTTCAGACGCCCCGTTACCGTGACGCCCGCCAGACTCGGTCCCGGCCTGCTCGCTACAGCTTTGGCCGGACGGGACTCTCACCCGCAAGTCACCTTCAGTTAGCCCAGCGCACTCCCATTGGTAGTTGAAACCGGGTGATGGCTCCACGTCTCGTTCAAGCTAAACTG
>JBHHYR010000403.1:0-2102 GCA_046757585.1 Binatia bacterium | reverse complement strand
GGCGTCTACCTGCGCGTCGAACGTGAGAGTCACAGTCTGGCCAGGTTGCAGAACCTCATATTGCCACTCCACGATACCATCACTGAACAAGCCGCACACCACGCACAGATCGGGGAAGCCGGCGGGTGTCGCCGACCCCATCACAAAAATCTCGTCGACGGGTAACAGGTCGTGAATCACGACGCCATTTGCATCTGCTACGCCCGTGTTGGTTACTGCCAGGGTGTAGGTTATCAGGTCGCCAGCAAACAGTGGCGCGCCATCTGCGAGGGGACCGGCCCCAGTCGCAGCTGTTTTCGTGACCGTCAACTTCGCGGCGCGCACGGTCACTGTGGCAAAGCCGCTGGTGACGGAGGCACCGGTGCTGTCCGTCGCCGTTACGGCATTACGCACGAGGGTACCATCATCGAGGTTATCATTCAGCCGAACGTTCAGATGCATCGTCAAAGTTTCGCCGGGGCCTGTTGTTCCGGGAAACACCCAACGCAGCACACCCGGTGCAGTCTGCGTCGCATGGCCGCCCAGGCAGGGAGGAACAGGAGCGAGCGGGTCGGACGAATCGCAATCCGAGGAGATGAACGAAACTTGTTGGTTGCCAAACCCATCGGTCGGCAGCCGATCCTCCACCACGACGTTCGCCGACGCCGTACCGGTAACGACTTTGATCTCGTACACAACAGGGTTACCGGCCAGAAGCGCGGTGCTGACCGTGCCACCCGGGAACGTCTTCGTGACAGTTGCGAAATCGGCCCGCGCCGGCACGACGAATGCGAGTGCACACGCCAGAACCACGGCCCCACTCAACAACCCGTGGCAGCCGCGTGGGGTCATGACTCCTCTTGCTCCGCCGCGGGCGCTGCCGGTACGCCTCGAGCCCGAACTCGCACCACATGAAGACACAGTTCACCTTGTAACAAACCAAGCACCGAAAAGACAAGCAAAAACGGCGAGGGGGCAAGATCCTTGCCCCCTCGCCGTCAGGTACTTACCTGGTCACGGTGTCCCCCTTAGCGGCGTGAACGCCCCGTCACCGTGAGCTGGGCGCTGCCCGAAGCGGAGCCCTCGTCTGAGCCGGCGTTCACCGTGTTGCTGATGACGTCACCCACATTGGCCCCGCCACGCCGTTTGACGCGTGTCCTGAGCTTGAACGAGATGCTTTGACCGGAGGCCAGGTCACCTAAATTACAGGTGAAGGTTCCGGCGCGGCGACTCCCGCTGCAGGCCCGCCGCAGACCGCGGATACGCGGCACGCGGCCCAACCGCAACGTACCTGGTAACGTGTCGCTGAGCACCACGTTATGGGCCGTTGCATCACCCGTGTTCTGGACCGTCACCACAAACTTGGCGCCACGTCCCCGCTTGGCTGAATCCGGCCCTGCCACAGTGACCTCCAGCTGTGGAGCCGGTGCCGCTGGCGGTGGACCGGCCACTTCCACTTCGTCAGTCACCGACACACTGACGTTCAGGGCATCCATGGCGTCGTCGGTTGCAGTAGCAGAATTGATGATCTGAGTGCCCGAGGGATTCGTGGGATCGAGCAAGATGATGACCACGAAGCTCTTGGACGAGTTAGGCCCGATGTCCTCGAGGTTACAGGTCAGCACAGAGCCAACCAACGAGGGCGACGGGCAAGTGGAGGACACGAAGCTCGCCACCGACACGGCAGGCGTTGCCGCGTTGAGGGTACTGGGCAGCGAGTCCGTAACGATCACGCCGGTGGCGATGAACGGACCCGTACTGGCGGTGATCGTATAGGCCAGCTCCGCGCCGGCAGGCGGGTTCTGCGGATCACACGCGGAGCCACCCTTGGTGCATCCGGTAGCGGCCTTCGTCAGACCGATGAGCCGCGTGTTGACGGGAGTGGTCGAGGTCACCTCCGCCCCCTCCCCGTCGAGTTCGCAGGAAGCCGTCATCTTGTTCACCACGCTGGTTCCTAGTGCCGTTCCCTCGGGAATCAGCATCGTGAAGGTCCCCTTACAGACGTCACCCGATTTCAGGTCGAACTTGGGATTAAACACGAACTTCGAGCCATCATCGGCGAATGTAACCGTGCCGCCTGAGTTGCAGCCGGTTGGGGCCAGCGAGCCCTCGATGAAATCCGC
>JBHHYR010000402.1:0-2112 GCA_046757585.1 Binatia bacterium | reverse complement strand
GTGCAACGCGGGTCGAGTTGGAACCGCAAGATGACGAGAACAGCACCAGAGAATATACAGATCATACCCGCACGGATCGTCAGGCACAGGGTGCCTGACCTACGTCACTAGCCGATTCTGGTTGTCAAATATCAGTCGTCGTTTGGATTTACCGTCGAACAGACTTTTGCGACCCCGCGGCTCCTCGCGCTTCGCCTTTTCTCGATGTAGTGAATCGTAGATCAACCATACCTGCGGCCACCGACTGCCGTAGCGACACCCACAAGAAACCACGTGAATCGATGTCTATAATCAGCACAACATCCGGTGCGCGATGTTTTCCGCGCGGAACCTTATCCAGTCGCTTGACGTCAAATTCAAACAACGTGACGGTCTTAATCGCGCCGCCACTTAGAACGTCCTGTTTAATAGCAAATCGCGGGCCTGGTATCGGACTATTAGCCTTAAGCAAGAACGGCCACGTGCGACGCAAAGGCATATATGTGCCGCTATCAATCACTTGTTGGGACTGCTTGAGCTTCACAAACGCAACACTGATATCGCCACCGACACGGCCATTCTTAACAGCTACTCGCCTACCAGAAAAGAGGCGCACCTCGCGAAATGGCCGACGACGATCCACGCCGTTCGCCTTCGGTTCGCGCTTTCGCGCTGCGGAAAGACGCTCACCGGCCTCAGTGGCCGGCGAGCACGCAGTATAGATTATTACCACGTAAGTAGTGAATAGGCTCTGCATCACTTGTTCCTCATTCTTGAGCATCGAATACTATCACCAGAAGACATCACAGGCCTATGGCGTGAATCCCCAGCCGGCAATCGTCCCACCCACGAGGCTGGTGGACTTCCCCTTGTATCGTGGGACAATTAAAGGTGTCAGGATCCGTTTATCTGATCACACCAACCACTGCTGGCAGACCAACGGCTCCTGACACTTCAGTTTAGTAAGTCAGGATCGGCAGATAAACGTCCTTTTCGAGTGCAACGCGGGTCGAGGCGGAATTGCAGGATGACGAGAACAGCACCAGAGAATATACAGATGATACCCGCACGGATCGTCAGGCACGGGGTGCCTGACCTACGTCACTCCCTGGCAGGGGTAGTGCCGTAGGGCCGGCTGTGCCGGCCGATTCCGTATCTCGTGTGACTCCTCACTCGCCAACCGTTTTGTCGAGGTCGCGGAAATCCAACGTCCGCCCGTCCTGCCAACACGCCCAATCCTCAGGGTAGACGCCCCGGCGCACCCAGCGGTGGAAGCTCGTGCACGGCCAGTCGCGCGGGCATCGGGCGTAGCCGTGCTTGAGCGGATTGTAATGCGCGTAATCGAAATGCCGTTCGAAATCGTCTTCGCTTTCCAGCGTGTGCTCCCAGAATTTCGGCAGCCACACGCCCCGGCGACGGTCGCGACGGCGCCCGGCGGTTTGGGGTTGTTCGCGGCCGCCCGAACGCAGCCACCATTTCGTGAATTCCTTTTCGATCCAGCCCCAGCGTTTGGAATACTCGTCCTCGCCGGGCGGCAGCGACCAGATCGCGTGCAGGTGGTCCGGCAACAACACCAGCGCCTCGATCGTAAACGGCCAACGCAATTGCCAACGGCGAATGAGGCTGCCCAACAACCGCCGCGCAGACGGCTCGCCAAATAGCGGCGCACGCCGGTCGGTAACGACGGTGAAAAAGTACGACCCGCCGGGAACATGGGCGCGTCTCCAGTTGGGCATGGTGACATCATAACGCACCAACACCGGCCGGCACAGCCGTCCCTACGTCACTACCGCGACGCGGCGTAGCAGGCTCGGTCACCACCAGAAGCATGCAATGCTCTGCGTCAACTGTGTGCGCCGAATCGCAGCCGGTGCGTCTTTTGGCGAGTCTGGGCGGTCAGCGAATGTCCCAACCCTGATCGTCGGCCGAGATTTCGCCGTCCAACTGCCCAGATCATCTAGTTTTCAAAGAACAACATGGTCGGCTGAGTTTTTTGACTCTACGGGATCTTCCAGCGCGCGCTGGTTGCCGTCGGAGCGGGCCGTGCAATGCTCCATCACGCCGGCTGAACCCTCTACCCTTCGGCCACGCCCGCAACAACACGATCATAATACTCCCATTGCCCGTCCTCAT
>JBHHYR010000401.1:0-2122 GCA_046757585.1 Binatia bacterium | reverse complement strand
GAGAGTGCCGTCCGTGGCGAGCCTGGACAGATCGATCAGTCCTTCTTCCCCGTCCGGATCCCCGTGGCCCGTAATCAGGGTCAAGCTCTTTGAAATTCCACGTTGCGTAACGGGGACTCCTGCATAGGCGGCCGCGGCAAGGGCCGACGTCCGGACCGTCCTGAAACGAGACAGCGGCCGGCTCTCCTGCTCAATTCTTCGGATTGATCGTCACCGAGTTCGCGTACCGCCTCCATCCGGCGCCCACCGGATTGCGACGCGCCGAGATCAGGGTCACGATGACCGTGCCATCGGTGCGAGCCTGCGCTTCCAGCGCGTCGATGCGGCCCGAGATGACGCGCGGGCGCCCGCCTTCCCGCTGCCGAACCAGCTGGTTTCGGCCGTTGATCGAGTAAGTGATCCATCCCGACCACTCGGGTAGGATCGTGCCGGCGCCAGCGCTGAACTGGTAGCCGACCACCTTGCGGAAGCGGATCCGCTTGCTCCTGGTGATGGCGAGCTCGCGCGCCTGCGTCCTGCTGTCGCCGATGGCCTTCGTCCCGTCCACCGACGTGGCGACGGCACCGGCCGCGCCCCGGTTCACGAGCAGCGCCTGCGTCTTGGGCAGGGGGGCCGCAGTGTCCTGTTCGATCACGAAGACGGAGATCGGCTCCGTACTGTCGAGACCATCGGTGTCCTGCGGCGTCAGGGAGGTCGCCTGCATCTCGTTGAACATGCGCGAGAGAGCGCGCTTGTTCTGGACTCCGAGGTCGATCTCGAGGGTGGCCGTGCGTGTGCTCCGGGTCACCCCCGTGAACGTGGCGTAGACGTAGACGGATCCGGCAGCGAAGAGGGCCGTGGCCACGACCATCTCGACCAGGGTGAAGCCGGCCGTGCGTCGCTTGTTGTGTTTCATCTTTGTCTCTCTAGGCGTCGCTGTTGCGCACCATCATGATGGGCACGAAGTAGGTCAAGACGGGCCGCGGAATCTCGACGAAATTCGGCGGCGGGTTGAAAAGCAGGCTGATGTCGAACTTCATGCTTCCGCGCTTGAAGCCCCTGTCCACGTAGGAAGTGCCGTCGCTGCGGGGACGGATGTAGGTCTCCATGACGCGGTTGTTCGAGACGATGCCGCCGATGCGCCGCAGGGAGTCCTTGCGGAAGGTCCGCGTGCGGTAGGCGGTCCCGTCGTAGGCACGCTCGGTCGCGCGCTGTGCGTCGGTCAGATAGGCGTTGCGGGCGCTGCCGCGGTCCTTGTGCAGCTCCCCGGTCGAGTCGGCCCAGAAGCCATCGATGCCCACGCGGCCGTTGACCGACATGAGCGTGCCGTTGATCTCCGAAATCCGAGGCATGTTGCGCGTCATCAGGATGTCGTCGCGGGCGATGACGCCCAGCACGCTGTTCCCGTTGTAGTTCGGGTTGCGCTGGTAGGGCTGCGTGTAGTTGTTTCCGTTCCGCATGGCCGTATTGCCGTCGGAGTCCACGTAGCGGACGTTTCCGGTCACGCGGACCTTTTCGTTGCCGACCACGGTGAGGCGTCCGTTGAGGTCGCCGTAGAGCCGGGTGACGCGGCCATCGATGTAGATCGTCCCCGACTCGCCGTCGAGATTCTTGTAGGTCGTGTTCACGAGCACCGGCGGGAAGAACTCCTCCACCATCTGGGTGTAGGTGTTGGTGGTGTAGACCGGAACGTTGCGCGTGACCTCCACCTCCTGCGGCTCGTAGACCGGAACCTCGACCGTGTAGTTCTCGATGTCGTAGATCGGAACCGAACGCGTTCGCTGCTCATCGCGGGTTCCCACCTGGACCTGCTCGATCACGGTGTAGGTCTCGGTGTTGTAGCCGACGATCACCTGTTCCTGGGTCTGGTACTCCTCCAGCACCCATTGGTACTCGCCTGCGACGCCACCGTCGCCGCCGACGGAGGTGCCGCCCTCTGCGCCGGTGTCGTAGGGGACAAAGACGCGCACCCAGCGCGTGCGGGTCACGGTCTGGGTCTCGTAGATCGGGACCTGGCGGGTGTACTCCACGGGCTGGTTCTCGTAGACCGGGAGCGTCACGGTGTAGGTCTCGTCGTTGTAGCCCACCACGACTTGGCGCGTGCGCTGCTCCGTGGTCGTGCCGACCTGGACCTGCTGCGTCT
>JBHHYR010000400.1:0-2133 GCA_046757585.1 Binatia bacterium | reverse complement strand
CACCACGGTCTTCACGTGGCGCAGGTGTGACTGGTAGTTGCTGGAAGGCCGGCCACCACCGTTGATCAGCACCGCATACATCCGCCCGGTGCGCGGGACGACGGCGTCGAACGCCCGTACAGGTAGGCGTGCGAGGCGCGAAGCGCAGCCTCCAACTAGGAAGGCGACGCCCACAAGCAGAACAGCCTGACTGCTGCGCGGGGCGCGGCGATACAAGTCCAACATCGGTAAACACTCCAACTCTAGCACATGCACGGAAGGTACAAAATCGGAGTCCCGGCGAACCCGCGGCGGCGAAGCTCACCCTTCATATTCTTCGGGTCAATTTCGGAATCCGGGATCTCGCTATTGAAATTCGAATGTCGCCTCCGCTGTTGGCAGTAGATCGCTGCCGTCAACCATCCCATCTCTATTGGCGTCGGCCCCATCGCATGGGGCAGAGGCGTCGCCAGCGAGCAGCCTAAGCAGAGCCGGTAAATCCGCAGCGGTCGCGCGACCATCGCAGTTGGCGTCCCCGGGTTGGGCCGGGCGGGGTGTGGCCGTCGCGGTTCGAGTTGACACGGCAGTCGGTGCGGATGTGGGGGTGAGTGTGCGCGTGGATGTGGCGGTAGGTGTCGAGGTCGGAATGGCAGTGTTAGTTGGGGTGGGCGACAAGGTCGCTGTTGCCGTGTGCGTTCGGGTGGGGGCCGGTGTTCGTGTGAGCGTGGCGCTACGCGTCGGGGTCCCGGTTGGGGTGTTGGTTCGTGAGGGGGTAGGGGTGGCAGGAGGCGTCGGGACGAAGGTGGATGTCGGCGCCGGAGTGTGCGTGGGCGTCGGTAGCCGTGTGTGGGTCGACGTTGGTGTTGCGGTTGTCGTAGGTGTGCCGGTTCTGGTTGGCGTCGGTGTGAACGTTGGTCCCGGTGTGGTTGGCATGGGGGTGGCGGCGGGGGTCGGAGTAACGCTGAAAGTTGGCGTCACTGTGGCGACGTCTCCCACGGCGATGAAGAACATCGTCGCCGCTGCTCGGTCGCCGGTTGTTGTGTTGTTCAAGTTGACGCTATTCCCGGCGCCCCACAGGATGTAAATGCCGGGGGTTGCCGGGGCGACCCACTTGAACTTCCAGCTAGCCTGCCCGCTGGCGTTGGTCTTTTTCGGGGCGGTATGCGTTAGCTCACCATTGATCACTTGCTCCCGCTGACCGAATTTCTTCTTTAGTTCGCCACCGCTTGCGGCGACGTTGAATCCGGCCGCAGGTTGTCTGGACGCCGTCGACTGCACCGTGAAAGTGAAGTTTCCCGTGTCGCCGGGATTGAGCGGGAGTAGGTCGGTGAAGCTGAAGGACACGACCGGCGGGTCACCTCCCGAGTGACAGGCGTTGCAAATGGTCGTTGGGGGCTTGCCGGAACGACCCGTGATACCGTTCTTGAACGCGAAGGCTCGGTGCAAGGGCAGGATGAGCGTAATGGCTGCCACGAGCACCAGGACGTGGCGCACGCTGGTTCGCAATGTCATCAAGGTCGGCCGCAGCGGGGCACCAACAGCTGGCTACTGGACGGTCTGTACGGGGCGGAACCGTTTCTCGTCGACTGCATAGGTGGCGCATAGGCGTGCCACCGCTGCCGTAAGCGCATCGAACCCAGCGTCATCCAGTATGCCGCTGGCAAAGAAATCGTCCTCGAACCATGTGCTGTGAAGGAAGAATGCCCGCGGGTCGGGGACGGCGCTGAAGGCGAGATACTGGTATTCCGCCAGATAGCGGATGAGCATCCGCCAAAGCTGAGCTTCCGCGTAGTGTTCCCGGAGGGTACGGATGTTGTGCCGGACGTAGGTTTCCTGTTCCGTCAGGCTCAAGAAGCGGCGTCCGAGTAGGTTGGCCTGATAGTCGGGCATACGGGTGATGAGGATGCGTGCCAGTGCGGTGCCCGGAGGCCAGCAAATCGGTGGCGGTGCGCTGCTGCGTGGCAGCCGGCGCAGCCGTGATGATGTGGTCCAGCCCGCTAGCCAGTGTCGCCACACGCTCCGCCACTTCCTTCGCGGGCGCCACTTGCGGTACCCAACCGGCGTCGACGGCAAGATGCGCCCATTCATGGACGGTGCGCGCGCCGAGCATAGCACGCGCATAGGGGAGCGCCGGTCCTTGCAAGCGTTCCATGC
>JBHHYR010000399.1:0-2151 GCA_046757585.1 Binatia bacterium | reverse complement strand
AGAACCAAGAACGGCGCATGGACTCAAAATCCAGTGAGCCTTGCGCTCGTGCGGGTTCGACTCCCGCCCTCGGCACTTTGTTCCCGCGCGCATCAGTGAACCGCTTTGTGTACTACGTGATAAGTAGTACAATGGATGTGTGATCCGCACATGGGGCACGGCCGCGACCCGCCGGTTTTTTGAACGGGGCAAGTCGTCCAAGTTCCGGGGCATCGACGCCGAGGCCGCTCAGGATCTGCTGGCTGCTCTCGACGCGGCGACCTCATTGAAGGATCTGAGCCCGTTGAAGAGCGTCGGGCTGCACAAGCTCACCGGAGATCGAAAAGGCCAGTGGGGAATGACCGTCAACGGCCCATGGCGCATCTGCTTTCGGTTCAGGAAGGGTGACGCCTACGACGTCGAGATCGTCGATTACCACAAGGGGTAGCAAACCATGGTGCCTGTGCATCCGGGTCGTATACTGAAGCGTGAACTGAAGGCCCGAGGGCTTTCCGCCAACAAGCTGGCGTTGGCTCTGCGCGTCCCTTCCGGGCGCGTCACTTCGATCCTCAACGGGAAGCGCTCCGTTACTCCGGAGACAGCCCTTCGGTTGAGCCGTTTCTTCGGCAACAGCGCGCAATTCTGGATGAACCTCCAGACGCGCTACGATCTGATCGTCACCGAGCAGCAGGTGGGCGCGCGCATCAAGTCCGAGGTGGATGAGGCTGCCTGAGCCTTTCGTCCCGCGTGTTTCTAGCGCGTCCTAACGCATTGGCCTCAAAATCCAGTGCGCCTTGTGCCCACGCGGGTTCGACTCCTGCGCCTGGCGCGCTTTGCGGCTCTACTTTGCCGCACACGCTCATCAGGGAGCAGGAGTCGCCCGTACTGACCCCCGCATGGCCTCTCGAGGCCTGCTTGCTCGACACAGACCCTTCAATGAGGTCGCCGCGTCGAGAGCAGACGGCAGATCCTGTCGAGGCTCGCGAGCACAGGCGGATCGAGGGCAACGAGCAGGACGTGGTCGAAGTCGTCGTGTTTCGCGAGGAAGTCCGAGACTTCTCTCACGGCGATGGCGGCCGCCTTCTCCGCGGGATAGCCGTAGACACCGCAGCTGATCGCCGGAAAGGCGATCGAGCGCAGCTTGTGGGTGGCAGCGAGAGCCAGCGAGTTCCGGTAGCAGGAGGCCAGCAGCGCGGGCTCACCCGCTCCGCCACCCTTCCAGACCGGTCCAACCGTGTGGATCACATGGCGTGCCGGCAGCGCGAACCCGGGCGTGATGCGCGCCTCGCCGGTCGGACAACGGACACCCGGGCGCACCTCGGGAACGGCGCGGCAGGCTGCGAGCAGCTCCGGGCCTGCGGCCCGGTGGATTGCCCCGTCGACGCCGCCGCCGCCCAGCATCCGCTCGTTGGCTGCGTTGACGATCGCATCGACCTCGAGTTGGGTGATGTCGCCTTCAACGACTTCGATGCGACCAGTGCGATCGCGTGCCGCCATCCTTGCTCCCTGCCTCCCATGGTCCCGGCCTCGTTTCCTCCGGATCAGCGCAGGGTCTCGGTAACCGTACCCTACGCGGCGCTCTGTTTCCGCAGCCAATCCGCGAGCATGACCTTTAACAACGACTGATACGGCACATCGCGCCGGTTGGCCTCGCGCTTGAGCTCATCCAGCAGCCAGCTGGGCATCCGCAGCGTCACTCGGGAAGTGGACGGTTTGAGCTTCGGGAAGACTGTGGGTCACGGGCCGCTGCAGTCGTGGAGGTCATCGGGCGCCCCGGGGGACTTACAGGTGTTCGGCCTCCTTCCTTCCGCCCATGAGGGCGTACCGATTCCCGTACGGGTCCTCAAAGATGGCCTGATCACTCCAGGGCTGCTTGACGGGTGGGCTGATGAAGCTCACCCCTTTCTCCTTCAGCGACGCATAGGTGGCTTCGAGATCATCCGCCCGAAAGACCCACGTCGTCCCGTGACCAATCTGTTCGCTCATCTCGGCGGCCCGCTCCTGGCCGTGCAGCTCCGGCTCCGGCTTTTGAAGAACGATACCGAAGTCATCTTGCCCCCGAGGGGCTACAACCAGCCACCGAGCGCCCCCACCAAATCGTGCATCTTGCCGTTTCTCTAGCCCGCATTTCTCAACGGGTTGCGTCGCGAGGGCGTGGGAAAGGGGGCGGGC
>JBHHYR010000398.1:0-2154 GCA_046757585.1 Binatia bacterium | reverse complement strand
GGAGAAGGACTTTCTCAAACTCTAAGCGTCGTACTCCGTGCTTCCCTGCTGCCTGACCAGCATCGCCACCGGGAGGGTTTTGAGACGGCACGCTGCTCGACCGGGTCCACTTGGCGGATAAGTTGCTAACTCACTCTGCCGACTACGTGCCCTTATGCGAGGAGCGCTCCATGCAACTGCCGGTACAAATCACGTTTCGTGACATGCCGCCCTCCGCCGCGGTCGAGGCCAAGATACGAGAACGGGCGGCGAAGCTCGACCGGTACTACGACCGCGTCATGAGCTGCCGGGTCGTTGTCGAGGCGCCACACGGGCACCACCACCACGGCAAGCTGTATCATGTACGCATCGACCTGACCGTGCCAGGTGGAGAATTGCCAGTGAGCCGGGAGCCGGCGGCGCACCATGCTCATGAGGACGTCTACGTCGCCATCCGGGACGCCTTCGACGCCGCGCGCCGCCGTTTAGAGGACTACGGGCGCCGCCAACGAGGTGAGGTCAAGGCACGCAGTGCTCCGCCCCGTGCGCGAGTCTCGAAACTCTTCCGCGACAAGGAGTATGGGTTCATCGAATCAGCCGATGGACAGGAGATCTACTTTCACAAGAACAGCGTCCTTGATGGCGCTTTCGGCCGTCTCCAAGTCGGCACCGAGGTAACCTTCGTCGAGGAAGAAGGCGAACAGGGACCCCAGGCCAGCACGGTGCGCGCCGTCAGCAAGCGTTGCGTCCACGGCTGACGGCCGGGGTGCGAAGACGATAGCCTCGGAGCAGAAACATACGGGCTCCGGACACAAGCGGTCCGGAGCTTACCCGTTTCCCTCACGGCCTCCATGTTCCGAGGCCGGTTCATGACGCAGGCCACGCCCCAGCGCCCACTCGCCCGCCAGCGGACGCGGCCTCGCCTGCACCTGGGCCTGCAGCACTTCAAGGTAGCGATCCACCGCCGGCTCGACGGCAAACATCGCCCCACGCGCGCGCAGGCGTTCGCGGTCAGGCGGCTTCTGCAACACGGACAGGATCGCGTCAGCCAGCGCCCGGTCGTCACCGACCGGCACAAGAGGGCCGAACGCACCGTGGTCAAGAATCTCATCTGGGCCGCTCGGACAATCGGTGCTGACCACCGGGCAGCCGCAGGCCAGCGCCTCGATGAGCGCTCCGGGGAGTCCCTCCCATGCCGAAGACAGGACGAAAACCGAGGCTCTGGACATCCAAGCGAAGGGGTTTTGCATGAAGCCGGGCAGGCCCACGTCGTCAGCCACGCCCAGCTCACGAGCCAGGTGCTCGATCTTCCCGCGCTCCCCGCCTTCGCCGAGAATGACAAGCCGCGCGGGGCGCGCCGCCCGCACCCGTGCGAACGCCCGCACGAGCGTCGGGAAATCCTTCTGTATCTTGAACTTGCCGACCCCCAGCACTACCGGCGGGCTGCCTGGGGCAAACCACGGATGCTCGAGCGGCGCGCTGGCTCTCTCTTGGACCTCCGGCGTGACGACCGGATTATAGATGGTCGTGATGCGCTCGCTCGGCATACCCGTGAGGGTCACAAGGTCACGGGCAACCCCTTCGGACACGGCGATCACGTGATCGGCCCATGGATACACCCGACTGGCCATCCATCGCAGGAAGCGCCGGGCGACCCGATCCGCCACCGGCCACAGGCTCAGGTTACCCGAGGGTTGATTGCTGGCCCGCAACACCAGCGGAATCGAGAGGCCGGCGATGCGGTGTGCCACGACGGCAACGAGGTTCACGTGGCTTGCCGCCGAGAGCACCACGTCGGGTCGTTCGCGTCGCAGATACCGCGCAAAGACGGTCACGGCCCCTGCGGTGAAGAACCCGCGTACATTCAGGTGCTTGGTCAGGGGCGCCAACCACCGCCGCCAGCCGACATCGAGGGGAATCAGGCGGACCCCGGCCCGCACCTGCGCGCGGCACCTCTCCTCCGACGACACCACCACGAGGTCCACCTGGTGTCCCCGTGCGGCGAACGCGTTTGCCAGAGTCAGCGTTCGCCGCTGTGCTCCTCCTCCTGTCAAGCAATAGATAAACACCGCGACATGCATCGGCCGCTTACTCATCACAACGACTCCCCACTCCGAGCTTCCGGCAACCGCTGTGCCAGCAGTCGCGGGCCAGTGGGCCGCTCCAAAAACGGCC
>JBHHYR010000397.1:0-2176 GCA_046757585.1 Binatia bacterium | reverse complement strand
CTGCGGTGAGGTGTTCGCGGGCGACGGTTGATTCCGTCCAGCGGTCACGAATGCTGCGGCCGGGGCGCCATCACGGACATCGGCGCGGCCAACATCAGCAATAGCGAGCAACCCCGATTCTGGGAGGCGTCCGAACACAACTCCCAGGCACTCCGTCCGTCCGCCCGCTCGCCACGCCTCGGCCAACACTAGAGGATGTGCAAAGGCACGGGGGAACCGTCGATTGTCACCAAACAGAAGATCACCAAAGCGTGCACCGAGCCAGAGCTGCTCGAAGGCATCGGCGCCCTCCGCGGGAACCACCCGGCCGCGGGCGGCAATGACAGAACGCCCGCTTTTCCGGAGCAGTCGTGCAGCCGCCACGGCCCGCGGCAGAGCGTCGAGATCGAACAGGGCGTACGTCGGCCCCGAATGGCAGCGTCCGATACGCTCAATCTCGCGTGCCGAAGGATCCTCAGACACGCGCACCCAGTCGACGTTCCGCTGCAGCAACGCCGGACCCGGCGCAGTGACAAGGCGCAACGGACACGCCGGCGAGGCTGGCGCGACGGAGCGCCAAACGAGGAGCAACGCTGTCAGGGTGACGAGTTTCCGCCTTGGTCGTTTCCTGATTCGTCCTTGGCCCTCTGCGCAGGGACGTTTAGGATGCGCGTGCCGAGCTCGATCGCTTCGAGGAGGAACTTGAAACTCCCTTCACTGAGGGCTACGCGCGCTGGTTCGACCGACGCAGCGCCCGGTAACACGGTGCGCAGCGCTCCGTGCTTTTCCCTACCCCTCTTGACGAGGCCTTCGTACCCCAGAGACAAGCCGGCACGCAGTGATTCGAGCGCCCCGATGGCTGCGTATATTTCGGGGCGGGCCTCCACGGGCACCTCGAACCGGGCTTGGTGTTCCCGCAGCTCCGCCTCGCTCTCCTCGCTCTTCGCAGGCCCTTCGTCTCCCTGCCGGAACTTCAGAACGGCTTGCATCCCGTGATTTCGACCGACCTCGGCCTGGATCGGCCGCAGGCAAAACATTCGTGTCTCACATTTCTCCGCTAGGATCGTGTCGATCTTGTAGCCACCGTCCTCGAACGAAGGGGTGACCGTGAAGGCCGGGGTGCCCGAGCTGGTAGCGTTTCTCAGCGCCACGGTCACGTCGCGCATGGGCTGCTGAGTGGGATTCTTAACCTTGACGGACAGCTCGCCGATACGGACATCGATAACCGGATGCACTGGCATCACCAAGAGAATGTCGGTCTCCAGAAGGGGCTGCATGTCACCTAGGGTAGGGCGAACGGCTAATGGATGTCAACAAGATGAGTCTTGACGAAGCAGACTACCGAAAGATGGAGTGGTTGGCCAGGAGATCGCTAGCGCACACGTTCGCGGCACAGCTTGATCGCTCCAGTGACCGACACAACCGCGGCGCCCGCGGCAAGGAGTCGGAGATACTGAACGATGTCTTCGTCGCGAATCTTGTACTTCTTCGTGATACGAGGCCGCCGAAGCACTTCGCCGATTTCTTCAAGGACAGGTAGCGCGATAACAACGTCCAATCTACCGTCAAGCCAGGCTCGCACCAGACGGGCTGGCACGCCCTGCTTGTTGAGAAAGGCGGAAACCCAAACGTTCGTATCAAGCAGAACGACAGGCTTCACGACGCGCGGCCTTCACTTCCGCACGCGCCGCGCTGATGTCATGCTCGATCTCGGCGGGTGTGCGACGTCGAGTCTTCCGGTGAATTCGCCTGAGCAGAGCCTCGAAATCGCGCCGCCACTCCTCTTCCGGGTAGATTGAAACCAGGCAGACCTTGCGCTCCTTCATCCGCACCCGGTCGAGCGGCTTCAACACGCCTTTCTCATAGACTGCCCGGATCACACGCTGCATACCTACTGCGGTAGCACCTTTGCCGACGCGACCAAGGACTCTCGAGCCAGGTCCGGAGATCGGGAACCCAGCGTGTGGAATCAGCGGGGAGGACATCCTGGACCTTTAGCTGGCCATCGCTGCGCCTGTGAAGTGAGCGAACTATGCACGTCTTTCGGTTGACGAGTCAAGCCGTCGATCACCCCTTGTCTGCCCCGCCTCTCTACCGCCCGCCGTAGCCGTCGCGCCTGCCGCTCCGAGAGCCCTCAGCCCCTGTGCCGCTTCACGAGTCATGAACGCTCCGTGTCCGACGCGCTCCAGAGTGTCCA
>JBHHYR010000396.1:0-2182 GCA_046757585.1 Binatia bacterium | reverse complement strand
CGCAAGCTTCGCTCCAGGCAGGGACGACGCCTCTTCGTTTACCGCTCCCGCAGTCCGTTCTGTCGCAGGCGCCAGAGCAGAACGTCCAGACGGTCCTGTCCGAAGAACGGCTCGCCCCGAAACGCGCAGGTGGGCACGCCCCAGTGACCGGCGGCCTCGTGATCCGCCTGGTTCTGTTCGATCACGGCCGCCAGCCGCTCCGCGTCGGCTTCGGCGAAGCGGTCAAGCTCCGCTAGGTCGAGGCCGGCGCGCCCGGCGGCCTCGGCCATGTGAGTCCCTTCGTGCCACGCCTCGGTCCCGCCCCAGATGAGCCGCGATACCTCAGCCGCGAAGGCGATCCCACCACCACGCTCCTCCGCCAGCACACCCAATCGCGTGAGCCGGTGGATGTACGGTTGCTCGGGGGCGGTCGTGAATCGCCCGTCCCGCACCTCCTGCACCACCGGGTCGGGCCGTGGCCATTGGAACGGCAGTCCCAGGAACTCGGCGACCCGAACAACATCGATCAGCAAGTAGCGTGGCCACAGGGGGTGCATGCGCTCGAAGAACTCCGGTGTACGGATCGCAATCGGGTACACGGGCCGGAAGCGTACACGGAGGTCATAGCGGCGTTCCCAGTCCGTGAGCCGCGGCGTGGCGAGGTAGGACCACGGGCTGCGAAAGGACCAGAAGACATCGATCTCCAGGGTTCCGGGCATGTGACAACCTCCTCAAGCTCGGTCATGCCATCTGAAAGAGGCGCGAGGCCCGCCCCCCCCGAACGCTGAAAAATGAGCCGTGCTGGATTCGAACCAGCGACCCTCTGCTTAAAAGGCAGATGCTCTGCCACCTGAGCTAACGGCTCACAGCTCGCTGCCTCGTTCTCGCTTCTTGGGCGTTCACCGGCCCCCGATCTCGCTCCCTAGTCGGTTGAGTTGTCCGTTGCAAGCGCAAGAAAAGAGAGGCTTCGGCAGTTGAGTGGGCAAGAAATGATGGCGCACCGCAGAATCCCCCTCGATCCTCCTGTGTCAAAGGGGGAAGCATAGATAAAGGCCCCCCGGTACATCTTCGGATCGAGGTTAGGTCGCCCTTTTCCCCGTGGAACTCACAACCCCTCGCCGATCAATCGATCGGGGCGCACCGCCGCGAGGAACTGCTCGACGGGCAGGCACCAGATGCCCTCCGTGCGCAGGCGCTCGGCGCCACGATACAGAAGGAAGCAGCGACTTTGCGGGTACGCCTGCCGGAACGCCGCCAGCCCGCGCCAGTCCTCCCGGCGCACGCGGCCGGCGTGCTTCACCTCAATGGCCCACAGGCCACTTTTGCCGTAGACGATGAAATCGACCTCGACCCCCGCACGCGTGCGCCAGAAGAACAACTCCTCCGCCCCGCTGCGGTACCCGATCCAAGCGCGGAGGTGCTGCGCCACCAATCCCTCCAGTGCCGCACCGTCGATCTCTTGCGGCCGATCCAGCGGCCCAGCGGGCCGCAGTGAGCGGTAGATTCCCGCGTCGAAGAGATACAGCTTCGGGTGCGTCGTGACCGCCCGCCGCGCGCGGCGCGTGAAGACCGGAACCCGGAACGCGAGCAGCAGGTCTTCGAGGATCGCCACGTACGCTTCCACGGTCTTGCGCTCGACCTGGCACTCGCGTGAGACCGCGCTGAGGTTCAAGACCGCCCCGTGCGAGGAGCTGATCGCCTCGAGGAAGCGCGCGAAGGAGCCGAGGTTGCGCACCAGCCCCTCGAGCTGAACCTCTTCGCGCAGGTACAGCGCGATGTAGCCGCGGAGTGCCTCTGCGGGATCATCTGCGGCCACGACCAGGGGCAGGAGACCGAGCCGCAAGGCCGATTCGAGATCGAACCGAGCGCCAAGCTCCGCAGCCATGAACGGGTGCAGCGACCGCCATGTTGCCCGGCCGGCGAGCAGGTCGACACCCGCGCGCTTGAGCTTGCGCGCACTCGATCCGGTGAGCACGAAGCGCCTCCGGCGCTTCGCCTCGATCAGGGAATGCACCAGCGGCAGCAGATCCGGCACCTGCTGGACTTCGTCGATGACGATCGCACGTGCGCTCGGGTGGCCATCGACAAACTCGCGCAGACGTTCGGGCCGCGCACTGTAGTTGCGCAGTGCTTCCGGGTCGAGCAGGTCGATGCACGCGGCGTCGGGCATGGTCTCGCGGATCCACAGGGACTTACCAGTGCC
>JBHHYR010000395.1:0-2200 GCA_046757585.1 Binatia bacterium | reverse complement strand
CGCTTTCCAGAAGGTTTTCGGGCAGCGCCGCGCAGTTCACCTTGACAAATGGCCGGTGTGCTCGTTTCCCGAGGCGGTGAATGGCCTCCGCCAGCAGCCCTTTACCGGTGCCGCTTTCTCCCTGCAACAGCACCGTGGCGTCGCTGTCCTTGAGCGCCTCGACCAACTCCATGATGCGACGCATGCGGACGTCGCCAACGACGAACGCGACGTTTGCAGCGACGGGCGGCGCGACATCACGCAGGTCGCGAAACGCTTCCACCGCGCCCGCCATCTGACCGTGCTCATCGCGCAACGCGGAAATGCTCAAGCTCACCGGGATCACGTGCCCGGAGCGATCCTGGTACTCGGTCTCGAAATTGGTGACCGCACGGCCACCCGCCAGCACGCGTGTGACGGGACACGCGCGGGCGCACTCGGCCTGGCAGCCGAGCACCTCCCAGCAGGTCTTGCCCACGACCGCCGCCTCCGGACGGCCGATGATCCGCGCGCCGGTGCGGTTGATGCTCGTGACGACGCGGTCGGTATCCACGGTCACAACGCCCTCGGCAATGCTGTCGAGCACCGCTTGGACCTTGTGGCGTTCCAGCTGCAGCTGGCGGGTCTTTTCTTGCAAAGCCTGGAAGAGGCCCACGAGATGGCCGATCGGCCGGGCGCACTCGATGACCCCGGCACACTCGCCGGAGGCGGCGCACACCGGCGCGGTATGCAAGCTCACCGGCTCACTGCCGTGGGCACCGTCGAGCTGCACGTTGAAGCTCGTGATCGGCCGTCCCTGCTCTAACGCCAGGTCGAGCGGGCACTGTTCCCCGCACGCCTCGCACCGGACCACCTCCGCGCACGGACGCCCCCGGGCAGCTGACGCCGGAATGCCCGTCAGCACTTCTGCGGCCGTATTCATCCCAGCCAGGCGCTTGTCGAGGCCCACCGCAAAAGCCGGCTCGGGCAGACTGTCGAGCAGACTCGCGGCGTCAAGTGGAAACGATGCGGTCATGATGCGTGCGGCACCTCCCCGATCTGGAAACGTCGACGCGCTTCTACCACCTTGTCCCGATGGCGGTCTACTCCCGACAGGTCGAGGAGGGGCGCCAGCCGCGAAAACCCGCTGCCCGCATGCTCGATCATCAGCCGCGTGACCGTGTTCAACTCCGACGCCTCCAGCTCCGTCGCGAACGCGAACGCGTCCGCCAGCGACAATCCCGCGGTGGCCTTCGCCTCCAGCGCATCGAGTAGCGTGGCAATTTCGGCGAGCTGCACACTCCAACTACCGGGCAGAGCCGGTTCGCTGGCGGGAAACACCTCACGTGCGGCAGCAACGATCAATGCGTGCATCCGTTCATCAGCGGCAAATTCCCGCCAGAAGGCGGCCACCAGCGGCTGCTGGCGGAATAGCTCCCCGAAGCGCTCGTACAGCGCACCGGCTCGCCGCTCGAGTTCCGCGACCCGCTCGAGCAGCCCCCACATGGTGCGGGCAGCGGGCCCCTTCAGCGGAGCAACGTGCTGACGCCACTGAGCCATGCGGGCGGCTTCGCATGCACTTTGCATGCCCAAAGAGACGCTCCGTTCTGTCGCAGGGCGTGTGCGCTGCATGCGTGCACCAGGAGCAGCTGGCAGCTACCGAGACCTGGCCAGGGCGACGAAGACAGCCCGTCCCTGCCGCTGCACCAGCAACAACAGCCGCGGAGCGTTGCCCGCACGCGCCACGGCTTTCTGGTAATCGGCACGATTGTGCACCGAGCGGCGGTCGACTTGCAAAATCACATCTCCCGGGCGCAGCCCCGCATCATCCGCAGGGCTGTCGGGCACGACGGCAGTGATGACCACTCCCCTACGCGAGGTGAGCTGGAACTGGCGCGCCAGCTCCGGCGTGATGTCCGACACCGCCACTCCCCAGTCACTGGCACCCTCCCGCGCCGCTGACGCCGCAGTGCTCGTGGGCATCTCTCCGACCGTCACAGTAAGCGTCTTGGCCTTGCCGTTGCGCAGGATCTTCACGGGCACTGTCCTGCCGACCTCTGTTGCAGCCACCAGCCCAGGGAGCTGGTGAGCCGAGTGGACGTGCGTGCCGGCGTATTCGATGATGATGTCACCGCGCTCGAACCCGGCGCGCGCCGCCGGGCTATCCGGCGCCACATCGCCCACCAGACCGCCCTCCGCACGCTCGAGGCCGAAGGACTTCGCGAGGTCCGGCGTGACATCC
>JBHHYR010000394.1:0-2232 GCA_046757585.1 Binatia bacterium | reverse complement strand
CCATGAGGACTTGACGTCATCCCCACCTTCCTCCGGTTTGACACCGGCAGTCTCGTTAGAGTCCTCATCATTACATGTTAGCAACTAACGACAGGGGTTTCGCTCGTTAAGGGACTTAACCCGACACTTCACAGCACGAGCTGACGACAGCCATGCAGCACCTGTGCACGTTCCACGGCAAGCCGCGTCACTCCTGTTTCCAGGAGCTAATCCGTGCATGTCAAACCCAGGATAAGGTTCTTCGCGTTGCTTCGAATTAAGCCACATGCTCCACCGCTTGTGTGAGCCCCCGTCAATTCCTTTGAGTTTTAGCCTTGCGACCGTACTCCCCAGGCGGTGCACTTAACACTTTTGCTTCGACCGAGAATGGCGTCAGAACCCCCTCGATCTAGTGCACATCGTTTACGGCGTGGACTACCGGGGTATCTAATCCCGTTCGCTCCCCACGCTTTCGTACCTCAGCGTCAGAACAAGCCCAGCTGCCTGCCTTCGCCTTTGGCGTTCCGATAGATATCAACACATTTCACCGTTCCACCTATCGTTCCGACAGCCCCTACCTGTCTCAAGACACGCGGTTCACCAAGCAGTTCCTCGGTTGAGCCGAGGGATTTCACAAGGTGCCTGCGTGCCCGCCTACGTACGCTTTAAGCCCAGTGATTCCGCGCAACGCTCGGGCCCTTCGTATTACCGCGGCTGCTGGCACGAAGTTAGCCGGCCCTTCCTTTGGGTCTGCTCATTGTGTTGCTGAACCCTGACAGCAGTTTACACCCCGAAAGGCTTCATCCTGCACGCGGCATTGCTCCGTCACGCTTTCGCGCATTGCGGAAGATTCGTTACTGCAGCCTCCCGTAGGAGTCCGGGCAGTGTCTCAGTCCCGATGCGGCGGGTCATGCTCTCACACCCGCTACCCGTCTCTGGCTTGGTGAGCCGTTACCTCACCAACAACCTGATAGGACGTTCCCCGCTCCCCTGGCGACCGAAGCCTTTGAGCCCGGCTTGTGAGGGCCGGGACCACATCAGGTATTAATCCAGGTTTCCCTGGGCTATCCCTGACCTGGGGGTACGTAGAAACGTATTCCTCGCCCTTTCGCCACTGTATGCACCCCCGAAGGGGCTTTAATCGTTCGACTTGCATGTTTTAGCCATGCCGCCAGCGTTCGCGCTGAGCCAGGATCAAACTCTTCAGTTTCTTGATCCGTTCTGCGAGGCCCGGACGCCGAGGCGCCCGAATCCCGCCAACTGACAATCAGAAGGTTTGCCTGACACATTCGAACGGCGCCGGCCCCGAGCGCGACGTCGCGAAGTCAAATTCGCAACATCGAACTCGAAGAAGAGGCTCGAAGAAGAGGCTCGCGAACCGAGCCCCCGTCGAAGCGCCGCTCGTTCGATGGTCACAACGCCCGCCCCGCGCCGAAGCGCAAGGACCTGCGTTGCCGACAGGCGGCCAACCTGCCGGAAATTCACGGACATCACTGCCGTGCCCCGCCGCAACCAGATTGCACCTGGCCACGACGGCGCGCCGTCAGCATGTCTAACGAGGCATCACAAGGATGTCCGTCGGACGACCGGGCTGTGAAACCGGTCATCCGCTGGGATTCAACCGGGCGACGATCGCTTGTGAAGGCGTCCGTCGACCGGGCACATCCTCGCGGCGTACCCAACTGTTCACTTTTCAATGAGCGATCCGGCCTCGGAGTGCACGATACCGCATCCCGGAGGTCGACCGGAGGGATGAAACCTCCACGCGGGCGGCAATTGTACGGGGCGCCCCGGTCCTGTCAACTCCCCCTGCTGTCAATCTGGGAAAAGTCCGACTCTTCCGATGCCCCCGGACGCGGCCGGCACCGCCCCCGGCCGCCGCGCCGGGTCGTTCGCCACCGCCAGGACCGCCCCCACCACCTGGGACGGGCCGAGAGATCGCAGCACCCGCGCCGCGGCCCGGAGCGTCGCCCCCGTCGTGGCGACGTCATCGACCAGGATCACCGCCGCGCCGGCGAGCGGATGCTCCCGCCGGCTGCGCCGCCAGGCCCCGCGCAGCCGGGTTCCTCGCGAGCCGCGGCGAAGTCGCTCGCTACGGCTCAGCGTGGCCTGCGGCGGGCCGTTCCGCCGGATGAGAATCCGCACGAGCGGGGCCTCGACCGACCGGGCCACCCCCGCCGCGATGACGTGGGCGTGGTCGATGCCCCGGTACACCCGCCGCGTCCAGGGCATGGGCATGGGAACGACGAGGGC
>JBHHYR010000393.1:0-2235 GCA_046757585.1 Binatia bacterium | reverse complement strand
GTCGTCGCAACCGGGAACACCGTATGTGATTGCTGTCCAGCGAGGGACTCGCGGGGTAGCCTCCGCGAGAATCGCGCGGCTGTCCAGTCCCCCGCTGAGGGTCTGTCCGGGGCGCTTGGCCCCGTGCAGCCGGCGGTGGACTGCCCGTCGCCAGAGAGAGCTGACCGTTTCAATGATGTCCGCGAGAGAATACCCTGCAACCGGTCGAATCGCGTTCCACTTCCAATATGGGCGGATGGCCACCGACGTGCCCCGCACTGTCATGACACTGGCACCTGGCAGCATCTTGACCGCAGCCACGTTGGTTCGATCGCCCAACCTAAACCCACCAAAGGTCACAGCTTCGCGTAGCGCTTCGGTATCCGGGTCGGCGCGTACATCCGGAGCCATCAGTACGCCCCGCACGCCGCCTGCGAAAGCGAACCCGCGAGCAGATTGCGCCCAATAGAGCGGCAGGCCCCCGAAGCGGTCATTGACAATTACAAGCGCCCGCTCCTGCGCGTCCCAGAAAACGATCTGATACTCCCCGTCCAGGTCCGCCACCGTGTCGAGGCCATGCTCAAGCAGTCGGGCAAGTAGCGTCTGACGGAAGGCCAACGTGCGAGTGTGGTCAACATGCGGGACGGAGATCAGGCCATTCCCGGCGAATGCCTCCCCAGCCATCCAGAGATGGTACCGGCCATCACCCTCAGTAGCCGGGGCATACAGCTGTGCCGCCGGCTCTGGTGCGGGAAGTTCCAGCAGGCCTACCGTGAGACCTGGTGCGGACCAACACCCCCACGATTGCGTCGCGTTCACACGGAGGGCCCGCCCCATATCCGCGACCACGGCACCACCATCGGTGTCGGAGCCGCCCGTCAGCCAGCCGCAGAGTATGGTCACTGTGACACCCTAAGTTGCAGTGCGATACCCGTAGGAGAACGGCCGGACCTCCTGAAGCAGCTCCCACCATTTCTCCGCAAACGGACTTCGCTGAAATCGGCTCATGGAGCTGTACGCCGCCTTTCCTGCCTGCGCTCGGCGCTCGCCGTCGCTTAGGAAATACTCCAGTCCCTCCGCCAGTGCTGTGGCGGTCAGGTCAGCACAAATCCATCCGTCCTTGCCATGCTCGATCAATTCCGGGAACGGGCCGACGGGAAAGGCAACCGAGGGAATGCCGGCCTGCTTGGCTTCCAGGGTTACCAGCGGTAGTCCCTCCCGCATCTCCGGACGCGATGGGCAGCAGTGAATCCCAGCAGCGGCGAGCAGCGCAGGCACATCCTCGCGCCACCCGAGGAATCGCACCCGTCCCCTCAGGTCTGGGGCGTCCGCCCGCACAAGCACTCGTTCCCGGTACCCGGTGTAGCTCGGTGCGACCCAGCCATCGACCGAGCCAACCACATCGAGCCGCACGTCGTGCCCGCGGACCACCACCAGCCCGAGCGCGTCCAGGAGGAGGTCGAGACCTTTCTCGGGGATGACTTGCCCAACGTAAATCACCTTCCGGCAATCCCGGCTGCTGCCGTTGCACGCCGGTATCGCGCGGGTGGGCAGGGTATTGTGGATGAGCGTCACCTTGGTTTCTGGAACCCCGTGTGCCAGCAACTCCCGCTGCACGAAACGTGAGTTGCACACCACGCGATCGACAAAGGGGCTCACTCCCCACCGCCAGATCCTCCTGTAGAAACGCGAGGAAACGGGGGCGTTGCCAACTCTCAGGACCACTGCCACGCCCAAGAGGCGCAGGAGTACGAGAGCTGGGGCGTTGCGCAAGACGCTCATGAATTCCGGCACCAGCACGTGGGTGCCGCGAAAGCGCCGGGCGTCCCGCAGGAGGCCAAAGCTCGTCATGAACATGTCCCACACCGACTGTCCCCACTTGATTGGATTGCGGCTATGACGCTCGAATGCGTACCAATGGTAGGCCGTGGACCAGCTCGCTCCAATCTGCTCGGCGAGCTGGACGATGCGGTAGTTCTCCCAGCTGTTGACGATGCAGTGCACTGCTGCGCCGTGCTCGCGCAGGACACGCAACACTTCGAAAGTCGACCGTTCCAAGCCCGATACGATGACCATGCCACTACAGCAGGCAACTATGCGCGGCGAAGAACGGCTCTGTGTAGCGATCGAGCCCTGGGCCGGCGGGCGCGTCACTGCCCGGCAGGCGGCCAACAGGCCTGCCGTCGCCGCTTCGAAGGAATACGCCGCGACCTTCGCTCGGCATGCGGGGGCAAAGTCGTGACCCGCCGTGCGCCG
>JBHHYR010000392.1:0-2242 GCA_046757585.1 Binatia bacterium | reverse complement strand
ACCAACTCCACCGGCAAGCAGAACGTTGCCGTTGTCAAGAAGCACCGCAACGTGACCGCTGCGGGCCGTGACCATCGGGGCCGTCGCTGCAAACGTGCGCGTTGCCGGATCATACAATTCAGCACTTGCAAGATAACTTCCGTTGTAGCCAGCTGCAATGAGAACCTTGCCATCAGGGAGCAGTGTTGCGGTATGACCTGCGCGAGTCACACTCATGGTGCCCGCGGCAGAAAAAGTGCTGGTTGTCGGGTCGAAAGCCTCCGCGCTCGCCAGGCGATTTCCGCCGGCTGCAAAACCGCCTGCGACCAAGACTCTGCCATCGGGTAAGAGTGTGGCCGTGTGGGCAGCTCGCGTAGCGGTCATGCCGTGGACCGATTCAATGCTTCCTGCCTCACGGATACTGCCCGCTTGCTCGCCGCTTGTCACAACATTCGCCGTGCAACTCGGAGAAGAAACAAGACCCACCAGGAGTAAAGCGAACAACGATAACTTGCTGTTCGTGTTCATCATGGGACCTCCTTCCGGACTCTTGGTCAAAGACTGATACTCATGCTAACGGATTTGCCACCGGTCGAGGAAGCGAAGCCGCCCAACGTCTTGGGATCAGCGACCGGCGAAGCCGCGACTGCTGCACCGCCTTGTGGGACGGCGCTGGCGCTACTGGGCTACTCGCTTTTCCAGGCGGCCAATGGGCCTGGCAAGTTCCCGCGCAACATCATGGTGCGGGCTCCAGGCCTGCCAGACCTGTGTCGCCCAGTCCCGGACGCGCTGCGCGTGCGTCCGGGGTGAATCAGCAAAGGCCACATCGAATATCGTCAGGGATGCGCGGTCCCCGGGGGGATCGAGATGCGGCCAACTCGTACGGCTCGCGAGCCGCTGCAGCTGGGGGGGCACATCCATCGGAGCGGCACCTCGCTCGAGCATGAGGTGCAGCCCCACGAGATGGACACACACGGATTTGTCCGGATGGTTTCCACCGGCATGCTGGACGCAGTAGGCGTCCACCGTCAGCTGGTGGACCTGCCCGAAGAGGACAGCGTTCTGAAACTCCGCTGCCAGAACCTCCTCAAACACCGACCAACACTCGGCGGACGCATGGAACTTCCGGTCGTGAATCCGTTGGCTCAACGGCATCTCGAGTCCGCATCCTGGACACGATCTCATCTGAAGTGCCATCGTCGATGTCTCCATTGCCGGGTTCACTTCTCTTCAGGCACGACTTGCGTCGAGCGATTAGTATACAGAACTCGATAGCAACCCCAGCCACTGCGAGGTCGCTGTGTATGCAGACGGCTGCGGAACGCCGCTGGGCCCGGAAATCGCCTCGAATGCGGGGCTTCTACGCGGCGCGCCGGTGGGGGAAGATGCCCTTGTGCGGCCCGATCTGCAGCATATGACGCCGATCTGGTGTTCTTGCGATCACAGGATCTTGTCGCTGAGGGCATCGCGGGTCCGATCCCTCACCCGGGCCTGGACGGCCGGAGGAGTCAGGGAGCGCGACGCATTCGCTTGACCCCGATTCCAGGATCCACCCAGGAGCCAGGAGGGAATCGGGCAGGTGAGATGCAGTGTGGCAGGGGGCGAGATCGACCAGAGTGGACATCTCCATCGGGGGGACCCACGCCAAGGGCCCTCTCTCCTGACCACCCGGGAACCGCCGGCCCTCACCTGCCGGGTGTCGACTCCGCCGGTGGGCTCTGCCAGACGGCGCGTCCTGTGAAAAACGGTCCCATCGACTGGATGTACTCGGACGTCTGGCGCGTCCTGCGCATCGCCTGGACCAGGTGCGACAGCGGGTGCAGGTCCTTGCCCACGAGGCCGATGACGAACTCGTTGTCGGCGGCGTCCAGGCCGTGGCAGGCCAGGCGGATGTCGTGGGCGAAGTCGGCCTGACCGTACGCGATGCCGATCTTGGCGTGCTCGGCCAGGATGCTGCGTTGTTGCTCGTCCGGAAGAACCGCGAAGGCGCCCGTGCGGCGCAGCGGATACCAGACGGCCCACGGCCAGGCGGGGTTCAAGGCGGTGTCGCGGGGCCGCTCGAGAAGCCAGTGCTTGAGATCCGGCTCGTATCCTATGGCGTAGCTGCGGCCGAACATGGTGAGTTCCGGCCGGCGCCTCAGGTCGCGAAACGGCCCGCCGGCCAGCAGGTCGCGCACCCTGGTCACGAAATGCTCCGGATCGATGCTCATCGTGAGGATACCCACGCCGGTGGGGTCGTTGAGATCGCTGTAGACGACCGCCG
>JBHHYR010000391.1:0-2246 GCA_046757585.1 Binatia bacterium | reverse complement strand
TTCAGATTCTGAAAACCAGGCATCGCGCTTCACGCCGCGCCTGCCCGGAAAACCGGTTTGCCGCCATCAAATTGATCCAATTTGGTCGGATAGCGCTCTAAGCGCCAGGGTCCGTCTCTGGTTTCCGTGGGCAGTCTCCCTTACATGCCGCCCGGTGGCATAATCGCATAAGCGCATAAGCGTCCGGGCGAGTGGGCTGGGAAGCCGCCGCCGCACGACCTTCGCGAGAGCACATTCATGGGAGCGCGCCCCACCCCCGTCGGGGGGCGGCCGGGGTGGCGTGGCGGAGCGTCCAGGACGAGGCCGTTACCGGGCTTGACGGCGGCAGCGTAAGAGGCTTCATTTGGCCTAACTCAGCAAGTGGCACTGGCGCCACGATCTACCGGGTAACAGCAATGAGCGTTGATCTCAAAGAACTGACCGATCACGACCACAGCGACGAGTGCCCTGTCTGCCGAGCACAGAACATCGTCCAGAGCGCCCTGCTTCCCGCGGCTTCGGCCTGGGAAGCAAACGATGAGCTGCCGCGCTTCTCGATCGCCCTTCAAGGCGCCGCAGAACTCCTGGGCGTAATGCTCGAAGAAGGGATTTCGCGCGAGGATATCGAGTCCGCGCTGGGCCAACTCCTCGACGACATCGAACTCCGGACCGCGGAGGACAAAGCGTTAGGGGGCCCGCCAATGGGAAGCGCCTGATGAAAGGCGGTTGAGCCCCCGCTGCCACTGCGGCGCCTAGCCGTATCGCCGCGACGACTGCAACGAAATCGCGCCGCGGGCTTCCCATCTGCTTCCTGCATCCGCCTGACACCGGATAGGCATGCGATGCCAGGCTCTAACGTATTGCAAATACAGATAAAAATGGTGCCCAGGGGTGGAATTGAACTACCGGACCTCGGAAATGAAGTCCTGGTACTTTCCGCCGGCCGTTCGCGGGATCTCGTCGTGGTAGGTGATGGCCACCTCGAACGGGTGGCCGAACTTCTCCCGCACCCAGCGGCGCAGTCCGTCCTCCTCGGCCGGCGTCAGGTCACGCGCCACGGCAAGACGGAGCTCTATGAGCTCGGCGCTCTTCTGCACGAACTGATACTGCCTGATCGGCGCGGTGGCGAGGAGCGCGCGGATGTTCTCGGATGACAGCAGCGGCCAGCGCTCCTCGCCCGACGGCATGACCAGCATGTTCTGCCTGCGCCCGAGGATCCGCCGCAGCACCGGCAGCCCGCGCCCGCAGGGACAGGGCTCGCCCACCTCGGCGTAGTCGCCGACCTCGTAGCGGATCAGCGGCATGGCGAAGTTGTGGAGGGGGGTCACCACCACCCGGCCCACCTCGCCGGCGGTACAGGGGCGGCCGTGCTCGTCAAGCACCTCCACGAAGATGCCTTCCGCCTGGACGTGATAATGCTCATGCTCCGGGCACTGGAGCGCGATGTAGCCCACCTCGCGGGTGGTGTACATGTCGACCACCGGCACCCCCCAGGCTTCACGGCAGGCGGCGCGGGTCGCGGGACGGAGGATCTCGGAGATGGTTTCGAGCTCGCGCAGCTTGGGCAACCCTATGCCGTTCTCCAGACAATAGTCGGCCAGGCGTTGGGCGATGCTGGGGTGTGTCAGGAGGTAGTCCGGGTCTTGGCGCTGCAGCCACTCCACCTGCTGCTCGACGGTACAGGCTACGTTGAGGCTGACCGATGGCCCGGTGTCGAAGATCATTTTGCTCGAGTGGCCCCAGTTCGCGGCGACGGTGCCGTCGGGGTAGGGGGCCTTGCCTTTTCCGGACTCGCGGATGGCCGCGAGCTTCCCGCTCATGTCCCGGCGGTGCCACAGGTGGTCGCGCACGGTGAAGGCGCTCCAGAAAAGCCCCCAAAGCTGGCTCCTGACGGCGCGGATCGGTTTCCCCGTGGAGCCGGAAGTGAAAATCTCGTTTGTCCCGCCGTGGCTTGGCGGCAGCTGATTGCTGAGCAAGTCGTCGCCCGCGGCCTGGATCTCGGACCGCCGCAACAGGGGGATACGCGACCATCCATCCGGGCTCACCGGTCCGTTGGGCGCGATCCCGATCTCAACCAACCGTTCACGGTAGAACGGGACCGTCCGGCGAGCGTGGGCCAGCAGCAACCCCAGCTGGCGGAACTGCCGGTCCAGGATCCGCTGGGCGGTCCACCACTGGCTTTGCTCCAACTGGAACAGGATCGCCAGCACCGCCGATCCCCTTCGTCCCGGCACGGCGGGCCAGTCGATTCCATCAACAGACGTCTT
>JBHHYR010000390.1:0-2268 GCA_046757585.1 Binatia bacterium | reverse complement strand
TGCGCTTGCGCGCAACGCGCTGTGGACGGGCGTGTTCACACCCACTGACGTGGCCGCAGGAAGGCGTGTTCCTGACCGAACAGCAAGCGCCTGCAGCGGTGTTTCCCGACGCTGATTCGTTTACCCGCAAGGTCGTGCGTGCGACACCGGCGCTGCGCGCGCGTGTGCGTGCGCTGCTCGGCCGTATGCGACCGTCCCTATGGGAGGAGCAGTACGTCACCTTTACGGCGAAACAAGGCGGCACGGTTCTCGGCTACGCGGTCATTGTCGAAGAGATCGGCAAGCACCGACCCATTACCTTTGTCGTGGGCGTACGTGCCGACGGTCGAGTGAACGACGTGGCCGTGATGGCGTACCGAGAAGCCTATGGGGGTGCGGTAAGGCGCAGGCGGTTTCTGCTCCAGTACCGTGGGAAGTCCACCGCCGACAGCCTGCACGCTCCAGGCGATATCAAGAACATCGCAGGAGCCACACTTTCGGTCGATGCGGCCAGCCGTGCAGTGCACAAGGCACTGGCGGTGGCCCGCGTGGCCTTCGGTGCCGGAGAGCGCAGGTGATGCGTTGCGCTGTTCTGGTGTTGCTCGTGGTGGCGATGGTGCCGCCACGTCTGGCAGCGGCCGATACCCTGACGGAAGTGCACTACGTGATGGGTACGTATCTTCGCATCACGGCCAGCCATCCCGAGAAAAGCCAGGCACGGGCGGCAATGCGGCAGTGCTTTGCAGCGGCCCGGCGCTTCGACGCGTTGTTCTCGCGGTTCGACCCGAACAGCGAACTGAGTCGCCTCAACGCTAGTGCCGCCCTGCGCGTCGCGATCGGCCCGGATATGGCCGCGCTGCTGGCCCGTGCACTGCAGCTGGAGGCGGCAACCGATGGGACCTTCGACGTTAGTGCTGGTGCGCTCACCGCATTGTGGCGGAACGCTTCGCGCTGGCCTAGTCAGCGACGGATCAACGCGGCGCGGCAGCTGGCAGGGGCTGGTGCACTGACCTTGCGTGGCGGGCTGCTGCTGCGCAGGCGTGGAACCCTGGTCGAGCTCGACGGTATCGCGAAGGGCTGGGCGGTAGACCGCTGTGCGGCGCTGCTGCACGCCAGCGGCATCCGGCATGCCCTGCTGAGCTTCGGTGAGAGCAGCCAGTATGCGCTGGGCGCCCCTCCCGGTGTGCCTGGCTGGCCGGTCCTGCTGCGCGGCCTCGACCCGCGGCGGGCCCTCGGCACATTGAGGCTGCGGAACCAGGCGCTGTCGGTATCCACGGTGTTCGGCCATGCACACGAGGTCGGTGCCACTCGCGTCGGACACATCATCGACCCGCGCCGCGGCCTACCGCTGACGGCGCCAGCTATGGCTGTCGTCGTGGCGCCCTCCGCGACGGACGCGGAAGCGTTCTCGAAGGCATTGTTGATTCATGCCGCCCGCGGGGATCGTCTCTCTCCCCTCCACCCAGAGGGGGATGCGATGCTGCCGCAGGGGGAACGTTCGATCACGGGTGCATTGCTGGTGCGTCCTGAGGGCTGGCAGCGCATGGGGCGACTGCCATTTCTGCCGTTCGATGGAGCGCGTCCGATTGCGGCCAGTGCGGAGCCGTTGCGATGAGAGCGTTCGGATCCAACGGCTACCTGCTCCGTGATGCGCGCCTCGAGGTGCGACTGGTGTACACGGCCTTCCTGCTGCTGGCGCTCATTGGCATGGTGACGACCGCAGCCTTCCAGTTGCACCATATCGGTCCGACGCCCCGCCGCGCGGCGGCGTACTACCGGGGAGGCGAAGTGGGCGGACAGATGAGCTTTCCGAAGACGTTCCGCCAGTTGGTCGAGGCGACCCATTTCCACGCTTTCGTCATGGGCCTGGTGTACCTGGTCCTCGCGCACTTGTTCATCGCGACCACGGTGAGCCCGGTGCTGAAGCAGTGGTTGATCGTGCTTGCCTTCGGGGGATTGGTGGGTGATCTCGCCTCGCCCTGGTTGATCTGCTACGGGTCGAGCGCCTTTGCCCATCTCCTGCTAGTCTCCTGGCTGGCGGAGTGGGTGGGCTTCGGTGCCTTCGTTGCTGTCCCAGTCAGGGACATGTGGTTCAGCCAAGCAGGGGCTGAGATTCCGCCGGAGTGAGCGGTCCATGCGCGAGCGAGAGTTGCGCTGTGATTGTGGCAGCTTGATGGCGCGTGTGACCGCACATGGCATCGAGTTGAAGTGCCGGCGCTGCAAGCGAGTCCTGGTGGTCGACGCGGAAGCGATGCAGGGGCGTTGGGTCGCCGTGGCGTTGCAAGGAGG
>JBHHYR010000389.1:0-2273 GCA_046757585.1 Binatia bacterium | reverse complement strand
GTCGGCGTCGTCGTCGGTGTCGGTGTGCGGGTTGGCGTCACCGTTGGTGTAGCCGTGGGCGTTGGTGTCAATGTGTTCGTCGGCGTTGGTGTTGGTGTGTCGGTTGGCGTTGGCGTCGGCGTGTCGGTTGGCGTTGGCGTCGGGGTATTTGTCGGGGTCGGCGTGTTGGTTGGCGTAGGCGTATTGGGCGGATTTTCTTGCTGCGTGCGCGCCTGCGCAGTGACGACCTGGCCGGCCGTGCAACTCGGAGTGTTCACGCCATCAGTATCGATCCCAAAGCCCCCAACGGCCATGGAAAACGGAAAGGTCGCCAAGCCGCTGTCATACACCAACACAACTGCTGCACCAACCGTCATGTCAAACCCGTCGCTGGGCGCCGCGGCGCACACCTGCGTGGCGGCCGTGGGCGTAAAGTTGCACGTCGGTGGATTCCCCGTCCCTGCCCCGAACCCAATGACCTCGCGCTGATTGGTGCCATCGCACCCGCCCGCACCCGTCGTGACGCCGGTCTTCGTACAGGCCGCTCCAACTGAATCAGCCGTCGTCAGAGACACCAAAGACTCGCCCGTTCCCCCGCAGTCGCTACTGACTCGACAAATGGTGAGCGCCGTGGGACCAGTTCCCAATGTGACCTTACCTGCACCGGCGGGGTCGAAAGTCACTGCATTGATGTCATTCGGCGTAAGAATCGCCGTACGGATGATGGAATTGAAAGGATGCAAGCTCTGGCCGGCCGAAGGCAGCACCCCACCGATAGCGGAAATATTCGCTCCCGACGTTCCACCACCTCCCGTACAAGCGCCGGTTCCGTTGGCGCTACCCGCCAGCGTTGTTACACGGAACTGCTCCGCGTCCTGCGTGCCAGTGAAGCGCACGACCTGATACGCCGTGCCATCCCCTCCACGAAAATTGCTCTGTTCCAGGTCCGCCTGAACTCCCCGGGGAGCCCAAAGCATCACAGCGCCGACAAGAAGACTCATCCGCGTGACCGACCCGATCATTCCACACCGAAGTCTATTCGTCTTCATAAGGACTCCACCCCCTCAGGTCTCCAACGTACACCGCACACATGGTCTCGCGCTGCGTATCACCCAAATACCTCTCCTGTCAAGCCAAAGCGCACATTTTCCTGCGGCATCGCTGCGCAAACCGACTGCGTACCTTGGATGACACAGCGCCGGCCGGCGAAACCAGGTCGTGACCAAGCATGTGCTCCCCAGCAGCAGAAAATCGTTGTCCTTCTTCCTGAAGCAGCGGCTGGCCGCGAATCCACTTGCCATATCCGCGCTAGCCTGCCATTCTAAAAAGAACTTGGGAACTCGCCTGCACTCAAGCTTCGAGTCGCCGTGTGACGTTGGAAAGAGGAACGGCAGTGTGACAGGTCAGTCAGGCGATGAGGTTCAAGTAGGACGCGGCTGGCGAACTCCGCTTGCACTAACGACTCTCCCAGTGGTGCTCCAGATCTCGCGTCCGCGCTCCTTTGCTCAGAGGGCACAGGATCCAGTCAGAAACCGGTACATTATTAACGCTAGCAGACCAGGCGAGCAAAGGGAGAACGCCCTCTCAAGCAGCTGTGGTATGTGGTGAGATTGGCACAAATTCTGGACCCCGTAGGCACACCCGAGGAAGCAACGGAAACGAAATCGCCAAGGAGCGGGGTCTCTGGAAGGTTGGTGACTGGCGGTGGAAGGGTAAGAATTTGGGCCACGAAGAAAGACACAACGATCACCGAACGCGTCAGTTCAGACTTTTCCTATTGAGCCTACTCGTCGTCGGGTTCCTTGCACCGTCGTCGGTGTGGCCGCAGTCGCCCCCAACAGGTATCATTACTACTGTGGTGGGCGGTGGTAACGGGGATGGGGGTCCAGCGGGGGATGCCCTGATCGATCCGCGCGAGCTGGTAGTGGCGCCGGTGGGAGGGGGGCCACCGGACCTGTACATTGTCGACGGGCTCAATAACCGCGTCCGGCATGTCTCGGGAGCGAGCGGGCTGATCGAAACCATTGCAGGTACGGGCGATGCCGGCTTTGGCGGAGACAATGGCCCAGCCACGCAGGCCTTATTGTCTTTTCCGTTGGATGTCGCGGTCGATGGCGCGGGCAATGTCTACATTGCCGACACCTTCAACAACCGCGTGCGCCGGGTGGACCCGCAGGGATGGATCACCACCTTTGCGGGCGGTGGTAGCGGCGGTGATGGCGGACCGGCTGCCGGCGCTGCCCTCGGCCGCCCTTACGGGGTGGCCGTGGACAGCGCCGGCAACGTGTACATCG
>JBHHYR010000388.1:0-2278 GCA_046757585.1 Binatia bacterium | reverse complement strand
TGCTCTATCTGCGGTTCTGCCTGACGGGGGAAGACCGGGCGGTGCTGCAGGCGGGTTGGGAACGCTGCCGGGGGCTGTGGCCGCTGCGGCCGGCGCTGGCGGCGCGTGGTCGGGAGCGGTGGTGAGGGGTGTGCGGCAAGCGGGCAAGTGGTTGTTGGATTGCTAGGTAGCAGGAGTAGAGGTGTCTGCCAATGGTCCAACGGGAAGAAGTAGCCCGTGTTTGCGCTCACTTTGAGGGGCAGCCGGCGGAACCGTTACTAAATTGGGCTTTGGGGGAGTTCCATCCTGAAATTGCACTGGCCTGCAGTTTCGGAGCTGAGGATGTGGCGCTGATTGACATGCTTTGCCGGATTCATCCGCGGCCGCGGGTTTTCTATCTAGATACGCAGTTCCATTTTCGGGAAACCTACGAAGCACGCGACCGAATCCAGCAGCGATACTCGGTGGAACTAATCCAGTGCTTGCCGGAGCTGAGCGTGGAGGAGCAGGCGGCGCGCTACGGGCCGGGGCTGTATGCGCGCGAGCCGGACCGGTGCTGTCAGCTCCGCAAGGTGTTGCCGCTGCAAAAGATGCTCTCCGGGTTGCGTGCCTGGATCACAGGAATCCGCCGGGAGCAGGCGCCGACGCGGGCCGTGGCGCAACTGGTGGAGTGGGACGAGCGCTTCGGGCTGGTGAAGATTAATCCCCTGGTGAAATGGACTGCGAAGGAAGTTTGGGAGTACATCCGTGGCCACGGAGTCCCTTACAACGCGTTGCACGACCGGAACTATCCGAGCATCGGGTGCGAGCCGTGCACGCGCCCGGTGAAACCCGGCGACGACCCGCGGGGAGGTCGCTGGGCAGGATTGGAAAAGGTGGAATGCGGGCTGCACACCAAACCGGCTTAGGAGGCCAAGGAGGCACAGCCATGAAGGTACTGGTTCTGGGCGGGGACGGTTATTGCGGGTGGCCCACCGCGCTTCACCTCTCGGCGCGGGGCCATACGGTAGGGATTGTGGACAACTTCCTGCGGCGCGGCTGGGACTACGAGCTGGGGGTGCAGACGCTGACGCCGATTCGGTCGCTGCACGAGCGGGTAAAGGCGTGGAAGGAAGTGAGCGGCCATCGGATGGAGATTTTTGTGGGGGACCTGCGGGACTATCCGTTCCTGCGAGATGTGCTGGCGCGGTTTGAACCGGAGGCGATCGTGCACTTTGCCGAGCAGCGTTCGGCGCCCTACTCGATGATCGACCGCGAGCACGCCGTCTTCACCCAGGTGAACAACGTGGTGGGGACGCTGAACCTGCTCTTCGCCATGAAGGAAGCGGCGCCTGAGTCGCATCTGGTGAAGCTGGGAACGATGGGCGAATACGGGACGCCGAACATCGATATCGAGGAGGGTTTCATCGAAATTCACCACGAGGGCCGGACGGATGTGCTGCCGTTTCCCAAGCAGCCGGGGTCGTTCTACCACCTCACCAAGGTGCACGATAGCCACAACATCATGTTCGTGTGCAAGATTTGGGGGCTGCGTTCGACCGACCTGAACCAGGGGGTGGTTTACGGGACGCTGACCGACGAGATTGCCCAGGATGAGCGGCTGATCAACCGGCTGGACTACGACGAGGTGTGGGGAACCGCGCTGAACCGGTTCTGTGTGCAAGCGGCCATCGGCCACCCGCTGACCGTTTACGGGCGCGGGGGGCAGACGCGAGGGTTCCTGGACATCCGGGACACGGTGCGTTGCATCGAGTTAGCTAGCCGGAAGCCGCCGCAGGCCGGCGAGTACCGCGTGTTCAATCAGTTCACCGAGCAGTTCACCGTGCTGGAGCTGGCTCGGCAGGTGGCGGCCGCCGCCGAGCGCTTGGGCCGGTCTTGCCGGATCGAACACCTGCCGGACCCGCGGGTGGAGGCGGAGCAGCATTACTACAACGCCAAGCACACCCGGTTGCTCGATTTGGGTCTGCAGCCCCACACCCTGTCGGATTCCCTGCTGGATTCGCTGTTGAACGTGGCCTTGCGCTACAAGGACCGGATCGATCCCACGGTTATGTACCCGCGCGTGAATTGGCGGCGGACAAAGAATGAACCCTGTGCCCCCCTCGAGCCGCGGCTCCAGCCGGTGGAGAAGGCGGCGGCGGCGCGAGAATACGTCCGCTCCTAAGGCGGCCCTCGGGAGTCGATTGGATGGCGTGGGACAGCCTGTTGGCGGTGGTGGGTTGCGGGCTGGTGGCGTACGCCTGGGGCGGGTATCCAGCGCGGTTGTGGTGCGCTCGCCGGTTGGCTCACAGGCCCATCC
>JBHHYR010000387.1:0-2286 GCA_046757585.1 Binatia bacterium | reverse complement strand
TAGTCCAACTACATTTAGGCCTCGATGTGCAATACCTCACCGCGAGCGACCTTTCCGATGGCATCTTTGAGTTTCGGAACCAGCGGAAGCAGCGCGCGAAGCTTGTTGCTCTTCGCGATGAGCACGATGACCCGCACGCTGGCCTTGCGGAGATTCTGCTGCTTCTCGATGTTCTGATCCGTCGTCACGAACACCTCGAAGTCTGAGGACCGAATCAACGCCAGCAACTCGCCATTTCGTTTGCCCGCCCAACCGAGCTCTTGGACAGTCGACACCTCATGCTCGGGAAGCTGCTGCTTGAGCGGGCGTGGTACGCACTCGTCAAGCAGCACGAGCATGGGCGACGAGCATTTCCTTGGCGAGCTCAAGCACCGCTACCGCCTGCTCGCGCGTCACGCTGGGAAAGTGGTCCAGGAACACATCAATCGAGTCACCGTCCTCCAGGTAGTCCAGCAGTGTCTGTACTGGCACGCGTGTCCCAACGAACACTGGTGTTCCGCCGAGGATCTCCGGGTCGCTATGAATCAGGAGAGGCTCACCCATCGCTCCGTCCTTTCCCGACGTTCAATACCATGACGAGCCTGCCGGGCCTAACGGCAGTCATCACCCGCGGCAGCCACTGAGGGAAGAACCTCCCCCAACCCCTCCTTGGCGGAGGAGGGGAACTCTTGGCGGCCGCAGTAGAAAGTCCGCTGCTAGACAGTCCTCTCGATCCCTCGGCGTACTCCTCAAGCCTCGTAGATCAACACTCTGGCGTGATGCGTTACTCCGCTTGCCCCGATTCATGGCCAGAAAGTAGTGGCTGACGTTGCCGCCCTTCTTTCGTCCGGAAGCCGGTGGTACACGGACTCGCTGAACCAGCCCCTGTCTCGCCCCCGTTTCTGGGCTTCTTCACCCCTCCCTGCTTCACCCCATGGCCAGCGGCACCCGGTGGCGTGGTGCTGGCCATTCCCGGTCGAGGCGCGCCACGTCGGTGTGGGTGAGCGCGAACCCAGTTGCGCCGGCATTCTCGCGCACGTGCTGGGGATCGCTGGCCTTCGGAATCGCAAAGACGGCCGGCGCCCGCGTGAGAAACCGCAACGCGACCTGGCGCGGCGTCTTACCGTAGCGCGCGCCGATCTCCGCCAAGACCCGCAACCCTTCGGTGCCCCGTCGCGGGAAGCCCCCGAACGGGGTGTACCCGACCACTGCAATGTCTCGCTCCGCGCAGAACGGAATGATGTCCCGCTCGATTCCCCGTTTCCTCAGGTTGTACAAGACCTGGTTACAGGCGAGCCGTTCCCGCGTGAGGGCCGCGATGGCAGCGCGCAACTGATTGATGTCGAAGTTGCTCACCCCAATGAAGCGCAGCTTCCCAGCAGCGACGAGCTCCTGCATGGCTCCCATCGTCTCGGCAATCGGATGGCGACCGGGCCAGTGCAACAAGTAGAGGTCGAGATAATCTGTGCGCAGTCGCCGCAAGCTCTGGTCGGCGGCCCGGATAGTCCCCGGGTAGCTGGCGTGCTCGGGCAGGACTTTGGAAACGAGAAAGACGTCCGACCGCCGCCGCCCTTGCAGGACCATACCGACAACCTCCTCCGCTTCCCCACTCCCGTACATCTCGGCGGTGTCAATGTGCGTAAGACCGAGATCGAGTCCGAGCGCCAGCGCGGCCGCCTCGCGCTTGCGCCGGCGCCACGACTCGCCCATGTGCCACGTCCCTTGGCCAACAACCGCCACCCTCACCCCTGTCCACGCAAACGGCTTCCGTTCCATCAGCCATCGCCGCCGGCACCTGTGTTCGTCCTACCGGGTGCCGATCCCCAGCGGACGCCCCGCCCCTTTGGCCTCGCCGCGCTCAGCTCAGCTGTTCGCGGTGATAGGCAAGGCAGAGCGCGGTGCCGACGGAGCCGGTCAGTGCCACGGCCAGGTACGCTACGATGAATGCAACCGGGGGTGGCTGCAGGCCGTGATGGAGGAACCAGAACAGCACCAGGTTTACGGGGACGTAAAACGCGTACGCAATGGCCAGCGGCAACACCCACCTTTTCATCTTCCAAATGCCGTACGCATAGGCGAAGAGAACCAGCCCGCACAACGGGCCGAGCACGGCGTTGCTCACCACCGTTTCAAGACGCATACCGAGCAGGACCAGACCCTTGGTAGGATCGGCCATGTTCTGCAACGGCTTGGTGAAGTTGGAAATCCCCAGCAGCACGATCAGGACCGCGATCGTGGAAAGAAATTTGCCCCGCCCACTGACCGCCGTACCGGGTACGCCACCCGGGGCCGCCGCTTCGTTCATGA
>JBHHYR010000386.1:0-2312 GCA_046757585.1 Binatia bacterium | reverse complement strand
CCGCCTTCCCAGCCTTTTCGTTGCTCTCCGCCTTTGGACAGGCCGCACCGCTCAATCGGGAGCTGCAGCGGGCGGGGCGCGTCCTGCCCTTCCCCTTCCATTTTCTGGACAACAACAAGTGCATGAACGTGCGTCCCAGCCACTACAGCTGGACACAGTTCTACGATCACCTCGTGGACCTCACCCGCTACGCGTTTTCCTCCGGGCGCATATACCACCGCCTGCGGGCCAACTGCGGCGTGGTACCCAAGGGAATGAACCTGATTCGTGCGATCTCCTCCGAGGGGTTCGGGCGCCTCCGGTACCACCGGACGATCCGGGGCTTATTGGATTCCGATGCGACCGTACGGGGATTTCTGGAGGGGGAGCGCGACGTGCTGCCGGAATTCTACAGTGCGCGGATTCGGCACGATCTCGGGCCGCTCTGGGAGGCGCTGCCCCCGGGAGCCCTGGTTCACGATCACAACGCGTACCTCAAGTCTTCGCGGACAAGCGCCGTGAAGGCGCACGCCCCCACTTCCCCGACTTCGGCGCGCGGAAACGCAGCAGTCAGCGGCTGCGTGGTGGATGGCGTTCCTTGAGGTAACGGAAGAAATCGCTGTTGGGCGAGAGGATCACGGTTGTCCCTTCGTTGATCGCGTTACGGTAGGCTTCCATGGTGCGCACGAACTCGTAGAAGTCGAGGTCGCGGCCGTAGGCATCGGCGAAGATTTTCACCGCCTGCGCGTCACCCGCGCCGCGGATGATCTCGGCCTTCTTGCTGGCTTCCGCCATAAGGATCTTGACCTGCTTATCCGACTCGGAGCGGATTTTGCGAGCCTCTTCGTCGCCCTCAGCGCGAAACTTCTTGGCCAGCCGCTCGCGTTCGGTGCGCATGCGGTTGAAGACGTTCTGCTCGTTCTTCTCGGGCAGATCGGCGCGCTTGATACGTACGTCGATCACCTCGATGCCGTAGTCGCGCGCCTTCTCATTGCTGCGCTTGGTCACCTCCGCCATGAATGCAGCGCGCTGCTCACTGATGATCTCGTCAAGCGTGTGGCGCCCGAGGTTCTCACGCAGGTTCGAGTAGATGATGTCGTCGAGGCTGGATTGCGCGCTCTGTTCGTCGCGCACCGTCCGGTAGAACTGCAGCGGATCGCTGATACGCCAGCGCGAGTAGTTGTCGACCACGAGCTGCTGCTTGTCCTTGGTGAGCAGCTCACGTGGCGAGGCGTCGTAATCGAGTAAACGCTTATCGAAGTAGAGAACGTTCTGGACGAACGGGGTCTTGAAGTAGAGGCCCGGCTCGCGCACGGTGCGCACCGGCTCGCCGAGCTGAACGACGACCGCCTGCATCCACTGTGGCACCGTGTACACCGCCAAGTTCCACACCGCGACAATGACGATGAGAACGACGAGCGGAAGGAGCCAGCGGCGGTCCACGGTCATTGCCTCTTCGGCTGCTTCGCGGCGTCATCTCGGCGCGGCCGCATCAGCTCGGTGAGGGGAAGGTAGGGCACGACGCGCTTGCCGGCAACGTCGTCAAGCAGGATCTTGTTCATGCGTCCAAGGACCTCTTCCATGGTCTCAATGTACAAGCGCTGCCAGGTCACAGCTTTCGCCTTGGCGTACTCGGCGTACAAGGCGTTGAAGCGTCCCGCCGCCCCGGTCGCTTGCTGGACCTTGGCTTGCCGGTAGCCTTCCGCTTCATTGAGCAGCTGTGCGGCCTGGCCGCGCGCGCGGGGAACGACGTCGTTGGCGTAGCCAGTCGCTTCATTGATGAGGCGTTCCTTGTCTTGCTCTGCGCTGATGACGTCTTTGAATGCATTGGAGACCTGGTCCGGCGGATCAACATCTTGCAGCTTCACGGTGACCACCTGCAGCCCGACATGATACGAATCGAGGATTTCCTGCAACGCGCGCTGGGTGTCTTCCTGGATGCGCCCTTTGCCCTCGGTGAGCGCGTCGTCGATTTTGTTTTGCCCAATCACCTGTCGCATAGCCGCCTCGGCGGCGACGCGAACGGTCTGCCGCGGATCGCGCACGTTGAACAGGAAATCGGTGGCGCCGCTGGGTCCCGGCTTCACCCGGTACTGCACGATGAACTGCAGCTTGACGATGTTTTCGTCGCCGGTCAGCATGAGTGCCTCACGGTCCACGTCGCGATAGCGTGCTGGGGGGCCGACGGACAGCGTGCGAAATCCAAACTCCTCCTTACGGATCTGGGTGACGCGCGGTTTCAGCACCGTTTCGACCGGCCAGGGCAGATGATACCCGGGCCCTGGGCCAGCTTCGCGGACGACCCTTCCGAAGCGCAACACGATGCCACGTTC
>JBHHYR010000385.1:0-2333 GCA_046757585.1 Binatia bacterium | reverse complement strand
AGAATCGAACCCAGCGTCCGCGGATAGCGGATAGAGTCTGCCGCGAAGGCGATAGCGCACTTCGACCGCGTCCGCGAAAGGGATCCCCCTGATTCGGGAGAGCCGGTCGTGCCAGTCACGCCGGACGAGTTCCGTCTCTACGCCAAGCTCGGCGAGGCGTTTCAAGAACGTGCGGCGGAACTTGGCGGAGCGAAGCGCCCGGAGCCTCTCAAGTACGTCGTCGCCGGCAGGGGTTGTTTCCCCGGATCCGGATGCGGATACTGGTTCCTTGAGAGCCTCGCGAAGTGATCTGATGCCGAGACTGCGCAGCGGCTCCCTGACAGATTCAGCCACCTCCTTGACATGGTCGATTGCGAGCAGGATCCCCGGATCGTGCCGAACGATCGCCTCTGCAACGCCCTCGGCATCTGGCAAATAGACCGGGCGTCGGTGGGCATGGCGCAAGGATACGAGGCATACGCCGTCTCGGCCCCGTGCGGGAACAAACGGGAGGTCGGTGAAGTTCTCGGCCCAATGCGCCGGGCCGTCGCGGTGCAGGATATGGCGCAGCACGCAAGGGATATGCGGCTGAAGATCCTCTTCAGGCTGACCTGAGAGCTATTCGAAGAACGCCCTGCTCGTATCCCCGTCGGGCAGTGCAGAAGTGACGCCGGCGGAGCGGTAACGGCGCTGGTCCTCCTGGGATAGGCCCTTGCCGGAGAGGCGGCTCTTCCAATGGCCCCAGTGATCGCCCCTGGGGCCGGTAAAGGCGAGCGTCGCGGGCGCGCGGGGCTCGCCGTGGACGGGGATGATCGGCATGTCTGCGAGCTGGATGCGCCCCTCATCGCCCGGTTGCGTGGTGTCCAAGAACCGTTGCAGGCGTGGTTGCAACGCGCCGAAGTTCGCGGCATCTTCGTCAAAGGTCTCCAGGTAACCGTTCACGGTTTTTTTGAAGAATTTGTCGCAGACGCCATGAGTTTCGACCGATAAACATATGTGACGCAATCCAAATGGCGGCTGCTCAGCAAAGACGAGCTGATTGACCAGATCAACCGGCAGGAACATCTGATCGGTGAGCTGGAAGTACGAATTGCCGAACTGGAAGCGGTCGTGTCGAAACTGCGAAAGAACTCGTCCACCTCCAGTAAGCCCCCGTCGAGCGACATCGTCAAACCCGAGGCTCAAGGGAACGGCGGGAAGGGTTCTCGAAGGACAAAGCGCAAGCCTGGGGGGCAGCTAGGCCACCGTCGACACAACCGTCAGGCGTTCTCCGCTTCGGAGATCGACGAAGTGATCGAATATGAACTGGATAGTTGTCCAGACTGCGGAGGTAGCCTTCGAGGATCGAAAGAGGCTCCGAGGGTTATCCAGCAGGTGGAACTTCGCGATGTGCCGGTGGTTTTCGGTGAATACCGGAGTCCCAACTATTGGTGTCCGAGATGTCGAAGAGTTCAGTACAATCCGATCTCTCGTGAGATTCGCAAGGCAGGACTTTGTGGACCACGGTTGACGGCCCTAGTGGGGTTCATGAAAGGATCGTGTGACGCGTCGTACTCTACGATCCAGACCTTCCTGCAGGATGTCCTCTCGATTCGGATTTCGCGGGGGCAGATTGCGAAACTGGTTCAGAAGGTGAGTCAGTCGGTTAAGCCGGCCTACGAATCGTTGCAGGCCGGCCTTCCTGGAGAGTCCCGGCTGAACGTGGATGAGACCAGTCACAAGGAAAACGGTCAGAGGCTTTGGACATGGTGTTTTCGAGCCTCTAAGTATACGGTGTACCGTATCGATCCGTCGCGTGGATCGGACGTGCTGTTCGCGGTCTTGACGAACGCTTTCGGAGGAGTTCTCGGGTCGGACTACTTCTCGGCGTATCGGAAGTACATGGACAAAACGGACACCCGCGTACAGTTTTGCTTGGCTCACTTAATTCGAGACGTTCGCTTCTTGACGACACTGCGGGATCGCGTTACGAAGAACTACGGTGAGCGAGTGCTAAACGGGCTTCGTCAGCTCTTCAGACTGATCCATCGCCGAGAAACGATGACTCCGCTGGCCTTCAAACTGGCAATTGAACGGGTCCGTGACCGGTTGGTCCGCACCGTCAAGCAGGCTCCCCAGCGGAATGAACCGAAGAACATAGCCAAGCGCTTCAAGAAACACGCTGCCGCATACTTCGAGTTCATTACCACACCTGACGTTGAACCAACGAACAACCTGGCCGAACAGGCGCTGCGCTTCGTAGTGATGCACCGGCGAATCACCCAAGGAACGCGAAGCGAGAAGGGACGCCGTTGGTGCGAACGGATCTGGACAATGCGCGCAACGTGCAAGCAGCAAAGCCGCTCGCTGTTCAC
>JBHHYR010000384.1:0-2344 GCA_046757585.1 Binatia bacterium | reverse complement strand
TTATGTTGCGCTCCCACCGTCCGCCACGTGGCTCGTTGGGTTCTCTGGCCAGTTTTGAGCGAGGCGGGCAAGCTCCGGACCGGAGCGAGTCCAGTCGTGAAGCATGGCTGGATCAAAATCAGCCCCGTTTGGCCAGACCAGCGTGTGCACTTCTTCGTCGATTGTCACCTGGTCGAAGAGCGAGGCGTCACGCAGGGCGCCGTAGATCTCACCCTTTAAGACCGGGCGGAAATCGATGACCTGTACCGAGGAGTCGTCGAATTCGACGCGCAGCGTGAAGGGCCCGACCTTCTCACAGGCGGTGACGCGATAGATGGCATGACCCATGACCGCTCTCCTACCGTAACGGTTCCACCTTAGCCGGTGGCCTGCCGCCCTGCAACGCGTTCCAATTGGCGAGCAGTTCGTCGCGGTGGAGTTCCGCCCAGGCAATGACGAGCCGTTCCTCGCGGCGGGGCAGCGAGCCCGCCAGACGGTCGCATGATTCGATGTCGTAGATGGCCACGTCGTCCTGGCAGTAGGCGTGGAAGTGCGGGCGGTGATGCGATCCGCCTACCTCGACGTCCATCCGGATGATGATTCCAAAGAATCGAGAGATCTCTGGCATTGCCTACCGGCCCTCAGGGGACATAACGACCTGCTGCTCAGCCGCGAGCGGCGTCAGGTGGCGTGCATATCACGCGAGTCCTGACCCGCCGCTCGCCGGCTGCAGCGGCGTGATACTCATTCAGGCCTCCTCCCTGCCACGCGAGCAGGATAAGGTGGTCGTCATCCAAACAACTGCCCCCCGCTCGGGGGCCAAAGCAGGAGACCCGAATGAGATTCTACACACAACAGCACCGATATTACTGCGGGATCGATCTGCACGCCAGGAAGATGTGCCTCTGCATCCTCGACGCGGCCGGCGAGGTCGTGGTCCATCGCAACGGGCCGTGCAGCCCCAAGCACTTCCTGCGCGTGATCGCCCCGTACCGCGACGATGTTGTGGTCGCCGTCGAGTGCATGTTCACCTGGTACTGGCTGGCCGATCTGTGCGCCGAGCAGGGCATCCCGTTCGTGCTCGGCCACGCCCTGTACATGAAAGCCATCCACGGCGGAAAGGCCAAGAACGACAAGAGCGACTCCCACAAGATCGCCTACAAGGCCAACCGTCAGGACATCGCCGAGCACTTCCCCGACCCCGACGTGCGAAAGTCGATCGCGCTGGACCTCTCTCGGCTTGATCACTACGACCGGCTGCTCACCGCCGTTGAGCTGCACAGGCGCTTGGGGACGTTGTTAGGTTGTTCGTGAGACACACGGAGCCCCGGGGCCCGCAGGAACGGTGCTGCGTTGCTCAGGACGGGAGCCGTAGACGCGCCCGTATACGCAGCGGCTCCAGTCGTGCAGCGGTGTCTGGCTCGGTGGTAGCCCCCCCGTCGTCAACGCGGGAAACGCTCACCATGCATCCACGCGACTTCCCCCAGCCCCGAATACCTAACAACCTGACAACGTCCCCAAGGCGGGGCTGCGTCATTCCCGCGGACGCGGGAATCCATGGGCGGGGGGCCGGCGTCGATGGACGGAGACTCCGGCTTTCGGGAAGGACAGGCGGTCAAGGCTTACGAGCTACTCGGCCTCAGGCCGCCTGCGGAGCCGAGCAGAATCAAAGCGGCATTCCGTCAGAAACTCCTCGAATGGCACCCGGATCGGAACCCTGCCCCGAAGGCCACCGCGATGACCCGCGGGCTGATAGATGTATACAACACCGCACTGGAGAATCCCGATGTCGGAGCCAAGCAGTCTGGGCGAGGAGAAGGGGCTGAGCGCTACTCCGAGCGCCCCGACCCCATTCGCTCCCTCGTCATCGACGAGCACACAGGGGAAGCGTTCATCAGTTGCGGTTCGGGCCGCATCTACCGACTTGACGGCGACATGCTGAGACTGCACTGGAACTCGGAGAACCGCCGAGACCTCCTGTATTCACGGACGGGTGGATCCTCCATGCTCGTCAGAGACGAGGAGGTGATTTCAGTGCTTCCGGCAGGGTTGAGTGTCGCTCAAAGCGACGCTATCGCCTCGGCGGGCTCGCTTCGAGTTCGAGGCTCGTTTGCGTTAGGACACCTCATTATCTACTCAGGCCACGCGCGAGACATTTTCATGGGTACATCGGCGTTCGCGCCGTACGACCACCTCCGCTTTCCGTGCCCCGTCCGTGATGTGGTGATTGACGAAGCGGGCAAGCGCGTCTACATCGCCGCCGGAGACATTTACGCGGTGGAGTTCTAATGATACGGGAGTCGCCGCAGCGGATGCGTCCATGCCGGCTCCTGGAGAAGCGCTTCCGGCACCGCAAAAAGGGCCG
>JBHHYR010000383.1:0-2354 GCA_046757585.1 Binatia bacterium | reverse complement strand
TCTTCAACATGCACGGCGGCCCCGTGGACCTCCCACGCTACTTCGAGAGCTTCCAGAAAGCTGGCGGCAGCTACGTTCACTACGGCACCACTGTCGGCCACAACCCGTTGCGGCGTGCGGTGGGAGCAAGCGACCGTCGCCGGCCCGCCACGCGGGAAGAGGTCGAAGAGATAAAGGGCCTGGCAGCGCGGGCCATCCGCGACGGCGCCGTCGGCGTCGGCTTTGGGGTCAATTACGTGCCCGGCGCCAGCTACGAGGAGGTCCTGGCACTGTTTGAGGTGGCTGCGGCGCACGGCGTCCCCTGCCACCTGCATATTCGATACAAGGGCTCGGTTTTCCCGCAGACAGTTGTGGCTGCACTTCAAGAAGTGATCACGGCAGCGACTGTGACGGGAGCATCAGCCCAAGTGGTCCACCTGGGATCGACCGCCGTTGGTTCGATGGAGGTGGCCCTGAAAATGATCGATGGGGTCCGGCGCCACGGAATTGACATCGCTGCCGATGTCTACCCGTACCTGGCGAACTCCACCAACCTGGCCTCCGCTATCTATGACCCCGGCTGGGAGGAGCGCTTCGGGGGCATCACCTACAGCGACATCCAGCTCGTCGATACCGGTGAGCGCCTGACCGAGGAAAGCTTCGAGAAGTACCGCAAGGAAGGCGCGCAGATCATCACCCATTTTATCCCAGAGGAAGAGGTTATCGCTGCCTATCGCAACCCCAACGTGATGGTGGCCAGTGACGGTATCATCCGCCGCGGCAAGGGCCACCCGCGCGGCGCCGGCACCTTCGCTCGCTTCCTGGGGCGCTACGTGCGGGAGAAAAAAGTTGTGCCGCTCATGGAAGGCCTGCGCAAGATTGCCCTACTGCCCGCACAGCGCCTCGAACAAGGCGCTCCGGCGATGAAGCGCAAGGGCCGGGTGCAGGTGGGCGCCGACGCCGACCTGACTATTTTCGACCCCGAGACCATCATCGACCGCGCCACCTATGAGAACCCGGCCCAATATTCTGCCGGCATCCACTACGTGCTGCTGAACGGCGTGCTTGTCGTCGACCAGGGCCAGCTGCGCGATGGCGTGAAGCCGGGTCAGCCCATCAAGCACGAATAGAGAGCAAAGGTCCCCACTTCCCGGCGCGGCGCGCCCGAGAACATAGAGTCCACAGCCGCAGGCCTGAGGAAGTCTGCAGCAGGGCGAGGAGCCGGCACCAAAAAAAATGGTTGACAACGGCATCCTGGATTCTGTATACGGTATGCACGCTTTGGTGGGTTTTCTCGTGCCGTCAAACAACCAGAGGCGCAGACAGAGCTTCACCGTCCAGCCACTCAGCCGCATACCGTTGCGTGAGGACGTCTATCACGTTGTGCGACGCATGATCGTAAAGGCTCAGATCCAGCCGGGCGCCAAGATTCTGGAGGGGCGTCTGGCGTCGGCCTTGGCAGTCAGCCGTACGCCGGTGCGGGAGGCCCTGCGACGGCTCGAGGTGGATGGCTTGGTTGTGACGCGACCCGGTCACAGTACCCGCGTCAGCACTTTGACCCTGTCCGACGTTGGAGAGATCTACCCAATCGTGAGGGTACTGGAAGGGCTGGCGGTGCGGCTTGCAACGCCGCGACTGGCGGAGGCGGACCTGCGGCATATGGAGGAGCTGACGCGATCTATCGCTCAGCACGGGCGGCGCGGTGAGATTGAAGAACTGATGGCGGCAGACAATCAATTCCACGGTCTGTTGCACGAGCGCTCGCAGAACCGGCGCCTGCAAAAGATCGTGCGGGAGTTGCGCGGGCAGATGGAGCGTTTCGAGTACGTGTTTTTCTCGTCGCCGCAGGCGGTGCGGGCGTCCGTGAAGCGCCACAAGAATTTGGTTCGAGTGCTCAAGCAACGCGATCCCGTGGCCGCCCAACGCACCCTGATGCGGCAATGGGAGTTGGGACGGCGCGCACTGGTGACGATGGTCCGGGCAGAGAAGCTTGTGGCCGAAAAGCCACCTGCCATGGCCGTCGTGGCGGAGGCGGAGCCAAGCTTGTGATTCATGCACGCACCTAGGTCTGCGGCAGGCTGTCGATGCGTGAGCGTAGGTGGAGAAGAGACGTTTCCAGGAGTACTCACAGAGCTCAACCGAAACCGAGTGGAGGGCATGCCATGAAAGGAACAGCAATCGGCGCACTGGTCCTGTTGCTACTAGCAGCAGGATCGCTTCTGGCCCAAGTCGAGTTGACGGGCCGGCTGGAGGGCTCGGTCAAGGACGAAACGGGCGCAGTAGTTCCTGGCGCCAGTGTAACCGCCACCCACGTAGGGACGAACTTTGTCTACCGGGCCACCACCTCGGCCATAGGCCGATTCGTTATCCCCCAG
>JBHHYR010000382.1:0-2359 GCA_046757585.1 Binatia bacterium | reverse complement strand
TGCTCAAGCAGGGCCAGTACGAACCGCTGGCGGTCGAGCGCCAGGCGTTGATCATCTATGCCGCGATCAACGGCTTCATCGATCACCTCCCGGAGAGCGCGGTCAGACGATACGAAAACGAGCTGTATCGGTTCGTCGAGAATCGCCACCCGGACCTGTTCGCGGATATCGAGACGAAGAAGCAGTTCGACGACGAACTCAAGGCCAAGACCGATGCGGTGCTCACCGAGTTCAAAGAGGTTTTCACCGCGTGAGCCACGTCCCATCGGCGAACTGACGCAAGCGCATGGCGACCTTGAAGAGCATCCGGAAACGCATCACTTCCGTGAAGAACACGCAGAAAATCACCAAGGCCATGAAGATGGTGTCCGCCGCCAAGCTGCGCCGGGCGCAGGAAGCCGCCATGGCAGCACGACCTTACGCGGACAAGCTGGCAGCGCTGCTGCGCAATGTGGCAGCCCGCGTCGGCACCACGGCCCATCCGCTGCTGCAGGCCCAGCCGGAGGCCCGCACGATCCACGTCCTCCTGGTCACGGCGGACCGGGGCTTATGCGGCGGCTACAACGCGAATCTGATCCGCCAGGCGGAGGCGTTGCTCCGCGAGCATGGCCGTGACCACGTGCGCCTGACCATTGTCGGTCGCCGGGGCTTCGACTACTTCAAGAAGCGCGCCGCCACCATCGTGGACAAACACATCAACCTGTTCGGCGGACCGACGGCTGAACTCGCAGCTGCGATCGGCCGCCAGCTCATGCTTGAGTTTGCGGACGGCACCAGCGGAGCCGTGCACCTCGTCTACAGCCACTTCCGCTCGGCCCTGGTGCAGGTGCCCACCGTCCAGCAACTCCTGCCGATCACACCGGAGACGACCGAGCACGCAGGCGTCGCGGAGTACCTGTACGAACCGAATGCCGACGTGCTCCTCAACCGCTTGCTGCGGCAGTACGTGACCGTCCTGATCCGGCGCGCGTTCCTGGAAGCCACCGCCAGCGAGCACGGCGCACGAATGACTGCAATGGATAGCGCGACGAACAACGCGTCAGACATGATCGATCGCCTGACACTGGACATGAACCGCGCACGCCAGGCGACAATTACGAAGGAACTCATGGAAATCATTGGGGGAGCAGAGGCACTGCGGGGATAGCCCGCGGGCCCGGGGCGCGCGAAATGCAAGATCGGGGACAGCACATGAATATTGGCAAGGTCACACAGGTCATTGGGCCCGTGGTGGACGTCGAGTTCGCTGACGGCGCCCTACCACCAATCTACAGCGCACTGCGGTTGTCGAATCCGGCGATCAGCAGCCAGCCTTGGAACCTTGTCGTCGAAGTCGCCCAGCACCTTGGTGAGAAAACGGTGCGCTGCGTCGCCATGGATTCCACGGAGGGCTTGGTACGGGGCATGGACGTACAGGACACCGGCAACCCGATCACGGTGCCCGTAGGGCCGCAGACGCTCGGGCGGATCATCAACGTCATTGGCGAGCCCGTGGACGAGGCCGGCCCAATCGAGTCAGTGGCGCGGTATCCGATCCACCGGCCGGCACCGGCCTTCGTCGACCAGGCAACCGAGGTCCAGGCCTTCGAGACCGGCATCAAGGTGGTGGATCTCCTGGCGCCGTACTCCCGCGGCGGCAAGATTGGCCTGTTCGGTGGGGCGGGCGTCGGCAAGACCGTCTTGATCATGGAACTGATCAACAACGTGGCAACGCACCACGGCGGGTACTCCGTGTTTGGCGGTGTCGGCGAGCGTACCCGCGAAGGCAACGACTTGTGGTTGGAAATGCGGGAGTCGGGCGTCATCTCGAAAACGGCGTTGGTGTACGGTCAGATGAACGAGCCGCCGGGCGCCCGCGCGCGGGTGGGTTTGACGGCTGTGACGGCCGCTGAATACTTCCGCGACGAAGAAGGCAAAGACGTGCTCCTGTTCATCGACAACATCTTCCGGTTCACCCAGGCCAACTCGGAGGTGTCCGCCCTGCTCGGCCGAATGCCGTCAGCCGTCGGCTACCAACCGACCCTGTCCACCGACCTGGGCGAATTGCAGGAACGCATCACGACCACGAAGAAGGGGGCCATCACGTCGGTGCAAGCGATCTACGTCCCCGCCGACGACTTGACCGATCCGGCCCCCGCAACCACCTTTGCGCACCTCGACGCCACGACGGTGCTGTCACGGGCGTTAACGGAAATCGGCATCTATCCCGCCGTCGATCCCTTGGATTCGACCTCCCGCATCCTCGACCCGAGCGTCGTGGGCGACGAGCATTACAGCGTCGCTCGCCAAGTGCAAGAGGTTCTGCAGCGCTACAAGGACCTCCAGGACATCATCGCCATCCTCGGCATGGACGAGCTCT
>JBHHYR010000381.1:0-2373 GCA_046757585.1 Binatia bacterium | reverse complement strand
CAACTCATCCGCCGTCACCGATGGCTTCGGGTCACAGCGTGTCGATTATCTGCGCGGCGACGCAAGCAAGGAAAACCTGGCGCCGTACAGCTTTCGCGTGCGCGACAACGGCTTCAAGCTTGGCGATATTATTCACTCGGCCCCCGTGTTCGTCGGCGCGCCACCCTTTCTCTATCCTGACACGCTCGAGAGCATCGCCTACTCCGCGTTTCGCATCAACCAGCTCGGCCGGACACCCATGGTATATGTCGGCGCCAACGACGGCATGCTACACGGCTTCGACGCCGACACCGGTGAGGAAAAGATCGCCTACGTGCCCTCGCAAGTCTACAACAACCTGAGCGCACTCACGGATCCCGGTTACGCGCACCGCTACCTCGTAGACGGTGCAGCTACGGCAGGTGATGCGTTCTACAACGGCGCCTGGCACACGATCGTAGTGAGCACCCTGCGCGGTGGTGGCCAGGGAATCTTTGCGCTGGACGTCACGGATCCATCCAGCTTCAGCGAAACCAATGCGAGCAGCATCGCGCGATGGGAGTTCACGGATTCCGACGACGCCGATCTGGGCTACACCTTCGGTGTGGCCACGATCGCGAAGATGCATAACGGTAAATGGGCGGTCATTCTCGCTAACGGCTACAACAACACGGAGAATGACGGCGGGTCCACGACCAGCACCACCGGCGATGCCGTACTTTACATCATCGACATCGAAACAGGCGCGCTGATTAAAAAAATCAGCACCGAGCGCGGGATGGCCGAGTCCGTCGACGGCACCACGCCGAACGGCCTGGCGCCACCCTCTGCGGTCGATGTGAATGGCGATTACGTCGCGGACCTGATCTACGCCGGCGACCTGCAAGGCAACATGTGGAAGTTTGACGTCCAGTCCAGCAACCCCGTCAACTGGGATGTGGCGCCAGCCGCAGGTCCGACTCCGCAGCCGCTTTTTGTCGCCAAGGACGCGGCCAATGTCCCGCAGCCGATCACCTCGCGGCCACAGGTGAGCTTCCATCCTGACGGCGAGAACGGGTTGATGGTCTTTTTCGGTACCGGCAAGTACATGGAAACCGGCGACAACTCCACCGCGAGCCCGCAGCAGGTGCAGAGCTTCTACGGCGTCTGGGATGAAAAAGGCACCGCGGGCGGCAACCACACCACGGTCGACAACGCTGACCTGCAGACACAGACCGTCGGGACCGGGACCTTTGCCAGTGAAACCGTGCGCACGGTCACCAACAACGCAATCGACGCATGGGGCACGGGCACGGGGGAGCACATGGGATGGCGCGTGGACCTGCCTGCCACCGCTGAGAAGGTGGTCACCGACTCACTGCTGCGCACGGGCCGGATCATTTTCACCACGCTGGTGCCGAATGATTCGCCGTGCGCGGCGGGCGGCACGAGCTGGTTGATGGAACTGAACTTCCGCAACGGCGGGCCGCCGGAGTTCTCCGTCTTCGATCTGAACGAGGACGGCGCGTTCAATGACAGTGACACCACCACGACGGGTGCATTCGTCATCGGAATCGACCCCGGTCTCGGCGTGATGCCCGAGCCCGTGGTCGTCGACGACCCGGCGAAGAGTCGTGAGCTCAAGATCGGTACGGGCACCAGCGGCAATGTCAAAGCCATTGCCAACAACCCGGGACCACTTGACAACGCGAACGGCCGGCGGTCGTGGCGACAAATGCAGTAAACCAATTTACCACTCAACGTAGTGATAAGCGAGGTAATGACAATGCAGCACGCAAGGACTTTCCTATTCGGGGTATGCCTGCTGGCCACTGCGGTGGTTCCGGTGCAATCAGCGCTAGGCGCGTCCAACGAGCCCCTGTTCGGGGCACCCAGTGAGAATGGCAAGATCGCACGCGTTGACCTGAGCGCGCGCGAGGTCGTGATCGGTGACACACTGTACCGGCTTTCCAACGCGGTTGCCGTGTACACGCACCGGGGTTTTCAAACAACCCTGGACTCACTCAAAAAAGGCCAACATGTCGCCTACGATGTGCAAGAAGACGCGCAGGACCTCTCCCGTGTCACTGTGATCTGGATCCTTTCAAAACGCTAAACGAAAAATCCTGAAACGAAACATCCAACGCAAAGACCAATCCGTGATTCGTGAACCGTGAGGGGGTTGGTTTTTTGGCCCCCTTGGTCCAGCCGAGCCCCGAGTGCAGACGAGGAGCGGGCCGGAACGAGCTGAAGTTGTTTTGCTTTTAAACCCCCTTACTCAAGCCGAGTGAGGCACGAAGGCGAAGAACACGCCCGCAGGGGCGCGAGATGGATCTCGCGCGTCCGGGCCAGGGCCAAGGATGGCCCTTGCGCGGACCGTCTGAGATTCTATGGTTCAAGTCAAGCACTTTGTCA
>JBHHYR010000380.1:0-2395 GCA_046757585.1 Binatia bacterium | reverse complement strand
ACCGGCTTCGCGCCACCCCCAGGCCATGAGGTGGGAAAGGGAGATCTTCGCCCTGTGCCCCTCGGGCATCCCGTCACATCCTCCTCCTGCAGGCTACAGATCAATCCGACCGCCCAGGGGGAATGGGAATCAGGATAAGCAGGATCGGCCGGGTGCTGTGCGCCAGGATACGCGAGGCGACGCTTCCCGCCCAGACCGCGCCTACGCCCGAGCGGCCATGCGTGGCCATTACGATGAGATCGACCGCCCGCCTCGCCACCAAACCCAGCAGGACCCGGATAGGTTCCCCACGGTCGACCGCCACTGATGCTACCACCCCCTCGTCTCGGAGCCTGGCCCCCACGTCGCCGAGGTACGTAGCCGCCTGGGCCGCCTCCGTGTCCAGGAGGGCGGCAGCGGCCGTCGGCATCAGCTTCATCGCAGCGGCGCGCTCGCCGGATATGGTTGTCACCGTGGGCACCACCCACGCCAAGAGCACCTCCGCGCCAAAGACCCGGGCAAGCGCTGACGCGGCCGGGATGGCGGTTTCCGCCATCTCGCTACCGTCGAGCGGGACGATCACGCGGCGACAGGCAAAAGGCTGCTCCCGGCCATCGGCGGAGGGCTGGGTCAGAAAAACCGGGACGGCCCCGCGCTGCAACACCTGTTGCGCGACACGCCCAAAGAGGAGGCCACGGAACCCACTCCATCCATGAGAGCAGAGCACAACGAGATCTGCTCCCAGCTCAGCGGCGCGACTGGCAATGCTTCCGGCAACGTCTGCGCCATCACGGTACACGAGGAAGTCAGCCTTCACCTCTCGAGACGCGAACCACTCCGCCACCGCCTTGAGATAGGACTCCGCTTCTGCGGGCTCTGTGAGGTGGCGTTCGCCGTGAACAGTTGCTGGCGCCCAGGGCTCGATCACGTGGATCATCGTCACGCGGGCGTTGAGACGACGCACCAACGCAGAGGTCGCCGGCAGCACTGACTCCGCCATGCGAGAACCATCGAGCGGCACCAGCAGGTGGCGAAACATACCCTTCACCCTCCAGTGGCGATCCGGTAGAGCAGGAAGATGTTCAATGCCACAATGACGGCCGTTAACGCCCCCGCCAGAATCGTGGTTCCCCGACGGTTGACTAGCACCCCCATCAGGTCACGCCGGCTGGTGAATAGAACCAGGGGGACCAGCGCAAATGGGAGACCAAAACTCAACATAACCTGGCTGATCACCAGTGTCCGGGTGGGGTCCAGGCCGGCACCGATCACCACGATCGCCGGAGCCATCGTCACCAGTCGCCGGAGCCAGATCGGGATCTGCCAATGGATAAACCCCTGCATGATCACCTGCCCAGCCATCGTCCCCACAGTTGACGACGACAGGCCCGAGGCAAGCAGTGAGATGGCAAAGACCGCGCTGGACGCCGGCCCGAGTAACGGGACGAGCGTCCGGTGGGCCTCCTCGATGCTGGCGATGTGGGTGAGTCCTCGAGCGTGGAACGTCGATGCGGCCATGATCAGCATGGCGGCGTTCACTGCGCCGGCCACCCCCATCGCGATGACCACGTCCACCACTTCGAAGCGGAATAAGCGCTTCGCCTGTACGCCATCCCGGGGTAGGATGCGGTGCTGCGTCAGGGCCGAGTGAAGGAAGACCACGTGGGGCATGACGGTTGCGCCCAGGATGCCGGTGGCCAGCAGGATACTCTCAGTCCCGGCAAACCGGGGGAGGACCGCATTGCGACCGACCTCGACCCAGTTCGGACGGTCGAGGACAGTCTCGATCACGTACGAGAGCGCGATCACCCCCACGAGCGCCGTGATCACCACTTCGACGGGGCGGAAACCATGGCGCTCCAGCGCCAGGATGACAAAGGTGACGATGCCGGTGAGGAGCGCAGCCGGCAATAGCGGGATATGGAGGAGCAGGTAGAATCCCAGCGCCGCCCCAAGAAACTCGGCGAGGTCGGTGGCCATTGCCACCAGCTCACCGATCACCCACATCCCCCACACCACCGGGCGAGGAAACTGGTCGCGGCACATCTCCGCCAAGTTGCGCCCGGTGGCGATGCCGAGCTTTGCGGACAGGACCTGGACCAGCATTGCCGTGAGGTTGCTGGCAACGACCACCCACAGCAGCATGTAGCCAAACTGCGCGCCGCCCTGAATGTTCGTGGCGAAGTTCCCGGGATCTATGTAGGCGACGCTGGCCACAAATGCCGGGCCTAGGAAGGGCAGGACCCGGGCGACGCCGCGTTTACTGCTCCGCCCCTCCAGGATCTCGACTGCCGCGGCAACCGTGCTGGACTTCCCTGGCCGCAGTTTAGTTGCAGTCGTCCGTTTCGTCATTGGACGCCGATCTCTTCGTCGGTCAGATAGCAGGCGGGGTCCGGCGCCCAGGGGTCACCCGTGA
>JBHHYR010000379.1:0-2408 GCA_046757585.1 Binatia bacterium | reverse complement strand
GGGGAGGCAGTACTCCAAGGCACCCTCTTCTAGCCCCCAGTCGACGAAGGCGGGGGCGCCGACGCCACCGCCTTCGTCGAGCCCTCCCTCCGGCACCACTTTCCTCACGCCGGTGATTGCTAGCGCTCAAGCAGTGTGCGGACAGATCTTGCAACGTGCTCGGCAGTCAATCCGAATTCCCGCATGTTCGTCGCGCCCGGCGCTGACGCACCGTAGCGGTCGATGCCAATCGACATGCCCGACGCTCCGACGTAGCGCTGCCAGCCCAAGGTGACCCCTGCTTCAAGGGAGACTCTCGCGGTCACGGAGGGAGACAGCACCGAATCTTTGTACTCTCGGCTCTGGATCTCAAAGAGGTCCCAGCTTGGCATGGACACCACACGCGTGCGTACACCGTCTGCGGCAAGCAGTCGCCTGGCGGCAAGCGCCACCTGCACCTCGGACCCGGTTGCAATGACGAGCGCGTCGGGGTTTCCTCCTTCCGCCTCCGCGAGCACGTAAGCGCCTCGCGGCACGCCCGACCGCGCGTGCTGGCGCGCCCCCTCAAGCACGGGCAGCTTCTGCCGGCTGAGCACCAGTGCAACTGGCCCGGTCGCTGATTCCATCGTGAACCGCCACGCCTCTGCCGTCTCGGTGGCGTCGGCGGGTCGAAATAAAGTGAGGTTCGGCAGAGCACGGAGCGACGCTAGCTGCTCGATGGGCTGATGGGTGGGGCCGTCCTCGCCAAGCGCAACGGAGTCGTGCGTCCACACAAAAACAACGGGTAGCCGGTTCAAGGCCGCCAAGCGCACTGCTGGTCGCATGTAGTCGGAGAAGACGAAGAACGTGGCAGCAAACGGGCGGACGCCTCCGTGATAGGCGAGGCCGTTGGCGATACTCCCCATGGCGTGCTCACGCACGCCGTAACGCACGTTGCGTCCGGCTCCGCTCTGCCCGTCGAATGTCTCCTCGCCCTCGATGAGCGTCTTGGTGGACGACGAGAGATCCCCGTCACCACCGAAGAAGCCGCCAAAACGAGCAGCGATCGCGTTGATTACCTTGCCTGACGCTTCGCGCGTTGCAACCTCCTTTCCCGGCTCGAACACAGGGAAGCCCTCGTCCCAGTTCTCCGGTAGTTCCCCGCTCATCGTCTGCCGCCATTCCGCCGCCAGCTGCGGGTACGTTCTCTCGTAGGCGGCAAAGCGCTCTTTCCACTGTCTTTCGAGCTGTTCGCCGCGTTCCACCGCGGTACGGAAATGGGCCTGGGCTGCGTCGGGAACGTAGAAGGAACTGTCCGGGTCCCAGCCAAGCGCCAACTTTGTGAGCCTCACCTCCTCTGCGCCAAGCGGACTACCATGGGCCTGGTAACTGCCACCCTTGTGCGGCGAACCGTATCCGAGCGTCGTCCTCACGATGATGAGCGACGGCCGTGACGTGTCAGCCCGTGCCGCTGCGATCGCCTGGTCGATACCCGTCGTATCGTAATTGCCGTCCGGAACGCACAGAACTTGCCAACCGTACGCTTCGAACCGCTTGCGGACATCTTCGGTAAACGTCATCGCCGTTGGACCATCGAGCGACACGTCATTCGAGTCATATAAGAACACGACCTTGCCCAACTGCAGGTGCCCAGCCAGCGAGGCGGCTTCCGCGGCGACTCCTTCCATGAGGTCACCATCGGAACACAACGCATAGCTATAGTGATCTACAATCACGTGGCCCGGACGATTGAAGCGGCGTGCCAGATGGCGTTCTGCCATCGCCATTCCCACAGCGTTGGCGAATCCCTGCCCCAGCGGCCCCGTGGTAGCCTCAACCCCCGGCGTCAGTCGGTACTCAGGATGTCCCGGAGTCCGACTTCCCCACTGACGGAACTGTTTGATGTCTTCCAGCGTCAGGTTGTAACCGGTTAGATGGAGCAGGCTATAGAGCAGCATGCTCCCGTGCCCGGCCGAGAGAACGAACCGATCCCGATCTGGCCAGTGCGGGTTCCGCGGGTTGTGGCGCAGGTATTTCTGCCAGAGCACATACGCCATTGGCGCCGCGCCCAGCGGCAGTCCCGGATGTCCAGAGTTAGCTTTCTGCACCGCATCGATTGAAAGCGTCCGAACGGTGTTGATGCACAGCGCGTCCAGCGACTTGGTAACCACACTCACGGTGTCCTCCTTCCGCCCGCTTCAAGATGCCATCTCCAAGCGACCGCCCTGTCTTCCGGCTCGTCCGTGATCGCCCCATCTGCCTGTAGCGCATTCTCGCTCCGCGTGCACCTCCAACGCGTACTCTTCCTCGACGGGCGATGAATCCCCGGGCCGAACGCCGCGCCGGCGTTTGCGCGACAGGGGTACAACCGTAGGTGCCCCGGGCATACGGAGAACGCCTTAGAATATGGCACTCAGGGTCGCTGGCCTGGTTGGGCGTTGATTCGCCAG
>JBHHYR010000378.1:0-2413 GCA_046757585.1 Binatia bacterium | reverse complement strand
ATCTCCGAATGACCCTGCGTGGCCCCCGGTGCCGCCCACTTTCGAGGCATGCGCCCACGTTGTAGGCACTCTGCGGATACGGCGGCTGCTCTCAGGCGACGTGCCGCGACCGCACGCGGCCAAGGCGCCAGGCGGCACGTACGTTGCTCGTCCCACGCTCGGGGCGGATCTGGGCGCGGCAGGCGGGGCATGGCATGAGGGGCTGAGCCAAGGGCCACACAGCTGACCCCTACGCTCCGACACGCGTATAAGGAACCCACATGAAGAAGATCGAAGCCATCATCAAGCCGTTCAAGCTCGATGCAGTCAAAGAAGCGCTCGCCAGTGAAGGCATACAGGGTATGACAGTCAGCGAGGTCAAGGGCTTCGGCCGGCAGAAGGGTCATACCGAGCTCTATCGCGGCGCGGAGTACGTGGTGGACTTTCTGCCCAAGATCAAAATCGAGCTCCTGGTCAGCGATGACAAGGCGGGCACTGCTGCCGAGTTGATCGAGCAGACCGCCAAGACGGGTCGCATTGGCGACGGCAAGATTTTCGTCTCACCGGTCGAGGATATCATTCGCATCCGCACGGGCGAGCACGGCGACGATGCGGTCTGAGCAGCACAACCGACACGGCCCAGGAGGAGGAGAGCGACTCATGAACGAGAGAACAATCTCATTGGTGCATCGGACTGTGCGGCTGGTGGTCATGGCGCTCACCGTCCTCTGCCTGACGGCCCCTACATGGGCGCAAGAGACGGCGTCAGCGCCCGCGGCTCAAGTCGCGAGCTTGCTGCAGTCGCCCAAGGTCATGGCGGATACCATATGGACGCTGATCACTGCGATGCTGGTATTCTTCATGAACCTGGGGTTTGGTTTGGTGGAAAGTGGCCTCTGCCGAGCCAAGAACTGCGTCAACATTCTGGCCAAGAATTTTATCGTGTTCGGGGTGTCATCGATCGCCTTCCTGGTGATCGGTTGGGGCCTCATGTTCGGGGACGGCAACACTCTGTTCGGCACACACGGGCTGTTTTTTCTGCATGGACTGGACAACAGCCCAGCCACGGGGGACGCCTATCGCGGGGTGTACGGCGCCATCAACTGGACCTCTGTTCCCCTGTGGGCAAAATTCTTCTTTCAGCTCGTGTTCGCCGGGACGGCCGCCACGATCGTGTCGGGCGTGGTGGCGGAGCGGATCAAGTTTCTGTCCTTTGTCGTGTTCTCCTTCGTCATCGTGGGCATCATGGACCCCATAACGGGGCATTGGATTTGGGGCGGCGGCTTCCTGGCCAACCTGGGCATGTACGACTTCGCGGGCTCAACGGTCGTGCACTCCGTCGGTGGCTGGGCAGGCCTGGCTGGCGCCCTCCTTCTAGGGCCCCGCATCGGCAAGTACAAGGAGGGCCGAGTGAATCCCATTCCAGGCCACAATATGACGGCGGCTGCGACGGGGGTGTTCGTCCTGTGGCTCGGCTGGTTCGGGTTCAACCCCGGCAGCACAATGGCCGCCGATGTCAACGCAATCGCGCACGTCTGCGTGACGACGAACACGGCCGCCGCGGCAGCATCATTGAGCGCGTTGGTCACCGCGATCATTCTTCTGGGCAAGCCAGACCTGTCCATGATCCTCAACGGATGTCTGGCGGGTCTGGTGGCGATCACTGCTCCGTGTGCGTTCGTCAGTGTCGGAAGTTCACTGGTCATCGGGTTGATCGCCGGGTTTCTGGTTGTCGTGGCTGTCCTGTTCTTCGATCGCATCCAGATTGACGACCCAGTCGGCGCGCTGTCCGTCCATCTGGTCAACGGGGTGTGGGGCACCCTGGCGATCGGGCTGTTCGCCGATGCCGCGGCGGCGCCCGTGAGCGGACCGCAGAACGGGCTGTTCTACGGCGGGGGCTTTGGGCAACTCGGCGCACAGCTCCTCGGGGTCATCGCAGTCGGCGCGTACACCCTCAGCGTAGCTCTGATTGCCTGGGCAATTATTCGAGCGGTCATGGGACTGCGGGTTTCGGCTGCGGAAGAGCTCGAAGGTCTGGATATCGGTGAACACGGGAACATCGCCTACCCCGACTTCCAACCTGTCGCGGTCCACACCATGACCGGCATGGGAGAAGGCTCGCCCGGCCGACTCGGTGGCACACCGGAGCACGCGCTCAGCAGGTGAAGCAGGTGGCAAGCGCGAGGGCAGGTGCCGTGGACGGTCGTTCAACACGGTGGATCATCGCCAGCATGCTGCTGGGGCTCGCCATTGCGTTGCTATGGCTCGGCGCACCCATCGTTCCGGCGCTTGCTGGCACCGTTGGGGCGGGTGTCGCACTTTCTGTGCGAGCCTGGCGTAGAAACAAGGAATGAACGGACGAGACAAGCGAGGTTGCAGATGACTCCAAAGGACGTGATCAAGTTCATGCAGGAGCAGCAGGCGGTGATGGTGG
>JBHHYR010000377.1:0-2455 GCA_046757585.1 Binatia bacterium | reverse complement strand
CCGCCGCCGTGTGTTCAGGCCTCATTGTGCGCCGGCAACTGAACCGCTTCGATCTGGTGGCGGTACTCAAGACGAGGGAGTGAACGCGGAGCGTGAGGCGCCCAGTGAAACGGCTCGCTGCTGCCGCCGTCGCGGTGCTCGCAGTTGCGCTGCTGGTGTTCATCCTTCGTCCCGCAGCGGTGCAGGTCGACGTGGTGCCCGTGGCGCGCGGCCGGCTGCGCGTCACCGTCGATGAGGAAGGGTACACTCGGGTGCGGGACCGTTTCGTCATCGCAGCACCGATTGCCGGGCGGCTAGCGCGGATCGCACTGCGTGCAGGGGATACGGTAGAGCGCGGAACGGTCGTGGCACGCATGCGCCCGCTGCCCCTCGATCCGCGGGCACGCGCCGAGGCGATGGCACGGCTGCACGCGGCCGAAGCGGCGAGCCGGGAAGCCGAGGCACGGGCCGAGAAAGCGCGCGTCGCGCTGCAACAAGCGCAACGGACGGGAACCCGCGCGCGGCATCTCGGCAAGACGGGCGTGATTGCCGTCGAGGAGCGCGAGCTGGCCGAGCTGGAGGAAACGGCACGGCGTAAGGAGCTGGAGGCGGCTACCTTCGCGGCGCGTGCGGCGGCAGCCCGGGCGGCACTACTGGCCCCCGGCGCGGAAAACGGCCAGGCCCTGGTTGCGGCGTGTGAGGCGCAGCCGGAAACGTGCCTCGAGCTGCGATCGCCGATTCGAGGCGAGGTGCTGCGCGTCGATGAACAGAGCGAACGAACCGTGGCAGCCGGTACCCCCCTGCTCGAGCTCGGAGATCCGCGGGCCCTCGAGGTCGTGGTCGATGTGCTCTCCGCCGATGCCGTGCAGGTGAAGCCCGGTGCCCTGGTGCTGATCGAGAATTGGGGCGGCGGGCAACCGCTGCACGCGCGCGTACGGGTGGTCGAGCCGTCGGGCTTCACGAAGGTCTCGGCGCTTGGCGTGGAGGAGCAACGGGTCAACGTGATCGCCGATTTCGTCGATCCAGCCGTGCCCGTCGCTGATGGCTACCGTGTGGAAGCGCGGATCGTCGTCTGGGAGGGAGACGATGTCTTGAAGGTGCCGTCCAGCGCACTGTTTCGGCACGACGGCGCATGGGCTGTGTTCACCATGGAAGCGGGCAGGGCGCACCGCCGGGTGATCAACGTGGGCCACCGCAGCGCTGTCGAAGCCCAGATCCTCGACGGCCTCGACGAAGGGAGCATGGTGATCCGCCACCCCAGCGACCGGATTGCCGACCGCGTGCGCGTCGCGCCGCTCTAGCGGACACCGAGGGCCGCTTGCGACTGGTAGGCGAACTGTCCGCGTCAGGCTGCCGCGAGATCATCCGCGCCCCGATCATCCGCGCATGCTGACGCCGTGGCCTCGGTCGTCGGTGAGGATCTCGAACGCGGCCCGGTGCTTCGTCGACAGAACCTCGGGCGGCACCGCTCGACGAGCACGCTTGTCGGTAACCTGCAACTTGCAAGTCGCGATCTTCGTGTTCAAGCAGTGCTTGATGCCTCCAGGCGGATTGGCGTACCGCAGGCCAACGAAGGCGGCGGGTGCCGCGTCGATGCTACCTTCGACCATCAGGGCGTCGCTCTCGGAGCGGAAATGCCAGGTGAAGTACGTGAACGATGCTGATGCACGCAGTGCCTGGCGCAAGCCGTTGAGCGCACACTCCTGCCCGCGGTGTCGCAGAACGAGCGTGGTCATGAATGGCGTCCACAGGGGACCAATCCTCAGCCGCGCAGTGGCCACCTCGAGGAAACTCTCGGGGTGTGTGTCGAAGCCGGCGACCTGGCCCCACGCGTAGTGGTCGGTATGCTGCGAGCCCCAGTTGTGGTTCTGGCTGCCGACCCACTCGGTCACGTCGATTGTCCGACCATCGACGCGGAGGCTGCCGGCAAAGGTCGCAAACGGCAGGCTGACGAGACTCTTCGCCTTCGGCAACCTGGCGTCGTATAGCCTGAGGGGAAGCAGGAACAGTGGAGGAGCGCTGCCGCGGAAGGAAAGGTCCCAGGAGAGAGTGTGAGGACCCGATTCGGCGTCTCCTTGCAGCCGCCCCGATTCCAGCACGGCGGTGCCAATCCGAGCGAGGAAGGGAGAGCTGGTGAAAACGCACTGCGTGTATGGCATCTCTCTTTTTGCGGCGACATGCCGGCCGGTCTCACCGTCGAAATACACCGCCCAGAGCTCACCCAAAGCTGCCTCCGGATGCCGGCGCGGACTGAAGATGGTGTACCGGATCCAGAACGCGAGCGGGCGGCTCGGGTGATTGGCTCGCACGAAGAAGCTTTCGTAGTGGCCCGCCTGCGAGCCCGGGTGGTAGCGCGTGTCATTGGCTTGCTCGCTGGCAGCTGGCGCGGCGGTCTTCATGAAACGTGATCCGGCTGCGTCTAGCACTCCGACGGCGCGAACGGCAAATCGGTCCTCGACGCCGGTAGCGCCCTAGC
>JBHHYR010000376.1:0-2458 GCA_046757585.1 Binatia bacterium | reverse complement strand
GGCGGCGTGGCTTGCGCTGCCGGTTCGCCACCGGCGGGCTGTGCGGGCGGGCGCGATCGCCTTGGGGCTCGGTGCGCTGGCGCTCCTGCCAGCGGTCCGTTTCGATTACAACCCCGTGCGCCTGCGGGATCCACGCACCGAATCCGTCGCAACGTTCAACGACCTTCTGAAGGATGGCACGTCACCCTGGACGGTCGACGTCCTGATGCCCGACCAGCAGGCCGCAGCCGCCCTCGCCCGGCGCCTGGAAACCCTGAACACCGTTGACCGTGCCGTCACGCTGACCGATTACGTCCCGCAGGCGCAGGATGCGAAGCGTGCCATCATCGAGGACATTGCCTTGTTCATGCCGCCGCCCGCCACCACGCAACGGCACAAAGCGCCCACCACCGGGCAGCAGGTTGCCGCCCTGCGAGCGTTTCGGGCCCGGATCGACGCCTTGCTCGCGGCCGGCGTGGAGCCAGCTCTCGCCGCAAGCGCACAACGCCTGCGGGCAGCCCTGGAGCGGTTCCTGACCCGCGTGCGACGCACGGGCGAGGCCGCACCACTGGTGGCGACCCTGGAGCAGAGCCTCCTGGGATCGCTGCCGAAACAGCTTCGACTCCTTCGGGCGGCTCTGCACCCAGGCCGGGTCACGGTCGCCGATCTCCCCGCCGATCTGCGCCAGCGGATGGTGGCCCCCGACGGCCGCGTGCGGGTCCAGGTGTTCGCACGGCATAATCTCGCAGATAACGCCGCGCTAGCGCGCTTCGTCGACTCCGTGCGCGGCGTCACCCCGAAGGCAACTGGCAGTGCGGTCAACGTGGTGGCCGCGGCGCGCGTGGTTGTCCGAGCCGTACGATCCGCGCTGCTCATCGCCCTAGCCCTGATCGGGACCCTGCTGTGGGTACTCTGGCGGCGCCTTGATGACACCGTGGTTGTCCTCATCCCGCTCGTGCTGGCGGGCGCGTCAACCGCAGCGGCTTCCGTGGTGCTGGGCATTCCCTTCAATTTCGCCAACGTGATCGTGCTTCCGTTCCTCCTCGGCTTCGGGGTCGACAGCGGGATCCACCTGGTCCACCGGCAGCGGACCGGCCTGCGCGCCGGTGAGAACCTCCTCGAAACGAGCACTGCCCGGGCGGTGTTCTTTAGCGCCCTGACGACCATTGCCAGCTTCGGCAGCCTCGGCCTTTCACCGCACCGGGGCATGGCGAGCCTGGGGCATATGCTCACCATTGGTGTGTGCCTCACGCTCGTGTGCACGCTCGTTGTGTTGCCAGCTCTGGGACGAAGCGCGTCGGCCAAGCCTGCCGGGAAAGCGATGGAGACGAACCACGAAGACGCGACGGAGCGCGACAAGATGTCTTCGGTCGCGTAAGCTCGCGCTAACGAGGCAGCCGTGCAGAGCACCAGCCCGAGGGACAGTAAATTCGCGTCTCAGCCGTTGAACATGGATCGTCGCCGCGCTCTCATTGCCAGCCGCGAGGAAGTCCGCCGTCTTGCCGGCCAGCGCCTCAGTGAAGTCACGCCGAGCCGCCGCGACTTCGCACAATACGTCTCCACCGGCAGAGACGGCATTGCCATCATCGCACGGCTCGCACCGACCGAGTCACCACCTGGCCACCGTTGGGGCACGGCGGAGCTGGTGGCGCACGCGTGTGCGTGCGACGCCGCCGAGGTAGCAGCGCTGGCAGTCGCAACGGGGCCTGGCGAGCTGTCGTCCGCCGATCTCGCAGCGGTCGCCGCCGCGACCACCGCCCCCATCCTCCGGGACGATCTGCTGATCGACCCTCGCCAGCTCTACGACGCACGCCTGCACGGCGCCGATGCCGTGGTGCTTCCGGCGGGGGATCTTGATCGTGAGGCACTGCGTGAGCTCGTGGCTATTGCCAGCTCCTTGCACATGGCCGCGGTGGTGGAGGTTCTGTCCGACGCGGAGGTTGACGCGGCATTGAAGCTGCCGCACGTCATCTTCGGCCTGCGCGCCCTCGACAGTGATCACGCCCTGGATGTCGGCCGCACCATCGAGCTCGCACGGCGCGTACCGCGGCAGCACACAGCGGTGTGCCTGCCCGAAGTCGCCGCCGCGGCGGCGCTGCACGGGCACTGCGATGCGATCCTCGCCGGCAGGGCACTGACCGCGACCGACAGCCTCAGCAGCACGGTAGAAAGGCTCCGGTCGGGCTGACGGCAGGAGCCCTGCCCTCTCTCCCGCCAGCGCGTGCAGCTTACGCGTTGGTGTGCACCTCGTTGCGTGATCGGGCCCACGTTTGCTACGACTCTACGGAACGATACGCAGCGCCCCGAGGAGGAGTCAGGCATGCCAGCATCAACAGATCTGTCGTTTATCCCTGCCGTCCAGTTGGCGGCGCTGATCCAGAAGCGCGAACTGTCGCCCGTCGAGCTCATGCGGGCCACACTCGACCGAATCGACGCAAGGTCCTCCAGCCGGAGTGCCTTCACCTGCTGCTCCACCTCG
>JBHHYR010000375.1:0-2462 GCA_046757585.1 Binatia bacterium | reverse complement strand
TAATAGAGATTTTCCGTTTCGCGCACCACCTCATCCCAGCCGGGTTGAGCGCCGGCGTGTGCGGTGGCGCGGCGGCGGTACTCGCGCACGAGATCAGCGTTGTCGAGGACTTCACGCAACAGTGTCCGCAGCGCCGTGACGTCACGCGGCGGAAACGACAACCCTGCCGAGCCGACCACTTCGAGATTCTCCGGAATCGCCGTCGTTAGAATGCAGGCACCGTAGCTGAGTGCTTCCAGCAGACCGACCGACAGCCCTTCCATCACCGAGGGGAGGACGTACGCGTAACAGTTGCTGTACAGCTCCTCCATGGTCTCCCGATCCACGTTACCCGGGAACACGACGCCGTCCCACGCCGCGTGGTGTAGAGTCTCAATATACCCGTCCGAGTAACTGCTGCCGCCCGCGAGCACGAGTTTCACGTTGCGGCGCAACGGCCGCATCGCTTCGAGCAGCGTGTGTACCCCCTTTTCGGGAGAGAGCCTGCCTGCAAAGAGAAGAAATCCGTCCTTTTCCAAGCCGTAGCGGGCGATGCGGTGCGCCGGCCGCGGCGCGGCCGGCACCACGGCGTTGGGAATGAAATATGGCGCGCGCCCATGCGCGTTGAGATAGTGCTGCTGCAAGGTGCGCGACACAACGACGGTCGCAACGGGGCAATGGGCCGAGGCCCACTCACCGAACTTGAGGAAGGCACGGGCACCTCTGCCCCACTTCGCTCGCTGCCAGTCCAACCCCCGCACCGACAGCACCGTCGTTCGACCCATCAAACGCGGCAGGAGTGACAGGGGCGCGGAACCGATGGCGTGGTACTGGATGATGTCGAAGCGCCGGCGCAGGCTGTCGATCGTACAGAGGACGCTATGAGAAAGTGTCTCCAGATGTTTGCTGCGCAGTGCCGGCAGTCGCCGCACTCGGATCCCACGATGCCAGTCAGTAGCCGGGGTAAAATATGTCCGGCAATAGGCGGTCACCTCATGGCCGCGCTGCGCCAGCCGCGACCCCACCTCTTCGTAGTACGTTTCGATCCCGCTGTACGTCCCACCCACGCCCCGACCTCCGATGAAGGCGATCTTGAGCTGACGGTCGATCATGACTTGGCTCCAACCGCTGACAGCCGCGCCGTGGCGTGGGAAGCAAGACCCGCCACCCGCGGCCCCACCACAGCCCGCGCCGCAAGGAAGCTCGCCGGCTGTTTGGTTAACGCGGCCGTCGCCGCCACACAGATCCAGAAAACGTTACCAGCAAACGGCAGGCGGAACGTTTCGTCCACGATGTTGTGGATCAGGATTCCGACTATGGCGGCAGCGAGTGCAAGGCCACGACTGCGTTGCCAGCTGTCCTGGCCGCGCCGAAAGATCTTGACCCCATTCCACACGCCCTGCAGGGCGAGTACAAGGACCAGCACGAGTGACGGCACCCCGCTGACCACGGCGATCCCCAGATACCCGTTGTGCGGCGTGACGGCGCTGTCTCCCAAGGTGGTATCGACGTCTGTCCCAGTGCCCAGCCAGAAGTTGCTCAGCGCTCGCTCCCAGAAGTACGGCCAGCGCTCTTGCAGTCGCCACTGCATGTTCGCATTGTGCATCCCTTGTCGAGTCGTGAGCAGGTGGCGCACAGTTGGCCGCTCCCACAGGTCCGGCTTCATGGTCACGGCCAGGGCAACGAGGAGCGCGCCAGCGACGGCGAACCGCAAGGTCTTGGCGCGCCCAGAGCTCGTCGTCAGAAGCCAACCGACAAAGAACGTAGCCCCACCGAGCACAGCAACGAAGGCGCCGCGCGAACCGGCAAACAAGAGCCCGCGTGCAATGACAGCGGCGCTCACTGCATAGAGGCGCCACAGCCAACGTGCCTCAGCGTAAAATAGCGCGGACACGGCCAGCAGGATGGGAATGATCAGTGCTCCACCCAGTTGATTCTTGGTGACAAAAGGGCCGGTGGCCTCGGCACCCGAATAGCCCTGCGAGAACGCCGAAACAGCACACGCGACACCCGCGAGCACGATGACGAGCAACGCAGTGTCCAACTTCTTGCGGTCAGTGAGGAGCAAGATGGCGAGGGGGTAGAACAGAATCGGCCGCCAGCAGTAGCGGTACAGTTGCGAGGCGGGTGCCACCGGGGAGGTGAGGTACGCCCTGTCGAGGGGCGCGTAGAGGTACGCCAGGGAAACGAGGAGGCCTAGGAGAAGCCACGTCTTCATGTACGGGAGGCGCCAACGCAGCGCCCAAACGATGACGGCGGCGGCGACACCGGTGGCGAGCAGGTTCTCAAGGTGAAAATCAGTCGCCAGGAATTGCGGTCCGTCCGCAAAAATCGTCAGCGCAAGGTGCACCAGCAACAGGAATAGGCAGGCCAGCAAGACGCCGACTTCCCATATGAGCCAGGGCGTCGAGTGCGGAATTCGCCAGCGCCGTGCTGCCGCGCGGACCCGTGGTCGCACCAGCATCCCAAGACCGATCCCGACG
>JBHHYR010000374.1:0-2484 GCA_046757585.1 Binatia bacterium | reverse complement strand
GGCCGCTTACGAGGAAGCAGTTAGGAGTCAAGCTTTGCCCTGAGCAGGTCGTTCAACATCCGCGGATTCGCCTTCCCGTGCATCGTTTTCATCACCTGACCAACGAAGAAACCGAACAGCTTGCCCTTACCAGCCCGATACTCGGTCACCTTGCTCGGGTGCGCCGCGATGACTTCGTCGATGGCGCTCAGGATCTCGGTTTCATCAGAGATCTGGGTAAGCCCCCGCTCCGCGACAACCTGCAGCGGTGCTTTGCCGGAGCGGACTATGTCCTCGAACACCGCTTTGGCGATCTTGCCGCTGATTTCGCCGGCGTCGATAAGCGCCACCAGCGCCGCGAGCCGTTCAGGCAGGAGCGGCCAATCCTGGATGACGAGCTGACTGTCCAGCTTGCGCTCTTTCAGGATCCGCAGCACGTCGCCCATGACCCAGTTGCTCAGCGCTTTCGGGTTGCGATGCTGTTGCACCGCAGCTTCGTAGTAGTCGGCCACGTCCTTGCGCAGCGTGAGGACCTCCGCGTCGTATTCGGGGAGGCCGTATTGCTGCACGAAACGCCGGCGACGTACGTCGGGCGGTTCGGGCAACGTCCGGCGAATCTCGTCGATCCACTCGCTGCTCACCACCAGCGGCAGGAGATCAGGCTCCGGGAAGTAACGGTAGTCGTGGGCAAATTCCTTCGAGCGCATCGACCGGGTAACCTCACGATCCGGGTCCCACAACCGTGTCTCCTGAACAAGCCGGCCGCCTTCGTCAAGGACTGCCGCCTGCCGCTTGAGCTCATGACCGATGGCACGCTCCACGGCCCGGAAGGAGTTCATGTTCTTGATTTCAACCTTGGTGCCGAACGCCGTCGAGCCTTGGGGACGGATCGACACATTGGCATCGCAACGCAGGCTGCCTTCCTCCATATTGCCGTCGCAAATTTCCAGGTACTGCAGGATCGCCCGCAGCTTGCGCACGTAGGCAGCGGCTTCCTGGGGAGTGCGGATGTCGGGCTCGCTGACAATTTCCAGCAACGGCACCCCGGAGCGATTGAAGTCAACGAGGCTGGCCTGGTCATGCGCATCGTGAATGTTCTTGCCGGTATCCTCCTCCATGTGAATACGAGTCAGGCGCACGTGCTTGGTCGAGCCGTTGATCTCGATGTCGATGGAGCCGCCGCGGCACAGGGGAAGATCGTACTGGCTGATTTGGTATCCCTTAGGCAGATCGGGGTAGAAGTAATTCTTGCGCGTCCAGCGGCTGTGGGACGCGATCTGGCACCGCGCTGCCAGGCCGGCCCGGATCGCAAACGCGACGGCGCGCCGATTCAATACCGGCAAGGACCCTGGCATCCCGAGACACACCGGGCAGGTGTTCTGATTCGGCGGCGCCCCAAACCTTGCCGAACAGCCGCAGAACATCTTCGACTCTGTCAGCAGCTCCGCGTGGACTTCCAATCCGATGACGGCTTCGTAATCCATGTGCCGTAGTCCTCTGATCACCTGGCAATCCAGCCCCGGTAGCTCAAAGACCTCCGCCCGCTTCGCCTTTCACGGCTGCACGTCCCGCTTGTACCACTCGGTGGCTTGCTCGTAGACATAGGCGGTCTGCAGCACTCGTTCTTCCTCGAACGCGCGGCCAACGATCTGCAAGCCGATCGGGAGCCCCGCCTCGTCGAAACCGCACGGCAACGACAGCCCCGGCAAGCCCGCGAGGTTGACCGAGATCGTGAAGACGTCGGAGAGATACATCTGCAGCGGGTCACTGGTCTTTTCGCCGATACGAAACGCAGTCGTTGGGGCCGTAGGGGTCACGATGACGTCGTGCGAAGCGACAACCTCCTCGAAGTCCCGGCGAATGAGTGTCCGGACCTTCTGTGCCTTGAGGTAGTAGGCGTCGTAGTAGCCTGCCGACAGAGCATAGGTCCCCAGCATGATCCGGCGCTTGACTTCCGTGCCGAAGCCCGCCGCCCGGGTCCGCTGATACATGGCCAGGAGTCCTTCCGTGTGCGCGGTCCGCAGGCCGTACTTGATGCCGTCGTAGCGTGCCAAGTTCGAGCTGGCTTCGGCGGTAGCGATCACGTAGTACGCTGGGATCGCGTACTCGGCGTGTGGCAGCGAAACCTGGGCCACCCGAGCACCCAGGCGCTCGAACACCCCTATGGCCGTGCGCACCGCACTCTCCACTTCGGGCTGCATTCCTTCGACGAAATACTCGCGCGGGATAGCGATCCTGAGGCCACGGACCGAGCCGTCCAGGTGCGCTGCATAGTCGGGTACGGGCCGGTCGACTGAGGTGGAGTCCCGGCCATCATGGCCGGCGATGGCTCCGAGGAGGTGTGCACACCCGGTGACGGTCTTGGCCAGTGGGCCGACCTGATCGAGCGAGGAGGCGTATGCCACGATTCCGTAGCGACTGACGCGGCCGTAGGTGGGTTTTATGCCCACCACACCGCAGCAGGCCGCGGGCTGGCGTATAGAACCGCCCGTGTCGGTCCCCAGT
>JBHHYR010000373.1:0-2485 GCA_046757585.1 Binatia bacterium | reverse complement strand
CACTCCCTCCTCCCCGGCCTCCCCCTCCCGCCTCACGCCTTACGCCTCCCGTCTCCTTCCCTTCCGTCCCCTCGTGTTCGAAGGGCCACTCGCCACGGCGGGCGCGGCCGGTGTACTCCACGACGAGTAACAGGCCGGGCCCAACGATCGCCGTCTCCTTGCTCAGTAAGGCGCAGAAGTAGGCCAGCAAGGCCACCGGGAGCCACACCGCCCGGCCTTGTCCCCACAGGGTGTACCCGCGGACATGCAGGTAGAGCGCGGCGAGCAGGAAGAGCGCGGTCAGGATCTCCGCCCGGCCCACGATGCCCGTCACCGCCTCAGTGTGAATAGGATGCGTGGCGAAGAGCAAGGCTGACACGACCGCGAGTGCCCGATCACGTACGAGGGCGTCGAGCAGTACGACGAGTAGGGCGCACACGAGTGCGTGCAACAGGATGTTGACGGCGTGGAAGGCAGGGCTGCTGAGTCCGGCGACAGCGTAGTTGAGTGCATACGACGCGATGGTCAGCGGCCGGTACAGGTCTGCCGAAGTGCCGATGTACTTGTACCAGTAGTCGGTGACGAAGATCGTCCAGAAACTGGTTTGCAAATGGATGCGCGGGTCACGCTGGATCAGCTTATCGTCGAAAACGAAGCCGTCAGGGATGGCGTTCAAATACACGGCAACCGCAACCAGCACGACCAGCAGCACCAGGAGCAGCAAGCCCGCCTGATGCACAGGGGCCCGGACAGCTGTGCCGCCGGCCGGCGCACCGTGACCCTGCTGCCCTGTCCATCGCTTCAGCTTGCCTTTCGAGCGCTTAGACATCTAAAGACATTGCGGATTGCGGATTTCGGATTTCGAATTTGGGAAGAGTTGAAGACGTTGCACATTGCGAATTTCGGATTTCGCAAGGAAAGGAATCCGCAATCCGAAATCTTTCTCCCCTGCAAGGAAAGACACGGAGGGGGGTTTCTGAGTGTGCATTCCCTGCTCCCGTTCTTCCAATTCCGCAATCCGCAATCCGAAATTCCCTCACCTCATTCTCGGCGCAGGCAGAGGAGCACGCCACGCGAGCGGGTCCGGTCGGGACGGTAGCCGCGGCGCCGGAGCTCGGCGAGCAGCGGCGCTGTGCCGCGGCTGCGCGGCGCCACCACCCATACCACCCCGGGCGGTGTACCGGAATCGACTAGCCACGTCGCGAAGCGCTGCGCCTCCCGGGCAGCAAACGTCTTGTTTGTCCGGATGCGCTGATCGATCCAGCCCAGGTGCGCGTCGGTCCCCAATGGGTACGACATCAAACGGAACCGGTTGGGGGTGCGCCTGAGGTAGTACTGGGTCATGGTCCGCGTGGACGCAGTGAAAACCACACTTTCCCCAGGCTGCGCCTTCGCCACCAGCGTCCGTGCAATGCTCTGTCCCAAATCGGCGTAGTTGCGCTTCGGGCGGTCCGTGGTGAAGTAGGGCCACAGGGTGTAACAGGATAGCGCTACCCAAAGGGCGATCAGCGGCCATGCGAGCCGGGGCCTCAGCCGCGCCAGCACAGCACCAGCCAACAGGTAGTACGCCCCCCAGGCAATCAGGTCGTAGCGCGCTACGACGTACACGGGGCGGCGCAGCAGGGAAACTGTGAAAGCGATCAGTAACGGCACGAGCACGGCGGCGAGCGTGAGCGCAAGGGCCATCGGCCGTTCGCTCGGGGTCTCCCTGTCTACCAAAGAGGGGTCAGGGGAGGTTTTCGCTCGCCGGGTTCGACCTCCCCCTTTCCCCCTCCTTGGTAAGGAGGGGGGAGCTGAGGGCCGGGGATCTTTGGCGTCCTGCCAGCTCCGGTACAGCTGCAGCGCGGCCCCTCCGAGCACCAGGGCAGCTAGGCACAACGAGATGACCCCGCTTGCTGCGGATGACGCAAACTTGAACGTCGACCAGGTCGGATACCGCGCCCCCGGTCCTAGGCTCTCGAGCGACCACGGTACCGCGTAAACGATCTCATGCCGCCGCCAGAACGTGCCGATCCAGTCGGGCGAGCTGTTCGCTGCCTGGCCGAGAAAGATGGGTACCCACGGCGCAAACATGGCCGCAACCAGCAACAGGGCGCCGGCCGCCCGTCGCACCGCGGCGCGTGGCTGCGGTGCCCACAGGGCGAACCCAGCTAGCGGAAGCAGGAACAGGAAATAGTAGTGCAGGTACAAACCCGCGGCCAGTGCTCCGACGAAGCCCGAAAACGCCCACCGCGCCGGCGCCACCAGGAGGCGGTAGAAGGTGTACAGCACAGCGACGGCCAGGACGGGCACCATGCCGTACATGCGTGCCTCTTGCGCGTAGTGGATCTCGACCGGCGACAGGGCTGCCAGCCCTGCAGCGATCAACCCTGCACGACGCGAGAACATCCGCGTGCCCGCCCAGTAGATGAGCGGGACCACGGCGACGCCGAGCAACGCGGAAACCAACCGTAGCGCATACGGGCTGTCACCGAACAGGCTGCTCCACGTATGCATCACCAGGTAA
>JBHHYR010000372.1:0-2529 GCA_046757585.1 Binatia bacterium | reverse complement strand
CATGACGCGCTGAACGGACCGTAGCGGAGCGAGCGTGTTGTTACGCAGCGGCCAGCGGCCACGGAGTCCAGAGCCCGGTTGGGAGTCAAACACTCTCGCCGGGCTCTTTTTTTCGAGGGAGGCGAGAAAACCGCAACGGAGGAGAAATCATGCAACGGAAACGGGTAGGGAAAATCGGGATGATCCTCGCGGGGGCGGCGATCCTGGCGTGCCCTGGGCGGGTGAATGCCGAGGGCCTTCGGGAACGGATCGACCGTATGGAGCAGGAGCTGAAGCAGATGAAACACGAGCTGCAACGGCAAAAAGAGGTGCAGGAAAAGACGGTAGCATCGCAGGAGGCCAAGGAAGGAGCCGCACCAAAGCGTGCCACCGGCCAATATCGCGAACTGTTCGATCGGGTCAAGGTCGGCGGATACGGCTCGTTTCGGTTCGAGCACTCTGACCTCGACGAATTGAAGAACACCTTCACCTTTCGCCGCTTCGTGCTGACGACCGACGCCAACATCGCGCCGCGGCTGCGGGCTGCCATCGAGCTGGAGTTCGAGCGCTTTCGCAAGATCGAGCTGGAGAAGGGATTGCGGGCGACAGGGCGCGGCCTGCGGGCACAGCAGGCCGTGGAGGGTACGAACGACTCGGAGATTTCGCTCGAGCAGGGGTGGGTGCAGTACGATCTGCAAGACTGGCTGCGTTTTCGCGGCGGCGCCATCTTGGTGCCCTTGGGCCGGTTCAACATCAAGCACGATGACAACCGGTGGGACCTGCCACGCCGCTCACTCGTCGACCGGGGTGTGCCGGTCCTGCCGTCGACCGCTGCCTGGGACGAGCTTGGGGTGGGCTTCAATGGCGACGTGGCGTTCGGTGAATCCGTGCTCGGTTCCTACGAGCTGTATGTTATGAACGGCGTGACGCTCGATTCGACTATTGAGAAGGTGGCCGAGACCCGCATGGGCGATACGACCAAGATGACGAGCGAAGTGGAGCTCTCGCCGTTTACGGGCACGTTCAACTTGGACAACAAGGACGCGAAGGCGGTGAGCGGACGGTTCGCCCTGAGCCCCTCCGTGGGCAGCGAGATTGCCACCTCCTTTTACTGGGGGCGCTACACGCCGGACTTTCTGCCCAACGAGGACATCTACGCGATCAGCGCCGACGGTCTGATCCCCTTGGGCCCGTTCGAGCTGGAAGGCGAGTACGTGTTCACCCACTTCGGCGGTGTCCGGGGGCTCGCGCGCCGGTTCGCCAACGTCGCGCTGGAAGGGGAATCGGAGATCGAAGGCGGCGGGGTCGAGCAAGAGGTCGAGTTCGAGCTGGCAAAGCTAGCCAGCGACAAGCAGGGGTATTGGATCGATTTGCGCTATCACTTCTGGCCCGCACTGCTCGACGACACGGTCTTCGACCGTCCTTTTGAACATCCGCAGCTCATTGCCACTGTCCGTGGCGAGCAAGCGTGGCTCGGTGGTTTGGTACGGCGCGCCGAGTTCAGCGCTGGTCAGCTCACCGACTTCGAGGTGGAAAATCGGCGTGTCGATCGGGTGACCCTCGGCCTTGCCTACCGGCCCGTACCGCTGGTGGTCTTCCAGCTGGCGTATGAGTATACGCGCACGGACGGTGGCCGCAGTCTCGGCGACGTGACGAATTTCCTGCCGGCCCAGGCGGACGAGAACGACGCGCACGCATTCCTGGGCGGCATTGCGTTTGGGTTCTGAGGAGAACGCACGGCCTCTCACGCGGGAGGCACATAGGTGCAGAGCAGACACGGGAGTATTGGCCGCGTGCGCGTTCGAACGTTGAGAAACCGCACCCGCCCGCCCCCCCCCGGGCTTGGCTACGGCTTGGAGTCGGCGGGCGCATGTGGTTGAACGGGCGCGTATGGTGGGCGAGGGGCGGCGCGCAGCGCAGAGCGACGGCGTGGCAGCCGAGGGCATCCAGATCTTCGTACGCCCGCTGCGAACACCGGTCGGTGTCTTGCAGGTCGCTGCGTCGGCACGCCGTGTGCTGTACATCGAGTTGACCCGGCGACGATCCGAGCAGCCGTTCGAGCGCTGGCTGCGCGGCCGTGTGCTCCGGCGCGCCGAGACGCCCGCGTTGCATGCCGCCCTGACGCAGCTGCGCGAGTACTTCGCCGGCAGGCGCCGCGCGTTCGACGTGCCCCTGGATCCCGCCGGTACGCCGTTCCAGCAGCGCGTGTGGCAGATGATCGCTGCCATCCCTTACGGCCAGACTGTGTCGTACGGTGAGATCGCGCGGGACCTCGGGAACCGCCAGGTGACGCGCGCGGTTGGCGCCGCAGTTGGTGCTAACCCCATCCCAATCATCATTCCCTGCCATCGGGTCATTGGCGCCGACGGTTCGCTCACTGGCTACGGCGGTGGCTTGCGAATGAAGGCCTGGCTCCTCCGCCACGAGGGCGTCCTGCTCGCGTGATTGCCGCTCTGAGGTGACAAGCTGTACGCGGCCGCTGCTTGGCCCCTCGGTACCGCCGTTCGGAGTATGGATTTCTCCGTCCTTGCCAAGGAGGGGGCGAGGGGG
>JBHHYR010000371.1:0-2533 GCA_046757585.1 Binatia bacterium | reverse complement strand
GAAGCGAGGCAGGCAAAGGCAGCTCGAAGGTCACCAGGACGCGAGTGCCGGTTGGCTGCTCAAAGAGCCGAGCACACACGGCCTCGGCCGAGTCCGGAATGACGGGCTGTCCGCAGCGGCGGCAATGCAGCACGCCCGTTTTGGCGAACAGCAGCTTCAGGTGGTCATGCAGTTCCGTCATCGTCCCGACCGTCGAGCGCGACGTCTTGACGGTGTTGCCCTGGCTGATGGCGATGGCCGGCAGGATGCCCTCGATGCGCTCGACCTGCGGTTTGTCCATCCGGTCGAGGAACTGGCGCGTATAGGCCGAGAAGCTCTCGACGTAGCGGCGCTGGCCTTCGGCATAGAGCACATTGAAGGCAAGGCTGGACTTGCCGGAGCCGGACGGCCCGGTGACCACGGTGAGCGCGTTCAGCGGAATGCGAACGTCGATGTTCTTGAGGTTGTGCTCCTGCGCCCCAGTGATCGTGATCCAGGAATCCTGCATGCGTCTCGATCCCAAAAGGACTACATATAGCCCAAGCAGCTCCACACGTGTAGGCGCTGTACGAGCGGGGTACTGTCCGACTTATGGTCCCCTCTCCCGCCGATGTGCGGGAGAGGGGACCTCGTTGCACGGGGCGGGTTGAAAGCCCACCGGTAAAGGGGAAGACTCGGCCTCAGACACGAGGCGGACGCGTGTCCCCTCGCTTTTCGATTCCCGGGAGGCTCCATGCCTGAATACCACTACGATCTCTTCGTCATCGGCGCGGGATCGGGAGGGATGCGCGCCGCGCGAATGGCAGCCGCGCACGGGGCACGAGTAGCGGTGGCGGAAGAGCGCTATCTCGGTGGCACCTGCGTCAACGCCGGCTGCATCCCGAAAAAACTCCTGGTGTACGCGGCGCACTACCGGGACGACTTTGAGGATGCCGCGGGCTTCGGCTGGACGCTCGGCGAGCGACACGCCGACTGGAAGCGGCTGTTAGCCAACAAGGACCGCGAGATCCAACGGCTCAACGCGGTGTACCGCCGCCTCCTCGACGAGGCCGGGGCGCGTTGCTTCGAGGATCGCGCCACCCTCACCAGCCCTCACAGCGTTTCCATCGGCAGCGCACGTGTCACCGCCCGGTACATTCTCGTGGCGACGGGAAGTTGGCCGAAGATGCCACAGGTGCCCGGAATCGAACACGCCATCACGTCGAACGAAGCGTTCCACCTCGACGAACTGCCCGCGCGAGTCCTCATTGTCGGCGGCGGCTACATCGCGGTCGAGTTCGCCGGCATCTTCCACGGCCTCGGAGCCAGCGTGACGCAGCTGTACCGCGGCCCTCTGTTTTTGCGGGGCTTCGACGATGACGTTCGGTCGGCGCTGGCCAGCGAGATGCGAAAACGCGGCATCGACCTGCGCTTTCAGCTGAACGTGGAGCGGATCGAGTGTGCCGGAGGCTGCCTGCGCGCCACCCTCAGCGACGGCACCCAAGTGGAGGCGGACGGGATCCTGTACGCGACTGGCCGCTCGCCCAACACGCGCGGGCTGGGGCTGGAGGAGGTCGGGGTCAAGCTCGACGCGCACCGAGCCGTCGCCGTCGACGCCTACTCGCGCACCTCGGTGCCCAGCATCTTCGCCGTCGGGGACTGCACCAACCGCCTCAACCTGACCCCGATGGCCATCGCCGAAGGGCAGGCAGTCGCGGAAACGCTCTTTCACGACAACCCGACACAGCCGGATCACACTGGCGTACCGACCGCGGTGTTCAGCCAGCCCAGCATTGGCGCGGTGGGACTCACCGAGGCCGCGGCACGCCAGCGCAACGCGGAGATTGCCGTCTACCGATCAACCTTCCGCCCGCTCAAGCACACCCTGAGCGGGCGCGATGAGCAGACGATGATGAAGCTTGTCGTCGACGCGGCGTCGGACCGCGTCCTTGGCTGTCATATGGTGGGCCCGGACGCGGGCGAGATCATTCAGGGATTCGCCGTCGCCCTTCGGGGCAAGGCCACCAAGGCGCAGTTCGACGCCACGATCGGCATCCATCCGACAGCGGCGGAGGAATTCGTCAGTATGCGGCAAAAGGCCACCCGATAAGGCCCGCTGACCAGCCAGCGAAGTAGGCGGGCTCGTGCCGGCGGCGAAGACATGAAGGCCGACAGCAGGTCATCGGGTACGCGGCAGGGCTCGCTCAAGAGCGCGTAGGGAATGCGCAGGCGGTCGTGCGCATCCTGGTGGACATGGGCGTCGACATCCGCGTTGCCGATTGGCCCCGCGGCCAGGGTCACGATGCAGTTCATCTCCGCGATGAGGGGTTGCAGCGCGTGCCGAACGGCGAGATCTTCGACAAGGCGTTATCGGAAGACCGCATCGTGTTGACGTCCGATCTCGACTTCGGAGAGATCGCCGCAGCGCTCAAGGACACTTCAGGCAAGGTCCTGCTTCTCCGACTCCACAACAGCCGGGCTGCAAACGTGATCAGTCGTCTGACCAGCGTATTGCCTAGCGTCGAAGGCGAGCTCGCTGCGGCGATCCGGAAGACACCGACGGGCAAGCACCTGC
>JBHHYR010000370.1:0-2555 GCA_046757585.1 Binatia bacterium | reverse complement strand
CGCCATGCGGCTGCGCCCCCACCCGCACGAGTTCGCCCTCTACTTCGACGCCTGATTTCTCCCTTCGCCCGGCTCCGGCTCGACCAGGCTCGGAGCCGGGCGAGTACCGCGCATGATGCTGAGGGCCGCTCACACCTGCCGGTCGCTGCCCGTTGGGTTGCGTAGCAGCAACGAAGAGAGCAAGAGCACTACCATGCCGGTCGTGATGCAGGAATCGGCTACGTTGAACGCGGGCCAGTGGTAGCCGTGCCAGTGAAAATCGAGGAAGTCCGTGACTTCGCCGGAGACCATCCGGTCGATGAGGTTGCCGAGCGCGCCACCCAGGATCGCCCCCAGGGCCAGCAGCAGGACTCCCTGCCCGGCTCGCACGCGCCGCACGAACAGCAGGAGCACGCCGACGGCGACGAGCGAGACCAATAGAAAAAATGGCAAGCGCAACGCTTGGTTGGCTCCGGCGAAGATGCCGAAGGCGCCCCCGGAGTTGCGTACGTAGGTAATGTGGAAAAGCGAGTCGATCACCGGGACCGACTCATACAAACTGAGGGTGGCGCGGATGTACCACTTCGTCGCTTGATCGAGGAAAACCACGACCGCGGCGATGCTCAAAACAATGGCATACTTCTTCATGCGGCCGCGCTGGTCACGACCTGCAGGCAGCGATCACAGAGGCTTGGATGCGCCGCGTCACGCCCGACCGTCTCGCTGTAGTTCCAGCAACGTTGGCACTTGCCGCCACGCGCTGGCTTCACCTGAACCTTCAGTTGCGGGAGCAGTGGACTGACCGCGTCGGCGCCGAGGTTCTCGTTCAGTTGTACCTGCGATACGATGAACAACGCCGGGAGGTCGAGCTCTTGCTGCTCCAGAAGGGGTCGCAAGCCGTTCGCGGCTGCAAGTTCTACGCGGGCATCGAGCGAGTGCCCAATGCGTCCCGATTGGCGTGCTTCTTCGAGCGCCTTCGTGACCGCCGTGCGTACTGCGAGGAGCCGCTCCCACTTGCCCGCCAGCTGGTCGTCGCGGTAGCCCTCCACAGGAAGCCCGGCGAGGAAGACGCTGGAGGGTCGCTCGTCCGCTGGCAGATGGCTCCAGATCTCTTCAGCCGTGAAGGACAGGACGGGCGCCATCAAGCGCGTCAGGGCGTTCAGGATCTCCCAGAGTGTGGTCTGTGCGGCACGACGCTGCGGTGCAGCAGTGGCTGAACAATAGAGTCGATCCTTCACGATATCGAGATACAGCGCGCTCAGGTCAACGGTGCAGAAGTTCACCAGCTGCTGCACCACATGGTGGAAACTGAAGCTCTCGTATGCCTTGCGCGCCCGCGCCACTAGCTCCGTCGTGCGATGCAGGATCCAGCGATCCAGCTCCGGCAGGTCCGCCGGTGGCAGGCGGTGGCGCGCCGGCTCGAAGTCGTACAAGTTGCCGAGCAGAAAGCGGCACGTGTTGCGAACCTTGCGGTACGCCTCGAGAAGCGGCACGAGCAGTGTCTTCGAAAAGCTTGTGTCTGCCGTGTAATCCACCGAAGCAAATAATAGCCGCAAGATTTCTGCTCCGTGCGATCTGATGACCTCCTCCGGGGCAATCACATTGCCCAGCGACTTCGACATCTTTCGCGCCGCTTCGTCCAGGATGAGCCCGTGTGTCAGCACCGCACGGTATGGTGCCCGCTGCCGGGTGGCGACGGAGGCGATCAAGGAGACCTGGAACCAGCCGCGGTGCTGATCGACCGCTTCGACGTACAGATCCGCCGGCCAGCTCAGGTCCGGGCGCTGACGCAGTACCGCTTCCTGGGAGCAGCCGGCGTCGAACCACACGTCGAGAATGTCGTCGTCCTTGTCAAACTCGTCGCTGCCGCAGCGGCAACGAAACCCCGGCGGCAGCAATTCGCGAGTCGAAAGCTCGAACCACGCATCCGAGCCTCGCTGCGCGAAGACCTCCTCAACCCGGCGGCAGACCGGAGGCTCGAACACGTAGGCGTCGCAACCTTTGCAGCGAAACGCTGGAATGGGAACTCCCCACACCCGCTGGCGTGACAGGCACCAATCGGGCCGCGTCTCCATCATGTGATGGATGCGGTCGTGCCCCCAGGGCGGAAGCCAACTCACCCGGTCGATCTCGTGCAGGGCCTTCGAGCGCAGGCCGGCGTGGTCGACGCGCAGGAACCACTGCTTCGTAGCGCGAAAGATCAGCGGGCTCTTGCAGCGCCAGCAGTGTGGATACGAATGGCCCAGGCGCTGGACCTGGAGGAGGGCACCCCGTGTGCGCAGCTCGTCCACGATGGCCTCGTTGGACTCGAAAACCCGGCGGCCAGCGTATGCACCGGCCTCCGCTGTGAAGCGCCCGGCGGCGTCCACCGGCGTCAGCACCGGCAGTCCGTACTTCTGGCCCACCGAAAAGTCCTCGTACCCATGCCCCGGGGCGGTATGGACACATCCGGTACCCACGTCCGCGGTGACGTGCGATTCAAAGACCAGCCGCGTGGGCCGGTTGATGAAGGGATGCCGAAACCGAGGAAGTAGCCGAGATAGCTGGATGAGCGGCCAGCCACGAAGGCACTCGCA
>JBHHYR010000369.1:0-2563 GCA_046757585.1 Binatia bacterium | reverse complement strand
CTTCTACTTCCCGACCGTCACGCTCCCCTGATCACTTTCTGGAGAGGAGCCGAAATTACCAAGAGCGTGACCCTGGGATACGCAGTCCTGGAACATACGAATGCCCCCAACCGTCTCTACGACGACATGCTCCAGATGCTGGCCTTGGCGGGTACCCGATGGGACCCCACTCTGGCGGACAGGGGAGGCGCTGCCTTGTTGCTGCGGGATAAACCCGAACGCCTGACGGACGAGAAATTCCGTGCTTTTACCTCGGAACGGTCCATCCGCGCGGCACGGACGGAAAGCCCTTTCAACGCCGTAGGGGACAAAGCGTTGCGGGGAAGCTGGGTCGAACAGCTTGCGGGCGTTCGCGCGGCACATCGCCGCGGCATCAAGCTCCAGGCGGGGACCGACGCCGGCGCTGACCCACAGTGTTTCCCTGGGTCGTCACTTCATTGGGAGCTGGAACATTTTGTCCAGGCCGGGTTGTCGCCCCTCGAGGTCCTGCGCATCGCTACCCAGGAGGCAGCGGCGGCAGTCGGCGCGGAGGATGATCTCGGCACTCTCGAAAGAGGCAAGCTGGCCGACATCGTCCTGCTGGACAAGAACCCCTTAACCCGGATTATTCGTGATTCGTGAAAGAGAAAAGCCCCCGAGGTGGTAGAATGCGCTTGCGCAGCAGCTTTCCGCCAACCCGGAGGCTTCACATTGAACGACTCGATTATAGCACAGCGTCTCCTGTTCCCAGACGTTTTTCGCAAGCCCGTTGTCGCCCAGTTCGACCAGGAGGCGAGCAGCGTCGACACCGGCGCGCTGCTGCTGAAGGCCGCGGATCAGCGGCTGGGGTTGACCGAATCGCTCGCTGCCTGCCTGAGCGACGACCGGCAGCCGGGCAAGGTCCGGCACGAGATCGAGGACCTGCTCTCCCAGCGGGTCTTCGGGATCGCGTGCGGCTACCCCGACGTCAACGATGTCGACCGGCTGGCCGACGACCCGGTGCACAAGATGCTCATCGGCCGGGACCCGCTGGACGGGGAGGCGTTGGCTTCGCAGCCGACGTTGTCTCGCTTCGAGAACGCCGTCGACACCCGGGACCTCTACCGGATGGGAAAGTGCGTGATGGAGGGGGTGATCGCACGACACCGGAAGCGACTGCGTGGCAAGGCACGTCGCATCACCATCGACTTCGATCCCACCGACGATCCGACACACGGGGCGCAGCAGCTGTCGTTCTTCAACGGTCACTACGACTGCTGGTGCTACCTGCCGTTGCTGGGGTTCGTCAGCTTCAACCGCGAACCGGAGCAGTACCTGGTCGCGGCGCTGCTGCGGCCGGGCAACGCACCGGCCAAGCTGGGGTTCCTGGGCACCCTGTGGCGTCTGATCGAAGCGTTGACCCTGGCGTTTCCCAAGGCGCGCATCCTCGTTCGCCTGGATGGTGGCTTCGCCAATCCGGAGATCCTGAGCTTCCTGGACGACGCCGGCGTGGATTACGTTGTAGCGATGGCGAAAAACTCGGTCCTGGAGGGGTTTTCGGAGAAGGGAATGCGCCAGGCGCGCCGGCTGTCGGCGCGCAGCAACGAGACCGAGCACGTCTACGGAGAATGTTCCTATGCTGCCCGCAAGTGGAAGAAGCGGGAGCGTCGCGTCATCTTCAAGGCAGAGGTCGTCCGGGCACCGGGCAAGGCACCCAAGGACAATCCCCGCTTCGTGATCACGAACCTGAAGAACACACCGCGCTGGATCTACGAGCGAGTCTACTGCCACCGTGGCGACATCGAGAACCGGATCAAGGAATTGCATCACGGCCTGGAGATCGATCGCACGAGTTGCGAGCGCTTCTGGGCCAACCAGTTCCGGGTTCTGCTGACGGCGGCGGCCTACGTCCTGATGCAGGAGATCCGGCTGCGGGCGCGGCACACGTCTCTCGCCCGAGCCCAAGTGCAGACGCTGCGCGAGCGTCTCTTCAAGGTCGGCGGTCATGTCCGCGTCGCCGTCCGGCGCGTCGTGTTCCACCTGCCGGCTGCCTGTCCGTACCAGGACACGTGGCGACGCGTGGCGATGGCGCTCGGCGCCACGCCGGGCTGATCCCCCCACCGACCATCCCCTCCGCACGGCGCCCCACGCGCAACAACGCGGCCTGGGGGAAGTCCGCCTCCGTCTGCGATGATGTCGTCTCAATCCTGCAGTTCTTCAACGCTCGGCGCTACGGGCGACGGTCGTTAGCGCGGCGAAAGCCGATAACTTCGTTCCCCAGCACCGTTGCCGTAGAATCGGACCTGCTCGTGCAGGTTCGCGAATAATGCGGGTTAGGGGACGCGATCTTTTACGACCCCGCCCTTGGGTAGCCGCTTTACTTTCGCCTCCCTCCTCTACTTCAGGGCCTTCTCGAGATCCCGCAGCCGGTACGAGCGGCCGCGGATGTCCAACATGTAGCAGCGGTGGAGCAACCCACCCCGGTGCCAGAATCAGCCGAAAGCAGGCGCAGGTCGACATGTCGCGCCTTGGGCGATGAGCGGGAATCCAGCTTGTACCGCGTATCGGCCTCGGAGCTGGGCTGCGCGCCGCTCCAGCGTGCCCT
>JBHHYR010000368.1:0-2589 GCA_046757585.1 Binatia bacterium | reverse complement strand
GCGGCGGCACGGCTGGCGGTGACGAAGGACTGGCTGTACCGGCGCTCGCGTTCGCTCCCATTCGTGGTGCGCTATGGGCAGTTGCTGCGTTTTTCCTCCTGCGGGATTGATCGATTTATTCGCCAGCGACAGGGACGGGGCTTGACAAGCGCGTCATAGGTGTGTAGGTGTGTATCTATGGCAGACACATCCAAGCGGATTCAGCGGACCACGTTGCTGCTGCCGGTGGCCCTGCACAAGCAGCTGCGCCACCTGGCCATTGAAGAGGGCCGTCCTTTCACGGCCCTTGTGATCGAGGCGTTGGAGGCGTATGGGCGCGCCCACACACGCCCACACAGGAGGACCCAATGACACGCCGAGGGATGGGCCGCGTGTTCCAGCGCGGCCACACGTTCTGGATTGCGTACTGGCATCGCGGCAAGGAATACCGCGAGTCTGCCCACACACCGCACGAGCGGCCGGCCCGGACGCTACTCAAGCAGCGGTTGGGCGAATGCGGGCGCGGCACGCTGATCGGCCCGACGGCAGAGCGGGTGGAGTTTGATGCGCTGATGGCAGACCTGATCCGGGAGTACGAAGTCAACGGCAAGCGCTCAATCCGGTCCCTGCGGCTCTCGGTGCGCCACCTGCGCGCCGTGTTCGCCGGTGACAGGGCGCTCGACATCACGACGGACCGGGTCCGCGCCTACATCGCCGAGCGGCGGGGCGAGGGCGCGAGCAACGCGAGCATCAATCGGGAATTGAGCGCGCTGAGGCGGGCGTTTACCCTGGCGGTGCAGGCCGGCACGCTGCCCGGCCGGCCGCATATCCCGATGCTTGAAGAGCACAACGCCCGCCAGGGCTTTCTCGACCACGCCAGCTTTCTCGCCCTGCGGGCGGCGTTACCGGCGTACCTGCAGGATCCCGTCACGTTCCTGTACGAATCGGGCTGGCGCGTGAGTGAGATGCGCTCGCTTGAGTGGCGGGACGTGGACGTTGCCGGCCGCGTGGTGCGGCTGCGGCCCGAGGTGTCGAAGAACAAGGACGGGCGGCTCCTCCCCTTGGCCGGCGCACTGCTGGCCCTGGTCGAGCGTGCCCGCGACCGGCGCCGGCTGGATTGCCCGTTCGTGTTCCACGCGGACGGCAAGCCGGTGGGCGATTTCAAGAAGAGCTGGCATGCGGCGCGCCTGGCGATCGGTCGGCCGGGGTTACTGGTGCATGACCTGCGGCGCACGGCGGTCAGAAATCTGGTGCGATCGGGCACGTCGGAAACGGTGGCGATGGCGCTTTCAGGCCACAAGACGCGCGCAGTGTTTGATCGGTACAACATCGTGTCAGAGCAGGACCTGGCGACCGCCGCACAACGGCTCGATGCGCACCTGGCGAACCAGCCCGTTCAAACACCGGTTTCGGTGCTCCCGACGGCTGCCAAGACAGGGGAGGAGTCGAGAACACGGACAGAACACGGACAATCCGCCGCTGCTGGCTCCCGGTCGATTCGCTAAGTACCTGAAAAATAAAAGCTGGCGCGCGGATTCGAACCGCGGACCTGCTGATTACGAATCAGCTGCTCTACCGACTGAGCTACGCCAGCTTGCCGTGGGACGTGCCCGTAACTCGTGCTCGTCTGACGCGCCCTCAGATTCGAAGGGCTGTGCTGGGCGCACCCTTTTGCCTCATCCGCCCACGGGTCACGTATCGGGTTCTTATACCGAAATCTTCCGAGCTGGTGAAGAGGTGTGATGCCGAAATCCCGACGCGCTGGCCGCGGCGGTCTGCACGCACGCGTCGGCTTCAAGCGTCCGGCTCCCCGACGGAACCTGTGGATCCTTTGGGTTTGTGCGCGCCGGCAGGTGCATGCCGACGGGTGGATTCCCGGCTCCCCCGGGAATGACGACCCGAAGCGCAGCGCCGACAGCTCGCCCACTAATTTCCCCGGGGAGGCCCGGGTTCCGACTGTCTTTGCAACCAGCTGCCCGCTCGTGATTCAATTTCGGTGATGCGTCTGCGCAACTTCATGTGGGGCTCCATCTTACTGCTGGCCGCTGGCTGTAGCGTACAGGCAGGCGGCAAGCATCCGGCGGCGCCGCTGTTCGTGCGGCGGGCGCACGTGCGCGAGCCGATGCTGACCTGCATGCAGGCAACGCACGCAGCACACCAGGCGCTGGCGCGCATGGGATACTCCGTCACATCGGTCGAGCGACCGCAGCCCGGTGCCCCGGGCAAAGTGGTTGGCCGGCGCGATACCGGCTGGGCCCCGCGCTATCCCGAGGCAGGCACCGTGTATACGGTTACGGTGGGTATCACGTGCTCCGATGCCGGGGCGGAGTTTGATGCGGTCACTAATGAGGGCGTTGCCGCTCAGCTCCTCTTTCCCCACAACTTCGCCGCCGCGCTGAAGAGGGTCGTGCGTCGCCAGCCGGTCCGGCCCCAGCTCGCTGGAGAGGAACCGCAAGGGCTGATCGTCAACGTGGAGCCACAACGCAGCCGCGCCGCCCGGAGCGACTTCGGCCTCGATCTACCGGCGGCCGGAATTACGCCGGTGAAGTTCGAGGTGATCAATCGTACCAAGCGCCGCTACCACTTTCAGCGCGACGGTGTCGAGCTGGT
>JBHHYR010000367.1:0-2621 GCA_046757585.1 Binatia bacterium | reverse complement strand
TGGTGATCGTGACGGGCCTCGTCGAGGCGAGCGAAGAGGAGTTCAAACAGCTGGGGGCCTCAGGGCTCCTCAGGAAGCCGATCGGAATTCCGGGGACATCTATGAAAACAGGCTACCCGTCAAGTGATTTGTGAAAGAGTTTGCGCTACACATCTATTCGTGCGCGTCGGCGCACATGAGCTTGGATTCAGCGCCAGCGGTCCCAATCAGAATAGCAGGTCGAGGACCTAGTCCCCGGAACGGGCTCCGCTGGACGGGATCTTTGGAGCGACCGGGCAGAAGCCCTGCCCGTCATGCAATACCGCGTACAGGCCGACCAAGAGTTTACGGGCCACGGCCACGAGTGCTTTCCCATGCCCGTTGCCGCGGACGAGGCGCAGGTACGTCGACCGCAACGGCCCCGGGTGGCGAATCACATGCTGGCTGGCTTCCACCAGGATCCACCGCAGGTAGCGACTGCCTTGGCGCGTGATCCCGCGCCCGTGGCGGGTGCCGCCACTCTGATAGAGGCCCGGCGCTAGGCCGGCATACCCCACCAACTGCTTCGCCGAGGGGAAGCGTTGGATCTCGCCGATCTCGGCGAGGATGAGCAGGGCCGAGAAGATACCGATGCCGGGAATCGCGGTGAGGCGGGGCACCTCGGGATGCTCGCGGGCCAGCGCGCGCAGGTGGACATCGATCCGCTTGATCTGGTGATTGAACGCCTCCAGTTGGCTCACGCCAGCCTCCCGCTGCCAGGCCAACATGGACGGTAGGGGGAGCTGTGCGAGGAGTGCGCGGCCCTTGACTCCAAACGGATCGGTGCCCGGCACGGTCTGATTCGTTTTGGCGAGGAGCACCGTGAGCCGGTTCTTCACCCGGGTCCGATCGTGGACCAGGCGGATGCGATGCCGCAGGAGTTCGCGCAGGGCCCGGATTGGCGGCGGGGGCACGTAGCTGGTCGGCAATAAGTTCCCCCGCAACAGATCGCAGAGGATTCCGGCATCGATGCGATCGGTCTTGATGCGCGCACTGGCAATCGCGCGGACTTTCAGCGGATGCGCCAACTGGACGGTGTGGCCCAGGGCCTCAAGGGTGTCGTACATCCAGGTGGAGTTCGTGGTGGCCTCGAGGGCGATCGTGATGGATTGAGCCTGGCAGGGCTCGAAAAACGCCTGTAGCTCCACACGATCATTCGCGATGCGGCCCTGCTGCACGAGCTGTCCGTCTCGATCTTTGACCCCCACCACACTCATTGACTTATGCAAATCCAACCCCGCATAATACCCCATAGGCTACCCTCCTTGTTTCGACAGATGACACGGGAACTGGGACTATTATAGAGCCCGCGCGTTCCCGGGAGGGTAGCCTGTTTTCATGACATCAGGATACGGCATTGCTATTGGTGTATCCTGAGCTATCCCCGATAAAACGGACACATCAATGCTGAGACATGTGTTGCTCCTCCGCGTCCTGGGGCGTCCGATACCCCAAGGTCTGGTGAAGGCGTTGACGGTTATAGAAGACCTCGATGAACTCAAACAGCTTCGTCCGCGCGTCAGCCCGGCTGTGGAAGTCTTCGTCCCAGGTCAGCTCGTTCTTGACCGTGCTGAAGAAGCTCTCCGCCACCGCGTTATCATAACAATCCCCGGTGCGTCCCATGCTCGCGTGCACCCCATGCTGGGTCAAGATGGCGCGATAGTCCTCCGCCGCGTAGATCGCCCCGCGATCCGTGTGATGGATCAGCCCCGGAGGCGGCTGCCGGTGCCTGAGCGCCATCGTGAGCGCCTGCCCCACCAGCGCCTTGTTGATGCGGTCCGCCATCGCCCAGCCCACGATACGCCGGGCGTACACATCCAGCAGAACCGCCACATACAGCCAGCCTTGGCGGGTCGCCACGAACGTCACATCGCCCACCCACAGCCGGTTCGGGGCCGGGGCGGTGAACCGCCGTTGCACCAGGTTCGGCGCGAGCCATTGCCCGATGCGGGAATGCGTGGTGATCTTGAACCGTCGCCGCCGCTTGGCCTCAATGCCGCTGAGCCGTCGCAACCGCGCCACCCGATGCTTCCCGCAGCGGATCCCCTGCCGGGTCAACGCCTTCCAGGTCTTCAGCGCGCCGTAGACCCCGCGCGCCTCCCCGTGCACCCGGCGAATCTCGGCCAGCAGCTGTCGGTTCGCCTCCGCCCGCGGGCTCACCGGCCGGTCGAGCCAGTCGTAATAGCCGCTCCGACTCACGTCCAGCACCCGACACATGCTCCGAATCCGGAACTCCTCCTGATGGGCCTGCATAAACGCGTACTTTACCGGAGGTCCCTGGCAAAGTACGCGGCGGCTTTTTTTAAAAAAAACCGCACGTACGTGACCGCCGCCCACACCCGCTTGGACGCCGGCAAACGGACGCCAGCGCCCACGAACCGCTTGGAAAACCGGCCCAACGGACGGCCGGTTTTCCACCGCGCCCACAGGCCCCGCTTGCGATGGAAGGTCAGCCCGTGTAACTAAAGCCAGTCTCGGCGCGCCGCCCTTGGTGGCCGGTTTTCAGGGGTCCATCAGTGGCCGGTTTTGAGGTGTCCACCGAGGGCAATCACCCATTCATTGGCCTGATCGGTGCAGGGCGGCTCGTGCTGGAAGACGTAGGG
>JBHHYR010000366.1:0-2628 GCA_046757585.1 Binatia bacterium | reverse complement strand
TCTTCAGCCGTCCGCAGGCGCAGGGGGGACAACGGATCCGACGCCCGACGCCGGTTCTGATCCCCAGGTGCTCAACATAACCCAGCACCCCACCGACCAGACCGTGTTCGAGGGCCAGGCAGCGACATTCAGCGTTGCCGCTGCCGGAACCGGCTCCTTGTCGTATCAATGGCAGTCGGGCGGCGTCGACGTTGCAGGCGCAACCGGTGACACCTATACGACTTCGCCCGCGACGTTGGCCGACAACGGCGCCCGTGTGCGCGTCGTCGTCACCGACGCCAACGGCAGCGTCACGAGCAACGACGCCATACTGACCGTGCGCCCGGGCGGGCAAATCGTGGTCGACCCGGCCAATCCGCGATGGCTGCGCTATGCGGGAGGCGGTCCATTCTTCCTGTGCGGCCCGGGCGACCCGGAAAACTTCCTCTACCGCGGCTCGCGCAACGCCGACGGCACCCGCAACGGTGACCAGATGGCGTTGATCAACAAGGTTGCGGGGACCGGCGCGAACGGCATCTACATTCAAATGATCCGCTCACACGGCGGTGACGGCACATCGAGCCATAATCCGTTCATCGACTCCGACCCGGCCCTTGGGCTGGACCCGGACATTCTCGATCAGTGGGAGACCTGGTTCACCGCCATGGACGAGGCGGGCATCGTCATTTACCTCTTCTTCTTCGACGATGGCGCCAACGTCTGGGGTCCCGGTGATGCGGTGCCGGCGGCAGAGCAGGCTTTCCTCGAGGCCATCGTAAACCGCTTCAAGCATCACAAGCGGCTCGTTTGGGTGATCGCCGAGGAGTACGAGAAAGTCTTCTCGGCACAGCGGGTTTCGAACATCGCGGCGGTGGTCCGCGCCGCAGACGACCGGCGTCATCCTATCGCGATGCATAGACTGAGCGCGAACGGCAACGTATTCACCGAGTTCGCCGACGATTCGAGTGTTGATCAGTTCGCGATGCAGATCACGGCCACGACCCCCGACGGGTTTCACTCGGCCATCGTCGCCGCCTGGGCGGACGCCGCCGGGCGCTACAGCCTGAACATGGCGGAGGGCCATCCGGACGCTTTTGGCGCGGAAGCGCGCCGCAGGAGTTGGGCGGCGGCCATGGGCGGCGCGACAATCATGCATCTGCGCTGGGACATCGCCAGCACGGCGGTGGCGGACCTAGAGGACTGCGGCCGGCTGGTTCGCTTCATGGAGTCGACGAACTTCAACGAGATGGAGCCCAGGGACGACCTTGCCTTCGGCGGGACCCAGTACGTGATGGCCAGCTCGTCGGACTCATACATTCTCTACGCGTCCTCGTTGGCCGGCGAGATCGGCGTTCGGAGCATCACTTCCGGCACTTATGACTTCCACTGGTTCGATATCCGCACAGGCACGGTCGTTGATCAGACTGGCGTCGTGGTCGCGGGCGGCGATTCGACCTGGCCGCGGCCGTCGCAAATCGGCACCGAACTTGCGGTGTGGATTGCTCCGTCCGCGGGCGGTGGGACGCCCCCCGCCACCAACACCGCGCCCGTGGCCGACGCCGGTGCGGATCAAACCGCGTCCGTCGGAAGCCTCGTGACCTTGTCCGGCAGCGGCAGCTTCGACGCGAACGGCGACAGTCTGACGTACAGCTGGCAGTTCGCATCAAAGCCTGCCGGCAGCACCGCTAACCTGACCGGCGCTTCGACAGTAAGCCCGGCGTTCACCCCGGACGTTGCCGGAACGTTTGTCGTTTCGCTCGTGGTCCACGACGGACTGGCGTCGAGCGCATCGGCCAGCGTCACCATTACGGTCGTTCAGGGGCAGCAGGGTTCCACCCCCGGTGGGATCGGCGACGGATCAGGTGGAACAGTAATTGCCATGGATGGAGGGACATTCACCGGCACTGGATGGAAGACGGACTCCGCAACCAGCAAGATCGTTGTGGATATCGGAGAATATCTGAGCCAAGGCTACGTAGAGTTCGAGGTCAGAGGGCTGCGGACCGGGCTTGTCGGCGGGGCCAACGGAAAGAACATCTTGCTCGCCATGTGGAACCTCCCCTCGGGCAGCGACTGTTCGGCTCCATGCGATGCTGCATTCATGCAGGCGAGACTCCACACCGGCGGGGCGAGTGGGCTACCTGACGGAAGCCTTCTCTTCCGGCTCACCAGCCGAAACACGACCGGCGCTTCGTCGAGCAGCCATGAAGGTCTGGTTCAGGGGATCACCTGGGACCCCAACGCCTGGTACACGTTCCGTGCCACCTGGGCGCAGGACCTTGGCCCGGGCTCGGAGCTCCGGCTCGACGGCGGCGTGATCAATGCCGGCTCCCAACCGAACCCCGTGGTCCTCGGAGGACTAAGGTACCTCTTTATCGGAGACGACAACTACAAGACGGCATATGAGGCTGTTCGCGGCCTTGAATTCCGAAACGTCAAGGTCGTCAGGACGGCGGACAACAGCGTGGTTTGGAGCCATAGTTTGCTTTCCTCCCCATCGGTCGCCTCCAGCACCGCTTCCGCATCCGGTTCGGGCACGGACCTAGGGACGGCCGCTGGCACCGACCCGGCCACCGGGTCCGCTACCGGAACCCAGTCAGGCTCCACCGGTGGTACGACCACGACCGTGCAGATCACCAACACGGTGCC
>JBHHYR010000365.1:0-2643 GCA_046757585.1 Binatia bacterium | reverse complement strand
GCGCGAGGGGTACCGGCCAGGGACGGAGCGAAGCAAATCCCCCTCAATCCCCCTTTTCAAAGGGGGAAGCTCACCCGCTGAACCGGCAGTGTCCAGAAAGCCATGATGTGGGCGAAGATCAGTGCACCATTTCAGCACCCGGAGACCGTGGTCGTGTAGACGTCTTGTTGGCGAGACGAGGTATGCTGCACGCCCGCACTGCAGGTGAGCGCCGCAGATGCGCATATCAGGAAATCCGCGCAATCGAGTCGAAGAGCAACGGGTGCATGCGATTCCTTGCTTCCACCGCGTCCTCTCATAGGACCGGAATCCAGCGGACCAACTGCGTGGCTGCATGCTCAGCCCGCGTCGCAGCCGTTCAGCGCGGCATCGACGGCGCTGAGGATCTCCGCGACAGTGATCCGCCCATCCTGGTTCCCATCGGCCGCGCTGCACTGCGCCGCCGGCACGGCTCCCAGGGCAATGTTCACGAGGGTGACGAGCTCGTCGATCTGTACTGCCCCGTCCCCGTTGCAGTCACCGCTGCAGGGGGTCGGTGTGGCACCGGCGGTCGCGATTGCGATATCAAGCGGTCCTGCACCCACCGGGATTGTGTTGATCACACGATTCGAAGCGGCATCGATCACGGTCACCGAATTCCCTGCTCGGTTGGCAACGTATGCCTGCTGACCGTCTGGTGTGAGCGCAATTGCCGCCGGGTAGCACCCAGTAGGGATCGCCATGAGCTGCGCACTTGTGGCGAGTTCGACAACCGAAACGTGTCCACACGATGTCCCGTGCAACGGGGGGTGAACCACCGGGTAAACCAACTCGGTGACGTACAGTGTCGCCCCATCCGGGGACACCGCCACGGCGGTCGGCCCGCCCCGCCCTTCGATCCGCCCGAGGGTCTTTTCCTGCTCGACGTCAATCACCACCACGGCTCCAAAGACGTCGTTGAGCGCCGTGGTTGCCGTCGTGACGTAGAGGTTCCGTTCCGAAGGGCTCAAACGCAGGTGCGAAGGCATTGAGCTGCCCGGTTCTACCGGGATGGTAGTCCGTATGGAGTGCGTGTGCAGATCGACCACGGAGATCCCTGGGTAGCCGAGACTGCTCACATACGCGGCAGCACCGGAGCGAGGGATCGCGAGATCAGACGGCAGTCCGGGAAGGGGTATGCTTACCGCAACGCTGTTGCGGGCTACGTCGATCACCGATAGTACCCCTTGCTGGCCTGACGGGTTGGGAAGAATCCTCCCAATGACGAGTTCGTCCCCTCGCGGGGTGAAGGCGGCGGCCGAGACAAACCCCTGCACCGGGATGACGGCCGCCACCATGTTCGTCGAGGTGTTGACAACGGAGACTTGATCCAAACATCCGACGTACGCGCGTTGACCGTCAGCGGTTACGGCGATGGTTGCGGGGCGAGAGCACACAGAGAGCGTCTGCACCACAGCGCGCTCCCCGACGTCGATCACTGACAAGGAGGACGAGTCATAGTTAGCCGTGTAGGCAACCAACCGGGCAGCGGCGGGTTGCCGATCGGAGAGGGTGCAGGCTATAAGGAAAGCGACGGCCAGCGGCCGCCAGCGCACTTTGGCGATCGCCATGTCCATGATTTTCCCTGGTCCAACTCGGTGAGGATGGCAGGACGCCAAACCCCGAGGCCCCATCCATGGCACGGATCGTTTGAACCCCGGGCCATGCGGGGTGGCCGCCTCCGAAAGATGTCGTTGTCGGTTCTGGGCCGAGCACATTTCCGATCAGCACCCTATGAACGCCCAAACGTTGGGATCCGCGTTGGTCTCCGACTGCCCAGTCCGACATGAGATCCCGCCCGCGTCGGTTCGGGTGTCTCCCCAGGCCTCGATGAACGCCCCGGTTGTTCCAGAGGAAACCGGGGTCAGACCGTTGTAGTCTCCAAAATAGCAGCTCTGGACGTGGCAGTCGAAGTTCGGGTTTATTCGCGGGAGAGGCAATGGGGCGTCCGTGAGACGCGTATTCGGCATTTGCCAAGTCTGCCCGCTGTCAGTGGACGTCGTTTGGTAGACGTCGGGCCACAGGTTGTGAGGATCATCGTTGCGACGGTCATACCACATGACGCGAATCTTTGTGGAAGCCGGCGAGCCGTACGTGACCGTCGCCATTCTCGGCAGGAACTTGTCGCCGAACGTATCGTCGTTGAGCCTCAGGATTGGGTTGGTCGACCACGTCAGTCCGCCGTCCGTTGACCTCCGGAAATTGATTTCCTCCTTCTGCGACGAGGTATTCCAGTTGTTCCACGTGGAATATACGAGGTTGCTGTCGAGGGGATCCGCCGCCAAGTTCGCGAACGGCAGCACCCGGATATCGCCGTTGATGGCTGTGCGGCCGCACGGGTTATCTGTGGTGCCTCCGCAGGCGTAATCACAAGGCGGCGGCACCGCCGATCCGATCACGCTTACTGTCGCAGAGAACGTCGCTCCGCCGTTCGTTGACCGTCGCATTCTCAAATTGTTAAAGGTGCCGTCCCACCAGGCAACGTACACGTTACCCGTTGGTCCAACCGCAATAGAGCAGCCCTGCGTCACGTCTGGCGAATCCGTGAGCGGGGGACTGACGGTCGTAAACGACGAACCGTGGTTAGTTGAGCGCGCGAACATAATCTTCCTGGTGGTGGCCTCA
>JBHHYR010000364.1:0-2647 GCA_046757585.1 Binatia bacterium | reverse complement strand
GTGCTTTGCGCCAGATTGTCGTTCGATCACCGTGGCCGCGGGCCTGGAGGTCGCGGTAGCGGAGAACTCGATTTGCGGCTATATCCGGATTTCCCAAACAGTGAATTGCAGTAATTCGGCTGTTTCATAGGGTTGAATGCCAGTTTCACAGTGTACGCAAACGGCTAGGAATGTGCGCAGGGATATCGAGGTCGCCAACGGTCAAGTAGATCATGTCGGCGAAGTTCTCCAAGTTGCGATATCCCGAAGCTCGGTTCTTGACGATCTTGACAATTCGGTTGAGGCCCTCACCGACGGCGTTGGTCAGGTTTCGGTCGATGAAGGCAAGGATGTTTTCGAAGTGATTTCGCAGGGTGCCAACAAACTGGCGCAACGTGGGGATACGGCTTCGCAGGGCGGCGGTGATCCAGCGTTTGAGGAACTTCTCGGCCGAGGCCCGATAGCGGTAGTTCCAGAAGTGCTCGAACTCGTCCTTGAGCACCCAGGCGCGGTGGATCCGGCGATTGGAGTTACGCAGGCTATTGAGGAAGCGGGTATGTCCCTTGGTGCGATTTCTGGAGTGCATGGAGAGCAGCCAACGCAGCCCCTTGATCGCCTTACGACCTCTGGTGTCGAGGGCCCGCCACTGTTCCTTGCGCACCTCGTCCACGGCTTGGTTCAGCGCCTTCACGACATGGAAGCGGTCGATGACGAGCGTGGCGTTGGGGCAGTGATGCTTGATCGCCTCGGTATAGGCGCGGCTCATGTCGCAGCTGGCCCACCGAATGCGGGCTTTCTGCCCCCGGCTGAGGCATTCGTCAAAGAAGCGGTCGATGGTCTCGCGGCCCTTTCCCTGGCCTACCCACAGGACATGAGCGCGGTCGAGGTCGTAGACGAGGGTGGCGAACTTGCGGCCCTTACAGAAGGAGACCTCGTCGACGCCGAGGGTGACCAGGGCGCGGATCTTATGCCCGTGGCGCACCCGTGTGATGATCCGGTGCAGCAGGTCGGACAGCGTCGAGGGGGGCATTTTCAAGATCTCGGCCGCAGCCTTCTGGGTCATGAGCTGGCACAGGGTGCAGATGCGCCACTCCAGGCGGTAGGTGATGCGTGAATAGGCCGGCGCCCATGGGATCGTCTCCTGCACCCGCCCGTGCGTCGGGCACTGGATCTCCTTCGGTGCATACCACAGCAGGATTTTCATCCCCATGAGGGTGAGATCCTCCCAGCGGCGGAGCTCGGTGGCATGGCGCACGATCCGGCCGCGCCGTCCACATTCCGGGCAACGGCAGCCGTTCTTGTACGGCTTGACCGCGAGATGCAACTGCTGGCCGCGGTTCTTGAACCAGAAGCGGGTGAATTTCAGATCTTTCAAGCGTAGTATTTTGTTCAGCAACTTCAGGTTGCTCACGGGCTTCTCCTCCTTTCTGTCGATGGCGATCAACAGAGGGAATGAGGCCCGTGTTTGCTTCTGAATTCAAGTCAGTGCATCAGCAACAAAACCGTTGGGAAATCCGGATAGACCCCTTTTCTGGTTGCGCATCTCACACCACAAGATAGCGAGACGACGCTGCGCGAGCTGGGCAACATGACGCCGTCGAAGAGTAGTCTGGACCGGTTGGTGAAGGTGCTCTCGGGGGATTGGGAGGAGCGGCGCGAGGAGTTCGAATCGCACTTGCGCGAGGCCATCGAGGTGGCGCCGGAAGCGGTCACGATGGCAGTTTCCCTCGACGGGGTGATGACGCCGATGAAAGACGGAGAGCGGGGTGAGAAGCGCGAGCAGGCGCGCGAGCAAGGCAAGCAGACGAAAGGTCCTGCGGGCTATCAGGAGGTTGGTTGCGCGACGCTTTCGTTCTTCGACGTCGAGGGTGAGCGGCTTGGCACCACACGTCTTGCCAGAATGCCGGAGACGAAGAAGGCGACGCTGAAGACGACGCTGAGCGCCGATATCGAGGCGGTGCTTGTCAAGCGTCCCGAGCTTCGCCTCGTCAAGCTCGCGGACGGGGCGAAAGATAACTGGACCTATCTCAGTGAGGAGTTGCCCGAGGGCGAGGAGCTCATCGACTTCTTCCACGCGGCCGAGAACCTCCATGCGGCCTTCGACAACGCCTACGGGCAGGGTAGCGCCAAGGCGCACTCGCAGTTCGAGAAGTATCGTCACATCCTGCGTCACGATGACGACGGCGTGGAGAAGGTCATCCGGGGGCTGAAGTACTTGCACTCGAAGCATCCTCGGCGCACACGCCTCAAGCAGGCGCTGGGGTACTTTCGGCGCAATCGTCATCGGATGGGCTACATCCAGGCGAAGTCTCAGAATCTCCCAATCGGGTCCGGTGTCGTCGAAGCTGCCTGCAAGACGTTGGTCACGCAGCGCATGAAGTGCTCTGGCATGCGATGGCGCCACGCGGGAGGACAAGCCATCCTCACGTTGCGCGCGCATATTCAAAGCAATCGGTTCGAGCAAGCCTGGGAGCTATTATCCGACACGTACCGAGTTCCGGTGTCGATGCCGGAGAACGTCGTGCCGTTTGCGCCGAAACGTGCCGCCTGACAGGTCAGTTACGGAGCTACACCCAAACGTTAGCGCTCACACCTCAGAGGTGGCAGATTTCATTGTCCATAGAAGAACAAAGTTGCGATCAATAGCATTGTGATAACCATGCTCAAC
>JBHHYR010000363.1:0-2648 GCA_046757585.1 Binatia bacterium | reverse complement strand
CGCGTTCGTCGGCTATTCCGACAACCGCGTGGGCAGCGCCAACATCCGGATCAGGCAAACTAACCGGACGTTCTTCGTGCGGTATCTCGCCTCGCCGAATCTGAAAATGGATCCAGACGTCCAAGCGCTTCACGATCGCGTAGACGCCATCAATCGGATCAAGGCTGAAGCTGAGTACATCGCGATAGTACTCGGCCGCCTGACGTACGTGCTTGACGCCGAGAACCGGCGACACTACACAAGGCCATCCTCGAGGTCCACGATTTCGCCGGCGTGTTCAAACCCACACTTCTCCAGGACACGTGTCGAGGGGTTGGGGGTAGGAAGGGTGTGCGCCCGAACGAGACGTACTCAACCGTTTCCGAACGCGAACGCGACGCCTGCCTCGGCTGCTTCCGTGGCATACCCCCGTCATTGCCATTTCGCTCCACGTGCGGCCACGCCGACGGACCAGCTAGTATGACTCGACGCCCGTAACGGGTTCGCATCCTACGAGAAGTCGCGTAGCGAGTATGCTGTCAAGACTGGCTCTTCGGGTTACTGCAACAATCCTAACAACTTCAAGAGTACGGTCCACCGGGACACCTGGTAAGATCCTCCGTGGGCGGGAGATTGGCCACGCCGCGCAGCGGGTTACTAAGCGTGCAGACCATAATGACTCTGCACCGCATTTGAAATGAAGTCGGAACACCGCCGCTGGAAAAGGAACCGAACAACGGGAAGCACGAAAACCCGTGTTGTCTAGCTGCGGTCGCTTGACAGCGGAGGCCTTATAGGTGTAGGCCGCAGACCGCTGCAGGGAGCGTAGGCGCGCTTCATTGACCGGCGGGTGGTTGCCACAATTCGACCTTGTTTCCCTCCGGATCAATGACCCAGGCAAACTTGCCGTAGTCTGATTCATCGATCTTGTCGAGGACGTTGCAGCCCTCCGCCTTCAGCGCAGCGACTAAAGCGTGAAGGTCGTCAACGCGGTAGTTGACCATGAACGACGCTTTGCCGGGAGCAAACTGGTCATCTTCCTCCGAAGTAACGGACCAGACGGTCGTTCCGCCTGTGGGGTTGCCATCTGAGTCTGCCCAGGTGAACGCGGTACCACCCCACTCCTGGACATCGATGCCGAGATGACGCTTGTACCAAGCCTGAAGCGCAGGAGCATCCTTCGCCTTGAAAAAGATGCCGCCGATACCAGTGACTCGCTTCATGTGGGCCTCCGATGTGCGATGGGTGGGAGTGTAGCCGGTAGCGTTCCTTCTGCGGCCTAACGGCTAGCGCTCCAGCTGCGGGCGACATGCTAGCTCGCCCCACCAAGAGGAACGCGATAGTGAAAAGCGCCTAGACGGCAACGGGCCCCCAGCGAGGCGGTTGTAAACGCCAGAGAGCGCAGCCAACACCGACACGACGGCGGCGACGCCGTTTAGGACGGTCAAGCCTAGAACCATTGCGTTACGGGATTCTGAGGCTTCGGCCTTACGACCTACCCACGCCATCACCGCAAGTCCACTAACGAGGGCTCCGATCAAACGAACGAGTAGCGTTGCCTGCGGGTCCGGAGTCGCGCCATAGAGAGCGATCCAAAACGCTGGCACCAGAAGCAACCCCAAGCAAAAGATCACTGCGACGGCGGCGTAGATCGATAGCAGCGTGCTGAGCTTCATGAGCGTCCCCCTTGTGGTGTGAAGTCGTGTTCGGGCGAAACATGAGCGATGCCCTGGTTCTCGACGACCACGCGTCTGTTCCCGCCCTGCTCCTCAATCACGAGCGCCTGCTCGAAATCGTTGTCCAGACGCTGCGTAGCGGGTTAGCGAGCGAATTATCCCATCTCGTCCGCCGGGCTGGTTACGCCGAGTCCCCGGCCGGTTCAACACGTGTGTGCAGATCATTGTCGTCCGCACGTCAACGATGGCCGAGTCACTCCTGAACCGTCCTTATGTCATGACCCGACATCAAGAGATGTGTTGCAAACGAATGCCGCAGTGTGTGAGGCGTTGCATGCTTCGTGATGCCGGAACGGGCCACCACCCCTCGGAACGGACGCTGCACCAACGCCACTGCGCCCACAGCCGCGTCGATGTCACCCGACGCCCCCCTGTCCAGCAAGGCGACGGTCGGCTCCTTGTGCCGCTGCGGCGGACTCTCGCCTCCCCCCTTGACGGTATACCAGCGCCGCAATCCCATACGCACCCGCGGCCGCGACGAACAGCGCCGGCGATCCCAGCTCGAGGGCGATCAGCGCCGACAGCGGCGCCGCCACAACCGACGCAAAGCCGTTCGCAGCCCACGCCCACGAAACCAGAGCCGGATCGTCACCGGTCAAGCGCCGCAGACCCAGGGGGAATTGCCAGCCCATCAGGAACGACGCCGGAGCGAGCACGAGCAGCGCCGCGGCCGCTCGCAGCGCCAAGTGCGCGGGCTGGAGTACGTGCACCAGCGACAGCAGAAACCCCGCGCCGAGCAGCAGCAAACACACCAACGCGACTCCCGAGAGCCGACCCGCATCGAGTCGGATCCGGTCCGACCAGATACTGCCGGCACCTGCACAGACGAGAAACGCGGTGAGCACGGCCGCTACCGCGTACACCGGATGGCCCAACAGAAGACTCAACTGCTGTATGGCGGCGATCTCAGCGGCCATGAACGCCAGGCCGATG
>JBHHYR010000362.1:0-2660 GCA_046757585.1 Binatia bacterium | reverse complement strand
TCCGATTCTCTCAGTGACGTGTGCGGGTTCGGGTATGGGACGCGTGTCCGCTGAGCGGCCGTCTTGATTGCTGGCGCCGTCCATGCCCGATCACGCCCTTGTGCGCGTCGTCTGAATTGGGGGTGAGATCTTTGCCACCATACTCCGCTTTCGACCGGAGATGCGTGTCTACGTCGCTGACGCTTTCATGCCTTAGATTCCGCTACCCAGCTCGTGCTCGACGACGCTCGGCCGGTACTCGCCCACATGTCGGTCGGTAAGGCAATACGTGTCCATCCGAGGCAGTGGTGGCGAATACACGTGAAGCGTGACCAGGTCCTCACCGGCTTCCTGTAGGTTCGACACCTGATGAATGTACGGATTTTCGAGTGTAACGACTCCGCCCGGCTCCAGGTCCCGCGAACATGTAGGCTTGACCAGGCCGTTCGGCGCGAATTCAAAGAGCGTTTCGGTGGCGATGCCCTTTAGCGTGCGGACGCCGCCAACCGCTCCAGGATGATTGTGGATGGGCGTGCGCTGACCGCTGCGCCAGCACAGCAGAAGAGCCTGGTAGTGGTCGCTGCCGCGCATGAGATTGCGGCAGTATTGATGTTCGTCGAAGCGAACAAAACGTTCAACGTCAGCAACCGTGATCTCAAGCTCGCGCAAGAGCCTTCCGAGCATTAGCTCGCTCGCTCGCTCCCGAAGTCCGTCGAGATACGTCAACAGTGCATGCAGCTTGCTGATGTTGCCTACCATGGCCGTATCGTTTCTCCGAGTCGACTGCACAACCGGTCACGAAAAGATCCGAGGGGCCGTTGCAAATCTTGTGTAAATTGCTGACGGGGCATCCATCACTTTTCATGCCACTTGCGGTCGTTTCGTCTTCGGGAGCGGGACGGTCGAGCACAGGTGGGCCGACTTCAGCCGCCGCCAGTTCTTCGACAACCGCATCATCACTTCGTACACCAAGTGCACGCCGCTCTTGGTCTTCTTGAATCGCTTGGCCGCGTTCGTACGCAGCCGCACTGCAGAAAACGGTGATTCGATCACATGGCTCGTTCGCAAGTGCGACCAATGCGCGGCGGGAAACTGATAAAACGTCAGACACCGGTCCAGGTCCTGGTCCAGACACGTCGCCGCACGGTCATAACCGGCCGCACGAAGGTCGGCGACGAGCTTGTTCGCCAAACGCCGCGCCGCTTCTTCGTTGTCTGCCTGCCAGACGGCGCGCAATCGCCTGGTGTATTCCGGCCGTTCCCGCACCGGAAGCTTGTCGACCACGTTCATCGTCTTGTGGTTGGTACACCGCTGCTGAGCGGACTGCCGGCAGTGTTCGTTCACCGCGGCCCACAGGCCCAACGCTCCGTCGGCGATCCAGCAGGCCGGCACGTTCAGCCCCCGTCGGCGACAGTCCTTGATCAGATCCCCCCAACTGGCGGCACTCTCGCGGTAGCCCTCCCGCAGGGCGATCAGGTGCTTTTTCCCTTCGGTGTCCGCACCGATCAGAATCATCAGACAGGCCTTTTCCGTACCCAGGCCCGCCTTGAGGTAGATGCCGTCGGCCCAGATGTACACGTACCGGCGATTGCTCAGGTCACCACCGTCGAAGGCCTCGTACCGGGCCTTGAACCGCTGCGTCAGCCGGCTGATCACACTGGCCGACAGCGGTGCCTGTTCCCCCATCAACAGCCGCAGAGCGGGTTCGAAGTCGCGCGTGGCCAAGCCCTCAATGAACAGCTTCATGAAGGTTGCGTCGATCGTGTCACTGCGACGCTGATACTTCCGCAGGATCCCCGAGGCGAACGGCTCCTGCCCGGGGGGAATGTCACGCACACGCGGCGCCCGCAAATCCACCGTGCCGCTGCCCAGCGTCAGGCGGCGGGGTGTCGTGCCGTTGCGATAGCCGCGGAAAGAGCCCCGACGTCCACCGCCGTTGCCGGCTTGCTCCGGCCCGCACTCGTGGCCCCTGTCCCCCGGCCCGCACGCACCCACACGCTGGTACCGATCCCGGCCCAGGTAGGCGTCTACCTCCTCGTTGAGGGCCTCCATCAGCATCTCACGTGCCCCCAAACGGGCCAGATCCTCCAACATATCCCGGGCGACCTGCCCAGCCTCACCCGACCCATCCTCAACCACGTGCTTGACAACTCCGCGACTCTCCTGTGTCCTACCCATCGGGCGTCCTCCTTTCTCAAAAGGTCTCGAACAACCTTGGAGGATGCCCCAACACTCACCCAATTTCCACAAGATTTCATGCTACCCCCTACGACTTCCAGATGGTTTTGTTCGGGAGGTACATGACCGAAACCTACGCCTCGCTATGTTGATGAGGCAGAGGAAGAGTCGCTCGTCGGCGTGCCAGCAGGACTGTCGCACAAGGAGAAGCTGGAGTTCCTGAACAGCGAATACCGGAAGTGGCGCACGCGCGTTACTCACTCGGACGCGAACGTCGCTGCAGAAGCGTCGCTTCGACTCGAACGCATCACCAAGCTACGTCGAGAGTTGACTGATGGCCACAAGCAGGTTTGAAACAATCTGCGACCAGCTCCGCTTCAGCCTGGATGAGCCTTCTGTAGAAGAGGCTGGCGGCCAGAGAGGAATCGCAGACTTCGTTGCGCGAATTCGTAGCTCTGGTCTGCGGGTTACGGCAACGACGCTACCGAAAATCTACCAAACGG
>JBHHYR010000361.1:0-2670 GCA_046757585.1 Binatia bacterium | reverse complement strand
AGTGACGTGGCAGGGAGGAGCGCCCCGACCCTGCCGCCAAACGGCGGACTCTAGTCCAGGAGCTTCAGCATGAAAGCCATCGACGTGCACGCCCACATCTCAACCCGCGAAGGCGCCGCCAGCATGCTCAAGTACCAGAAGGGAATCATGCAGTACTACATGAAAACGCAGGTGACGGACGAGCAGGCAATGAGCCTGGCAAAGAGCGACGAGCAGATGGCGCAGGATTTCATCGACGCCGATGTCAAGGGCATATTGGTGGGCTGGGACGCCGAAGCGAACACGGGCCACCCGCGTGTCAGCAACGACTACCTCGCGAGCGTCGTCAGGCGGTTTCCGGAGGCGTTTGTCGGTGCCCTTGCGTGCGTCGACCCGTGGAAGGGGCAGATGGCCTTGCAAGAGATCGAGCACTGTGTGCGCGACCTCGGGATGCTAGGGGTGAAATTCCAGCAGGCAGCGCAGGCCTTCTACCCCAACCACCACCGTTTCTACCCGATCTGGGACCTCTGCGCGACGCTCGGCGCCTTTGTGCAGTTTCATACCGGCACCACCGGCCTGGGCGCAGGCTTGCCGGGCGGCTTGGGCATTCACCTGAAGTATACGCGAGCCATTCCCTACATCGACGACGTAGCGGCCGACTTCCCCAAGCTCCGGATCATTTGCTGTCACCCCTCATGGCCGTGGCAGGAAGACACGATCGCGCTCGTGCTTCACAAGGGCAACGTCAATATCGAACTGTCGGGCTGGTCGCCGAAGTACTTCACCACTTCGCTCAAACGTGAAATCCGCGGGCGGCTGCAAGACCGCGTCATGTTCGGCTCGGATTATCCCCTCATTCCCCACGCCCGCCTGTTCCAGGACTACGAGCAGGAGGGCTACCCCGCCGAGGTCCTGGAGAAAATTTACTACAAGAACGCCCAACGAATTCTCGGCATCACTGGCGCTTGAAAGGCGGTGGCAGCTGTCGTCCGTAGTCCACGAGGTGACAGCGGGGCCATCGACTGTCGGCGCGGCCGGGCGCCGCAGCCGCAGGGGCGGCCATGAGAAGACCCGCGAGGAGCACACGGCGGCACCTTCCCGCTGGTTTCATTGCTGCCGCTGGTTCAGGTCTTGAGCGAGCTTCCAGAGGTCCAACTCGCTGCCGGCACTGCCTCCTTCGGGGCACCCCTCGAGGGCGTGGCTTACTGCGGCAAGGATCTCATCAATCGTAATCCGGCGGTCGCCGTTGCCATCGCCGGCCTCGCAATCGGACACCGGCGCCTCATCGAGCGCGATGTTCACCATCATGAGCAATTCATTCACGGTCACCGTACCGTCCTCACCGCAGTCACCAAGACACACGACTCCAGGGGTCGCCGTGGGCGTGGCGGTTCGGCTGGGCGCAGGCGTTGGTGTTGTAGTGCGGGTCAACGTGGACGTCGGCGTGGAGGTGTGCGTTGGGGTGGCTGGCACGCTGGGAGTGTAAGTGGAGGTCGCCGTTGGCACTGCGGTTACCGTAGGCGTTGGGGGCAGCACGGGGGACCGTGTCGCCGTTGCGGTCGATGTGGGTGTCATGGTCGAGGTACGTGTCCGCGTAGAGGTCGCTGTGTGCGTCGCGGTCTGAGTGGGAGTGGGGGTAGGGGTTTCCATCGCAGCGATCTGCCAGAAGCCGCCAAACAGAATGAACGCCGCGCCGGTGCTCCTGCCGGCGTCTGGTTGACCAATCGTCCCACTCAATGCGAATTCCCCGCCCGCGCTGGCAACGTGTCCACCACCGTCCACCGTGCTCCAGGTCAGGTCAAAGCCATCGCCGGTCTGGGCCATCATGGCGACGGGCGAGCAGCAGAGAACTGCGCCAGCGATCAAGGTTATGGCACGCATGGCCGATCCGCGACGCCTCCTATTGGAGGACGACCAGGGCGTCCACGACGCCGGTACCCGTCTCCAGCCGGCCGAGGGCTTTCCCCAGAATCGTGCCGGGGGCTGGATTCACGGCCTTCATGGCGTGACCGGCAACCGAGGAAGTGGTGAGCAGGTCACCGGGGACGATCGGGCCGTTCTCGGCGCTGACCTTCACCGGCACGACCCCTGCCAGTGCAAGCGGGATGCTTCCCGGGATAGCGCCGTCCGCACCGTTGCCGCCGATGAAGCCGGGCTTGGTGGAATAGACGCCTGCCACGGCGGTCGTGTACGGTGCCCGGCTGAGAACCAACCGCCCCCGCGGGCCGATCACCAGCACGTCACCTGGCTCGTACTGCGAGACCTCGCCGTCGACGGGTACCATGTCGGCGTAATCCGTACCGCCGCCCGCGAATGAACCGTCTGCACGGACATCGCCGTCGTTTTCCACGCGAAATTCAACGTCGCTGGCGCCGCTCGCGCCGTACCCCCGGATGATGTCCCGCCCCGCCGAGTCGGCAAATACGGCAAGCCCAATCCAGTTCGTGCTTTCGAACTGCCCGGCAACGTTGCCCGTACTCGTCCCGAACACCCCAATCCCGGCGTCGCTCTCGCCGCGCACACCGAACACCCCCTGCCCGTGCACGGTACCGGTACACGTCAGGTTGCCCTGTTCGGTGATCGTACAGACGTCCTGTCCACCCGAGTTCCTGACCCTCAGCACGCCTTCTTCGCCCCCGTCATTGTCCAGCCGGATGCGCACGTCGCCGTTGCTGGAGATGATCAGAATAC
>JBHHYR010000360.1:0-2674 GCA_046757585.1 Binatia bacterium | reverse complement strand
GGTTGTTGAGCGTGGCGAAGTGGGGTGCGGCACCGTCCTCGCTGACGAGATTCGGGTCGGCGCCACGGTCGAGCAACATCATCGCCAGGTCGTAGTTGCCGTTGATTGCGGCAACCAGTAGCGGACTCGATCGATCGCCTAGCGTCTGCTGGTCGACATCGGCGCCCCCATCGAGCAGTAGCCGGGCGGCTTCGATCTCACCTTCGCGGGCCGCGTAGTGCAGTGCGGTGAAGCCGCCTTGCTTGCCCACGAGGTCCCCGAACGACGGTGGCTTGGGCTCGTCCTTCTTGGTGGCGCCCTCCTCCTTGCTCTGGAGCTGAGCGGCGGAAGCATCGGCCACGCTCTGCCGTGTCGGCTCCTCTTCTTTGGTCTCGCTCTCTTGCTCGTTCGGCTCTACCTCGCTTGTCTCTGCCTCTTTGCTCTGGAGTTGGGCGGCTGACGCGTCGGCCACACTCTGATGCTGCTCCTGTGCCCGCTCCTCGGTAGCCCGGGCTCCCTCTTGTGCCTCGCGCGCCGCCGCCATGAGCTTCGTCCTGCGACGACGCTCCGGGCCGTCCTCCTTTGAGCGGGCGGCGTAGTCCACCACTCTCGTGGCGATCGACACGTCGGCCCCTCGCTGCAACAGCAACTCGATCACGCCGAGTCGATTCGGCGCCGTGGCGAACATCAAGGCCGTTCTACCGGAGGCCGCTTCGATCGCATTCACGTCGGCGCCGTGGTCCAGCAGCGTGGCTACGGCTTCCACACTGCCCGAAGCGGCCGCCAGATGGAGCGGGCGCACACCGGTGGCGGTGGTTGCGTCGACGTCGCTGCCCGCCTCGAGCAGCGCTGCAACTACCGACGCGTGTCCTTCTCTACTGGCGAGGTGCAGCGACGTGTAGCCGCCCACGCGCGTGGCCGCCTCCAAATTGGCGCCGGCATACATCAAGATCTCGGCCATAGCTTTGTCGTCGTTCATTGCCGCCCAGTGCAGTGCGGTCATTCCGTCACCTTGCGGCGTGTTTACGTCGGCACCCTGCTTGAGAAGGGTCCGCACTCCTGCCAGGTCACGCCGCTGCGCTGCGTCGGCGACCGGTGATTCGGGCGGCAGTGCCCAAACGAGCACCGCCAAGATCGCTGCACCTACCACGTCGATGCGAAGAGTACGCTGCTTCATCATACGGAAAACGCGCCAGTGCTGTCGCCGAACTTCTCGACATCGTCCATGCCGAGTTTGTGCAGCAGACTCAACATGACGTTGGCCATGGGCGTGCCGTCCGGCGCCTTGATGTGAACGCCGCCTCCGAGTTGGCCGTTGGCGCGGCCCGCCAGGAAGAGCGGACACCGCTTGTGATTGTGGAGGTTCGAGTCTCCCATGGGTGACCCGTAGATGATCAGAGTCTTGTCCAGCAGGCTCGCGTCACCTTCCATCGTGTTCTTGAGCTTCTCCAGGAAGTAGGGGACCATGCTGACGTGGTAGCGGTTGATCTTGGAGAAGTCCAGCACCTTCTTTTCGTTGCCGCCGTGGTGCGAAGCGGGGTGGAAGGCCGCATCGACACCGCTTTCGGGGTACACCCGGCCCGAGCCGTCACGGCCCATCTTGAACGAGAACACGCGGGTGATGTCGGACATGAACGCCAACGCCTGCAAGTCGAACATCAGCTTCACGTGCTCCTCGAACGAGTCGGGCACGCCGGCCGGTGCCTGCGGCAGCTCCCTGGGCTCACCGCTCACGTTCTGGGTTTCGATCTTCTGAATGCGCCGCTCGATTTCCCGGATGTCATCGAGATACTGCTCGAGTCTGTGGCGGTCGCTGGGCCCTAGATCCCGCTGCATGCGGGTAACCTCTTGTACGAACCAGTCGAGGATGCTGCGCTCGGTGCGCCGCCGTGCGGCGCGCTGTTCGGGCGTGCCGCCTGCGCCGAACAACTCCTCGAATGCCACGCGGGGATCCCGAATCATGGGCAGCGGTTCGGCTGGGGATGCCCAGCTGATCGTATCCGTATAGACGCACGCATAGCCGTAGGCACAGCCGCCCGCCTGGTCCACGTTCTCGATGCAGAGCTGCATCGAGGGGATAGGCGTCTCCTGGCCGAACCGCTGCGCGTAGAGTTGGTCCATAGAGATCCCTACGTGAACGTCCGAACCCTCTGTCTGCTTGGGATGTGCTTGCGTGAGGAATGTCGCACTGGAGCGAAAATGGTCGCCGCCGATCTCCCGCGGTTCGAAAGCCTCGGCCATGCGCACATCGGTGTTGCTGACAATGGTAAGGTGGTCGCGGAACGGCTCCAGCGGGCTCAAGCTGCTGGGTGTGAGATCGAAATCACTACCCGCCGCCTGCGGCGCCCAGAGGAACTTGGAAGCGCCGAGTTCGTTGCTACCGGCGGCACCGTGGACCATCTCGATGGCCACCAGGCGAGTCCGCTCGGTTGGGCCGTGTGATCTTGCACGGGCCAGCATTCGTCCGGCCGGCACCATCGCGTCCAAGAAGGGCAGCGCCATGGTCGCCCCGATACTCTGCAGAACCGTGCGGCGGGATATGTGCTTTCCGGTAATGAATGCCATCCGTATTTCTCCTCCGGTTTGGGCGATGCGTGCATCGCCCCTACGTTGTTCGTTCCTCGGGCGATGCGTGCATCGCCCCTGCGTTGTTCGTTCCTCGGGCGATGCGTGCATCGCCCCTGCGTTTACCGTC
>JBHHYR010000359.1:0-2675 GCA_046757585.1 Binatia bacterium | reverse complement strand
GGCCATCGCATAAGCAAGAACCGACCTGGTTCCCAATGCCAGGGACAAGCTGGCAGCCAACGCAACGTACGTGAGTGTCACCGCACCCGCCAGTGCTACTGGCTTCGGCCGGTACAGTTGCCGCATCGTCTGCGCATCGATTGGCAGGTGCCGGCGGCAGCAATCTTCGGAATCGCTCATCGGCTCCCCGTTCCTATTCGGAGCTCATCGGAAGCCTAGGACGGCTTGCGGCCGGAAATCAAAAGTGAGCCGGCGATTTCGCGGACAACCGGCATGGCTTCCAGGGTACGCCCCACCGCCTCAACCAAGGGAACGAACGGGCGCGGCGTCAGCGGATAGAGGAAATCGAAGGGCCGGATTGCGACCCCAGCGACTCCCAGTCGCTCCAGCAGGCGTTTGAGGGACCAACGGGTAAAGGCAATCTCATCGGGGGAGTTTTCCAACCAGCGGCCGATCCAAGGGACGGTTCGCTCGATGAACACCTGTGGATTGAGCAGGTTGGGCTCGGCGAAGCAAAAGCGCCCACCTGGCTTGAGGACGCGCAGCAGCTCCGGCACCGCCCGCTCGAGCGGCAGATGATGCAGGACGGCATTGCCGACCACTGCATCAAACGCCTCCGTCCGGAATGGCAAAGTTGCGACGTCGGCGGCAGAGAAACACGTATTCGGCGGTGCCTGAGCACGTGCGCGCGCTAGCAGCGCAGGTGTCACGTCCGCACCCACCACCTGCGCCTTAGTGCAGCGGGCGAACGGGCGCGTGTATGCTCCGGTGCCGCAACCGACATCGAGCACCAGCCGCCCCTCGGCATCCGCCAATTGGGCTGCAGCGAGTAGCAAACCGGCGCGGATTTCTTGCCTGCGTGAGGCGGCCGGCCTCCGGTCAGCCCAATAAACCTCTCCGCGAGCAGCAGCGACCGCTGTGAAGTGCGCCTGTTCGCGCCGACGGCGTTGCCGATCTTCGTACGTCTGCTTCACCTGGGTTCCGATCGCTTCAGCATAGAACGATTCACACTCAGCGACGCTGCATGTCGAGCTGCCCCACGGGCTCGGGCTCGTTGCTCGAGCGGAATGGTCACATCCACCTCGATTGGCACGCGCGCCCGCTCCCAGACGCTTTTCATGCCCGGCAGGGGCCGCTCACTCCCCGTCTGGCAGAGTGGCCGGCGCATGGACCTCTACTCCCGACTAGCACAGCGCTACTGGCGAACGCTATAGTCCGCGAATCAATGTTCCGCAATGAGGCCGAGTTTACGCGGGTCCAGCAGCAACACTTCAATCACGCTGACGCAAAGCACTTCTACTGGACTACTGGGGGAGCAGGTTTTTCCGACGTCGAGGACGAGCTCCTCGCGCCGCTGCTTGAGACGATCGTTGCGCCTTGCGTCGAGATCGGCTGTGGTGAGGGGAACAATCTGGTCCGCCTGCGACGCCGCGCGGCCTGCGTGGGTGTGGATCTCTTTCCTGCGAAGCTAGCTTTTGCAGCGACGCACGTGCCTGGAGCGCGGTTCGTCGCGGCTGATGCACGCGCCCTTCCCTTTAGTGATGGGTATTTCAAGACCGTGTTCATCCGTGATTTGTTACACCATGTGCACTCGCCAGCCGGCGTGGTCGCAGAGGCGGTCCGCGTGCTCGCGGTTGGGGGGTGTCTGTGTCTGCTTGAACCGAACGGGTGGAACCCGATCGTGCGCCTGCAGACGTACCTCGTGCCTGCCGAACGCCGGGCCCGAGAGTCGGGACCCGCACAGATCGCGCGCTTGCTCAGTACGCTGCCGCTGACGGCCATCGAGGTACGCACGGCACAGCCGTTGCCGTTGCGCCGCATGATTCTCCATTACAGGTTCGGCCTGCCGATTCTCGGACGGCTCTCCGTCTCACGCCGGGCGTTGATTGGGTTGGAACGCTTCGCTGGCCGCTTCATCCCATCCTCGCTGTGGGCCTACGTGGCCGCGACAGCGCGGCGCGTCGGTTGAACGCCGGGCAATCCACCCCGTGTTACGTCACCCAAGGTAGCCCAGCGCTTTGAGCCGTTTCATCGTGGCGGGGTTTACGTTCTTCGGGACAGCGGGGACGGCTGGCGGGCTGAATGCCGCCCGTGTGAGATCCAGGGCGCGCCGGATATCCTGCTCGATCGCCTCTCCGCGGCGGTTGTGTAGCTCGCGTGGATCTTCGTCGAGTCGGTAGAGCTCCACCTGCCCGATATCGGGCACAATGAGCTTCCACGGCCACCGCACGGCGGCGACAAGATCACGATCAAATCGCTCTCCAAGGACCTTGATGAACACCCGGCTGCGGAACGCCTCAGCTACGACAAGCTGCCGCTGCCCGAGGGGCAGACCCTCGACCGCCGAGGGCAGGACAATCCCAGTCTCGCGAGCAATCAGCGGGAGGAGGTCGACGAGTGAGACCGGGGTATCCACGACGCGACCGCCATCACGGCCGCCCGGGAAACGCACCAGCAACGGGACGTGTAGAAGCTCTTCATAGAGCCACGGGCCGTGGCTGACCAGGCCGTGTTCGCCGAACGACTCGCCGTGGTCGGCCACGACCACGATCAGCGCGTGGTCGTATCGTCCAACGGCCCTGAGGCCCTGCAAAAGCCGCCCGAAATGATGGTCCATAAAACGGATCTCGCTGTCGTATCGATCGATCTGCGCCGTCATGTCTTGGGGCGCAAGG
>JBHHYR010000358.1:0-2761 GCA_046757585.1 Binatia bacterium | reverse complement strand
TCATCGACGTCACGGCACCGAGCGGCTCGCCCTATCTCGACGGCGGCACGCGCGACTCAGTGATGATGGACGCCGACACGGTGACGGCGGACGACATCATTCTCTCGGCGCGGCCGCCGGAGACCGCCACGTACGTTGGTCGGACCACCTGCGCGGTCTGCCACCCCGATCAAGCGGCTGAGCACGTGACCTCGGCCCACTGGCGCTCCCTGACCCCGGACACCTCGCGCATGATCGCCCTGGAGAAGTGGCCAGCGGTTGGCGACACGATTGACACGGGCGTGACGGCGCAAAACCCGGCCGATCCGAACGGTGCCAAGGTCGAGGTGTACTGGTGCCAGAACACGGCCGGCGCATACGCCATGAAATTTGGGGGGACTGCCGACTGCACGGCCGGCGACGGCACCGTGGTGCCGGTCTCCGGCACGTACGGCGGCGAGGGTGACGGCGGCATCGACAACGTGCCCAACGTTGGCGTCTTCAAGCAGCGCTTCTTCGCGAAGCTGGCAGACGTTCCCGCCGCGGACAGCTGGGACTACACGGCGGGGAAGGACAAGGACTACCTCATCCTCCCGGTGCAGATTACCCAGTCCGGCGACGACGCGCCCAGCTACCATGCCTATCATGCCAGCAACTGGGCCACCCGGGAGCGGACCTTCTCGCGCAAGTGCGCGGGGTGCCACAACACCGGCATGGAAATCGCCTGGAATAACGACACTGACGGTTTCATCACATCGTACAACTACATCGACTTCAACATCGGCTGCGAGCGGTGCCACGGACCGGGCTCGGCGCACGCAAACTCGGGCGGTGGCCTTGCCAACCAGATCATCAACCCTGAGTACTTGGCACCGGCGGCGGAGCGTCAGGTATGCGGTCAGTGCCACGCAGCTGATGATGGCCACAGCGCCCAGCCCGCCACGTTCGGCTACGCCTGGAACGCCGATCATGCTGGCGATGTCGGTGGCGGCGTCTACGTGCCGGGCGTGTACGACATCGCGGACTTCATTGGCAATCTCTCCAGCGGCGGTTTCCACGCGTGGCCCGACGGCAAGCACGGCCGCGCCCACCGGCAGCAATACAGCGAGCTGGTCCAATCCGCGCACGTCAACAACATGTGGGAGCGGCTCACGTGCGCGAGCTGCCATGCTTCCCACTCCTTGCAGAAGGGACCGGACGATGTCGAAAAGGAGTCCGCTGACAGTCAGTTCGTGTTCTCCGGAACCATGCAGCTGCGCAACAACGAGATCTGCCTCTCCTGCCACGCCAGCTACGGGCCATTCTCCGCGCTCACCATGGACGACGTGGCAGCACTGCACGTCGAGGGCGGCGGAACGGTAGTGAAGAACGGCGCCGACCTCACCTTGACAGCGGACGAAATCGCCGCATCGGAGGCGGCGATCGGCGATGCCGTGGTCGAGCACATGAACGAGGAGGCCAACATGGGCCTGTTCGTCCTCTACGACCCGAGTCTGAACCGGGGGTGGGCCGCTGCGCGAACTGCCACATGCCCCAGACCGGCAAGAGCGGCGGGTACACCACGGGGCTCGACGCCACGGGCCACAGTGCGCTCATCGAAGGTGACCAATCCTCCCACCGCTTCGATATCATCGCGCCACAGATCAGCCAGGCGATGGTCTCGAGCGCCGGAGGCGTGGACACCAACGTCATGCCAAACTCCTGCGGCAAGTGTCACGCGCGCTATCGCTACAGCGCAGACTAGACATCAACCCGCATCCCGAGCACAGGGGGAGGGGAACCGTACCGCGGTCCCCCTCCCCGTGCATCCTCCCCGATCCCCAAGAAGATCCGCATCCGCACTCCCCCGCACCACCTGCAACTCCGAAACTGGCAAAATGAGGGGCAAGGAGGCAACAACACGCCGCTTGCGTCCTGCGGCAGGTCCGACGGGACCAGCGTGCGGGGTCGACGCAACGCCGTGCCTCATCCATAATCCTGCACCGGGAGGGCGCAGACATGCCGATCGAGCTGATTATGCCGAAGCTGAGCGATACGATGGAGGAGGGCACCATGCTGCGGTGGTTCAAGGGCGTGGGTGACTACGTCGCAACGGGCGAAGTGGTGGCCGAAGTCGAGACGGACAAGGCGGACATGGAACTCGAAGCGAGCGACGCGGGCACTGTGGCGGAAATTCGGGTGAAGGAGGGCGAATCTGCGGTCGTGGGTACTGTCATCGCAGTTCTACGAGACGGCGGGGAAGCCAGGCCGCCGGCCACGCACGAAGCACAGCAACCTGCGGCACCCTCCGAAAAGGCTGAACCGCACAGCGCGGCAGGCGTTCCGCCACCGCCGCCGAAAGCGACAGCGGTCGGGGCGCCGCCACGCACCCAGCCCCAGCCGCTGCCCGGACCACCGCCCAAGAGGAGAGAGGCGCGCACACCGGGCACCACGGAGGCCGTCCCGCACGGCCGGCACGCGCTGCCCAAGCTGCGGTTGGCAGTGGCCAAGCAGATGACCACCTCCAAGCGTGAGGCACCGCACTTCTACGTCACCGGCGAATTCAACATGTCCGCGGTGGCAGACCTGCGCGCGTCGCTGGCGGCGAGCCCGACGATTCCCGAACGGATCACCTTTACCCACTTCATCATCCGGGCCGTGACCCTGACACTGCTCCGCCACCCACGACTCAACGCATCGTGGTCAGAAGACAGCATCAGCTATCATGAGGACATCAACATCGGAGTGGCCGTCGCGCTGGAGGATGGTCTGGTCGCGCCGGTGCTGCGCGACTGTCAGAACC
>JBHHYR010000357.1:0-2769 GCA_046757585.1 Binatia bacterium | reverse complement strand
TCGCCCGCTGCCACTGCGTCGCTGTCGATTGGCCAGCATATCGCAGGGCTCGCAGGCAAGTCTTTTGGGCTCGACAGCATGTGAGCGGTGGAACTGACCCCGACCCCACAGCATCCTAAATCCCAAGTACAGCTTTTCATAAATACGATGACGTATTCCGCTAGGTTCCCCCTTCCTTTCGAAGCTGAGCCTGTCCCACGTCTCCCCCCTCTGGACACGGGACGCCCGCCGCGGGTGACGGGTCTCCCATTGGAGCTGGTGACTCTGGCGAGCGTCGATGATGCGCACCCTCGCATCGGGCCCTGTCGGGGTGGTGGGTGGTCAGCCATCAGCGGCCAAGTGTCAGCGTTCTTCGGTCAGTTGGCCCTTCAGCCCTCACCACTTTGAACTTCGCCCTTCGCAGTTTACCTGGAGGGCGGCGCTCCGTCGCAGCCGCGGGGCGGGGTGCCCGTGGCGAACACGGCGCCGACGGAGCGGCGCCCTCCACATGATACCGTGGAGGCGGGGGGCGTGGTTGCTTAGTGCTCAGCGGACAAGTGCCAGTACCTCTCGGTCACCGGAAACGTGATTCGTTGGTAAGTGCCAATACCTCTCGGTCATTCGTCGAAGCGTCTTCGGGGAAGCGCATAGGCCAGGGAAGCGAGAAGCGGCTGATGATCAGGAGCGCGACGACGCAGGGCGTAACAGCGGATGCGTTGCGCGTCGAGGTCTACCTCACAGCGTACGAGGCGATGCGTCCAGCTGCGATTGACGGGGAAACTGCGACCGAGCAGGCGCACGCTGCCGTACTCGGTGGTGCGCCGGATGTAGATCAGAAGACCGCGGGGATGGGCTTGCAGATCCAGCTGCCAGTTGCCGAGGAATGGCTGGCGGGGCGGCGGCGATGCGCGCAGCGCGGGCGCAAGGCGGTGATGTAGCGTGCCGAGTGCTGGCGCAGGCTGTCCAGCGAGTCGTGATGGAAGCGGGCCCAGACCTTCGCTTGCCAACGGCTTCGCGCTGAGCGGCCGCAGGCGCACCCCAGCGGCCCGATCCAAGCGACCCGGCTCTTGCCCGCGGCCCGATCCAGCGGCGGGTTAGATTTCACCGCCCGTGCTGCTCGGCTTCGCGGACGACCAAGATCAGTGCGATCGCAAAGACTGCCAAGGCCACGATCACAAACCAGACCATTATGCATCCTCCAATTGCTCGATTCGACGATACGCCAACCGGTTGACGTGCACAATCGCAAAGCTCACCGCGATGGCCAGGCCCGTGCCGGCGAGAACCAGCAGGCGACTCGCGCTGGCGTAGTTCTGAGCGAGCCACCCCAATAGAGACGCATCGAGAGCCACAAGAACCCCGAAGACCACCTTGAGCCAGGCGATTTCCTCCTTGAGGCGGTCGATCTTTGCCATGGCCACATCAGCATGCCGGATTCGCCATTCCAAATCTAACGGCCGTTGAAGTTCTCGATGGCGGCTTGGAAGCCGGGTTCGCGGGGCGGGGCGAACACGGGGACGATCCCCAGACTCAGACACAGACGCATGACGCGACTGATCGAGTCCCGGTGCTCGTGGGCTCCCTGGAAGATGGTGTCGTCGTCGAACTGAGCATACGCCGGCACTCCGACGGCATGCCAGTGGGCCTGCACCAAGTCCACGGTCAGTTTGGCGCTCACTTAGGTGGTCGGCCACGAGGCGGCCAGCCCCCCGTGCAGCGAGATCACATTGAGCACCTCGACGCCCGGGCTGCCTTGAATGACAAGGCCTTCCACAATGTCGAAGCAATCGACCTCGGCATGCCCCAGGGCAACGCTAGGCAGATACCAGCCGCGTGGCGGCGCGGGAGGATAGCGCACACGCTGCCGGGCATCGAGCGCCCCGCAGCGCACCAGAATCCGGCCGATGGTGCGTACCGACGGGAGCCCGCGATGATCGCGCTCGCGCAGGGTACGGTGGATCGCGCGCGCGCCGTGTTCACCGAGATCGCTATCCTGGCGCAACCCTTGGCGCGCGGGCACCACCAGTTGCTCCAGCCCCCGCGGCATGCGCCGCGTGCGGCGGGGCACCGGCGGGCGGTTGCTCCACGCGACCCGTTCCAGGCGGGCAGCGCCCGCCCGCTTGAGCTACCACTGGACGGTGCAGAGACTAACCGGGACATACCGCGCGGCTGCCCGCAGGCTGCTGCCGGCCCGGACCATGGCCACCAGGGCGCGCCCTTTCTGCTCACGTCGCCCTTTTGACTCATCGCCAGTCCTCCAATGCGTTGCACCATACCACACCATGGTGCCGCACACGTACGAGGGCGGGGTCGCGGGAAGCGGCGCGCGGCCGCCGCCGCGCCCGGCGCTCTCCCTCCGTGCGTCTGCCGGCCCCACGGAGCGCCCAACAAGGGACCCCTACACGGCGCAGCGCCGGCGTTCCCGCGTGACGTTGGCCGGCACAGTTACGGGAGCGCCACCTTGATGCGTCCCGACTTGTCATCGTCGATCTCGCCGATCTCGGCGACGACGGGAACGCCCCTGTCTTGCAAGGCGCGGACGAGCGTGGCGGCACGCGTCTCCGGGACTGCCAGGAGCAGGCCTCCCGAGGTCTGGGCGTCGGCTAGCATCAGGCGCTGCACAGGGTCCATCGCAGCGTCGAACGCGACGAACTCTTCGACGTGCGCGAGATTACGCTTACTTCCGCCCGGCACGACTCCTTGCCGTGCCAGCTCGGTCACTTCCTCCATGATAGGCACCTGCCGGAAGGAAAGCCGCGCACCGACGCCGCTGGCAGCGGTCATTTCGTG
>JBHHYR010000356.1:0-2800 GCA_046757585.1 Binatia bacterium | reverse complement strand
GCTGCGCATCATTCCGGACGCCCTGGGAGCCCGCTACGTCGGTGCGCCCGAGCGTCACCTGCCAGACGCTTTCCGCAAGCGGGCGTCCCGGCGCGGCGGCGCCAAGACGAAGAGAGGCTGAAACCGCAAGGGTATGCAGAAGACAAGCCCGGCACCGCTTTCCGCGGCGACATGATGTAACGGTACGTGCCCGATGATTCATCCGTACTCCTACTACCTCGCCCGCGCCGCGCAGCGATGGCCGCGCAAGGTGGCGGTCATAGACGGCGACGTCTCGTTGACCTACCAGCAACTCGACCAGCGCGCAGGCCAACTGGCCGCCGGCCTGCGCGCTCTCGGGCTCCAGCGGGGCGACCGCGTGGCGATCCTGCAGGAGAACAACCATCGCTACGTCGAGTCCGTCTGTGCCGTCGCCCGTGCGGGAGGGGTCTTCGTGCCCCTGCTCGGGGCATTCACCGAGCAGGAGCACGCCCATATACTGGCGGATGCGGAGGCGAGCATGCTCATCGCGCTCAGCCCGGAGGGGGCGCGGCGCGTGCCGGGCCCGCCGCACAACCTCCTCCTCATCGCGCCGGGTGCGGGCGACCACGATTACGAGCGCCTGCTCGGTAGTCACAACGCAGACACCGCCTGTATGGATGGGACCCCCGACGATCTCGGGCAGATTCTCTATACATCGGGCACCACGGGGCGGCCAAAGGGAGTGATGCATTCCTTCGCGAGCATCAGCGCCGGGATTGCCGCGTGGGTGACTGGTGTCGGTATCCGCCACGATGACCGGCTGCTCGGCCATTTCGCGCTCAGCCACTTTGGCGGGCGCGTCATGGACTCCGGCCTTTGCGCCGGTGCCACCCTGGTGATCTTGCCGCGCCCCGATCCGGCACGGATTCTCGCGACGATCGCCGAGCGCCGGATCACCGTGCTGCTCATGGTGCCCACGCTCCTGCGCACGCTCGTGGACCATCCCGGCGTGACACGTGACCAGCTGTCCAGTCTCCGTCTCGTTCTATACGCCGCAGCACCCGCCGCCCCCACCTTGGTCCAGCGCGCCTTCGAGGTGTTCGGACCCATTCTCGCGACTGGCTTCGGTCAGACCGAGGCGTACGGCCTGAACACGTTTCTCTCCCCCGCCGAGCACGAAGCAGCGCTGGCCGCCGGCGGTGCGCGGCTCGCGTCCATCGGGCGGGAGGCGGACGCGTGGGTGCAAGTCCGCGTAATGAACCCTGCCGGTACGCAGGTTGCGCCGGGAGAGGTCGGCGAGATCTGCGTCTGTGCGCCGTGGGTGATGAAGGGATACTGGAAGCTGCCGGAACTCACCGCGCGCACGCTCGAGAACGGCTGGCTGCACACGCGCGATCTGGGGCGCCAGGATCAGGACGGGTACTTTTACCTCGCCGATCGCCAGGGCGACATGATCATCAGCGGCGGCTTCAACGTCTATCCGCGCGAGGTGGAGGATACCATCGCGACGGTGCCGGGCGTACGAGAATGCTGTGTGATCGGCGTACCGGATCCGAAGTGGGGTGAGGCCGTCAGAGCCGTCGTCGTCGCTGAAGGTGTTGACGAAGCGCGGATCATCGCCCACTGTCGATCGCATCTCGCGGCATTCAAGGTACCGAAGAAGGTGGACTTCGTCCCGATGCTCCCCAAGAGCAGCGTCGGCAAGATCCTACGCCGGGCGGTGCGCGAGCCGTTTTGGAAGAGCCGGGAGCGCCAGGTTCACGGTGCGGAGTGACCACGGCATGATGGAGGTAACTATGGCCTTTCCCCCCTATGCTGAAGAGCACCAGCTGTTTCGAGAGTCCGTGCGCACGTTCGCTGAACGCGAGATCGCGCCGTACGCCGAGGCGTGGGACCGCGAGCAGGTCTTTCCACGCGAACTGTTCCGGAAGGCAGGTGCCCAGGGGTTCCTGGGAGTACGCTTCGATCCGGCCCACGGCGGCAGCGGCCTGGACTACTGGTACACTGGTATTCTCATCGAAGAGCTCATGCGGGCACGGAACGTCGGCGTGGTGGTGGGCCTCATGGTGCAGTGTGAGATCGCCACCAGCGTCATCCATGCGTACGGATCGGAAGACCTGAAGCACGAATGGCTGGAGCCCGCCATCAAGGGGGAGCGGATCGCCGCTCTGGGCATTACGGAGCCTGGCGCGGGCTCGAACGTCGCCGGCCTGCGCACGACGGCGCAGCGCGACGGCGACCAGTACGTGATCAACGGCTCGAAGATCTTCATCACCAACGGCACCATCGCCGACTTCGTCACCCTGGCGGTCCGCACCGGCGGCCCCGGGCCGCACGGCGTGAGCGTGGTGATCGTGCCGACCGACACGCCCGGCTTCACGGTAGGCCGTAAGCTGCGCAAGGTCATGGCGCACTCCTCCGACACCGCCGAGCTGTTTTTTGAAAACTGCCGGATCCCGGTTCGCAATCTGGTCGGCGAAGAAGGTCACGGGTTCTCCAACATCATGAAGCTCTTTCAGGGTGAGCGACTCGTCCTATCGTATATTACCAACAGCTTCATGCGCGAGCTGCTGGACGAGACGCTCCACTACGCCGGCGAGCGCGAGGTGTTCGGGAGCACCTTGGCGCACATGCCGGTGTGGCGCCATCGTCTGGTTGACGTCATGACGCAACTCGAAGCCTCACGCCTGCTCACGTACTACGCCACCGAGTTGATGTGTGCCGGGGACCCGGCAGCTGAGGTGTACGTATCGATGGCCAAGCTGTTCGCTGGTGAGCTGTTCAAGCGCCTCGCTGCCGAGTGTGACCAAGTGTTTGGAGGCTACGGTTGCATGGAAGA
>JBHHYR010000355.1:0-2810 GCA_046757585.1 Binatia bacterium | reverse complement strand
GCATATGCTGCAGCGTAACGCGTTCACAATTTATTGCTCTCGGTAATAAAAGGTTCAAGGTGCTACATAAACGCAATTATTGATTCCTGCATAAATAATGTCCTATTGTCCCCTGTGGAGGAGGTGCCGAATGAGACCACAGGGGAGTCCTGCCGAACTGGAACGCCGCCGGGTCCGTGCCATTGAACTCCTGGAGCGAGGGCTCCAGCCGCACGTGGTCGCCGAACGGCTCGGAGTCGACCGCCGATCCGTCCGCCGCTGGAACCGGGCGTACCGGCTGAGGGGACGCGATGGACTCCGAAGCCACCCGGCCCCCGGGCGCCCACCCAGGTTGACCCGCCAACAACGCGGATCCCTCGTCCGCTGGATTCTCCGCGGGCCAGAAGCCTGTGGCTATCCGACGGCCCTCTGGACCTGTCAGCGGATCGTCGAACTCATTCGCACCCGCTTTGGGATCACCTACCACCCGGACCATGTGGGCCGGCTCCTCCGCGCCTGTGGGTTCAGCCCCCAGCGGCCGCAACGCACGGCCAAAGAACGAAACGCCCGTCGCATCAGCCATTGGCTTCGCCATACGTGGCCTCGGGTTAAAAAAACTCGCGCGCCTCGGCGCCCGGCTGGTCTGCCTCGATGAGACCGGCTTCTTGATGACCCCAGTCATTCGCCGGACCTGGAGCCTTCGCGGACTCACCCCGACGCTTCCGCTCCGCTCCCGATCTCATGAAAAAGTCTCCGGGCTCGGCGCCCTCGTGGTCTCCCCGCGCCGCCGCCGGATCACCCTCTACCTGGCGCTCTGTCCCAAGGAAAATATCCGCGGCCCCCACGTCCTCCGCTTTCTCCGCCACCTCACCCGCCATCACCGAGGGCCCCGTGTCCTCCTGTGGGATCTCGGTCGCCCGCACCGCCATCGCCGCGTGCAGCACTATCTGGAGGCCTCCTCCCACTGGCACCCTGAATGGCTCCCGCCGTATGCTCCCGAGCTCAATCCCGTCGAGCAGGTCTGGACCTATCTCAAATATGGCCGCCTGTCGAATTTCGCCCCCAACGAGGTGCAGGAGATCCAACGAGAGGTCCAGAAGGAAGCCCGCCGGCTGATGCGACATCCGGACCTGCTGAAAAGTTTCTTTCGGCACTCCGCCTTACCGTTTCATGTCTGAATTAGGACATTACTTACGCAGGATTCAATAGCACCGCTCCGCAGAAAGCAAAGCTTCCCATTTTCTGTAAGCTTTTCGCTCACCTCAGTTTTCGACAGCTTGCCTTGACGCCCTCGCATACTTTATTCACCCCTCCTCAACAACTTCTAAATTAAAGTATGGGTCCGCTTCCTGGTGAGTCTGATCCTGTTTATCCCAATTGAAACGGCGTACATACTCAGCAGCTCCCGTATTGGCTCGTCGTACAAAGTCCTGCCATGACTCACCTTGGTGTTGGGAGCCACTATCCCATGAATAGATGAACGGTGTAGGTATCGTTGGCCCCGGGTGTGTAGGCAGCCATACCTCGACCCCCAGCACCACTGCATTATGAATTTTCAGATGCTCGATCACTTTTATAGCTTGCTCACGGGGCCACGCAGCTTCCTGGCCGGCATAGTACGCGGACTTGCGAAGGAATTCGGGTAGCTTTTGGACAAAAGTTCTCATCTTTACCCTACGGCAAATCACCACTGGCGGGCCCATACCGGAAACCCGGCCCGCCGACGTGAATAACCTCTCCCGTCGCGTTATCAACGACAACCGACTGCCCTGTCTTCGGATGCACGTAGCGCGTCGCTGGATTTCCTGTCGCCTTGTTGATCGCTGGGATTCGCTTAGCAGGGTTTTGGATGGCCTCCTGAATCTGCTGTTCCGTCCACCCCCGCTTTGCCATCTGTCGACGGATCTTTTGGCTGAGGCGCGGAGAAATGTCGCACCCATCCTCGTCGTCCGGTGGTGGTGGCGTGGCCGGGGTCGACTCGGATAAGGAGGCTGCTGCGTCTTGCGCGTCTTTTGCTTCCTCGAGGAAGTAGTTAATCCCAATGCCAGCAGCAATTGCGGTGGTAACAAACAGAACAACTCCAGCAGCTTTCTCTGCAGCGACAACGATGAGAGTGAGAGTGACGGGATCCGCCACAAGCCCTAGCGGATCCCGGAAATTCAGGGGGCTATTGTTGACATATGCATAACGATTGAGGCCACCCAAGAGAACGAGTGGGTCCTCCTGTACGAACCGTCCGATCGCTGGATCGTAGTAGCGCATCCGGTAAAAGTAGAGGCCAGTTTCAGGGTCCAGCTCCCGCCCGGTGTAGGTGTACGGGTTGGCCACCGTGCCGGTCTGGGCGAGGAGCTGGCCAAAGGAGTCGTAGGTGTAGGTGCGAGCAGATACACCAGCACTATCGGTCAAGTCCCATATGCTGCCGAGGCCGTCCACATGGTAGGAGAAGCTCGCACCACCCCGAAGCATCACAAGCGGCTCGTCGATCCCGGGCCCGTGGGTGTAACGGGCTTGGAGGACGTTCACCCCGTCGAATTCGAGGAGGATGTCGTCGCTGTCGTAGATGTAACGCGTGAAAGTGGTGGTGCCGGCCTGGGTCACTTCCTTGGTGATGCGGCGGCCCAGCGCATCGTACCGGTACTCGGCAATGAGTACAGGCGGCAGACCTCCTGCGACCGTGAACTTCTCCACACGGATCAGTTGGTTCTCGACATTGTAGGTGTAGACGGTCCGGTCGCCGGTCGCCTTGGTGATCTGCTCCACGAGGTTCCCGTTCGCATCGTAGGTGAAGGTGAAGTTGGAGTCCTCAAGGAGGCGATTGGCCGCATCGTGGA
>JBHHYR010000354.1:0-2834 GCA_046757585.1 Binatia bacterium | reverse complement strand
TCCATCCGGTAACTGTGCACAATACCTTCCCGTTCCCACCCATCGCACCGGATGGCACCCCTACTGAGGGTAATGGTCTCCGGCTGTACTGGTTTAGCCAGACGATCGGACCCCGCCGAGGTTTGGAAGATGCGGTGCATGCGATGGGCCGGGCTGGGATTCCCGGTGAGCTGCACCTCCGTGGTCGGGCAGTGACCGAGTATCTCCGGAGTATACGATCCATGGCCGCGGCTGCTGCCCCGGACTTGAGAGTCATTCATCACGAGCCTTGCCCGCCGGATTCTATGGTAGATTCGTGTCGCGGTTACGACGTGGGCCTGGCTGTGGAGCCGGGCTTCAGCCGCAACAACTGCCTGGCACTTTCGAACAAAGCCTTCACCTACATGCTTGCAGGCCTCGCAGTGGCGTTCACGGATACGCCAGGGCAGCGCCCGCTCGCCATGGACCTTCGCGAGGGTGCACTTCTGTACCCGATAGGAGATACGGACGCGCTGGCGCGCGGATTGAAGCGCTGGGCCAGTGACCAGACTCTGCTCGCCCGCGCGAAAACCGCGGCCTGGGAAGCTGCCAAGCGGCGCTGGCACTGGGAGCACCCCGGCGACCGCGGCGCTCTATTGCAAGCGGTGGCCGGCGTCGTGGGATGAGGCTGCGCATCCTGCTCATCATGGATCCGTTCATTCGGGTCCCTCCCGAACACTACGGAGGGATTGAACGGGTGATCGCGGATGTAGCGGATGGGCTGCACCGGCGCAGCCATGAGGTCACGCTATGGGCGGCTCCAAGCTCGCAGACAGCAGTCACGGTGGAACCGTTCGGCCGCGAGGGAGAGTGGACCCGCTGGAGCAATTTGCGTAACACAGCGAGCCTCACGGCGAGATTCTGGAGCCGGCCAGGACGCTTTGACGTCATCCACAACTTCGGCAGGCTCGCGTACCTGATCGGGATATTGCGCTCCAAAGTGCCGAAGGTTCAGACCTACATGCGGCAGGTGAACCCGAACAATATGCGGAGGGTCCTGCGGCTGGGCGGGCGGCACATCCGTTTTACCGCTGTCAGCCGTGCTATTCGCGACACCGGTGCACCGGGCGGGGGTCCGTGGGAAGTGGTGTACAACTGCGTCCCGATCGAGCAGTATCATCTGCGCACTGATGTCGACCCGAGTACCGCACCGCTGGTGTTCCTGGGTCGATTGGAGTCCATCAAGGGTGTCCACAACGCGATCGCAGTCGCGAAAGCAACACACAGGAAGCTGATCATCGCTGGGAACAGGGTCGCGACTGCAGATGGACGCAGGTACTTTGAGCGCCAAATCGCTCCGTACCTGGACGGCAAGCAGATCGTATGGGTAGGGCCAGTCAATGATGGGCAGAAGGACGCAGTCCTCGGCGCCGCAGCAGCGCTGCTGATGCTGATCGAATGGGATGAGCCGTTCGGGATCGTGATGCCCGAGGCATTCGCCTGCGGAACACCGGTCGTCGGTTTCGCTCGGGGCAGCGTGCCGGAAGTCATCCGCAACGGAATCAATGGCTATGTCTGTCGCACCGTAGACGATGCCACGGCGGCAATCTGCAAACTCTCGGAGATCGACCGCTCCGCAGTACGGGCGGATTGCGAAGCGCGCTTTAGCGACCGTGCCATCACCGCGAGCTATGAGCGACTTTATCTCGAGATGATCTGAGTCCTTATGCGCCGGGTGCTCATGGTGAGCCCGCACTTCCCGCCGGATACGAGTGCCGGAACACACCGCGTGCGCCTGCTGGCCCCGCACCTGTCGCGTTACGGCTGGGAACCGACAGTGGTGACCGTCGATCCACAGGACTACGAGGGTCGCCTGGATCCCGGGCTCGCTGCTCTAGTTCCGGCAAAGCTCAGAGTCGTACGGTGCCGGGCATGGCCGCCGCGCTGGACCCGCAAGCTCGGTTTCCGTGATCTGGGCCTCCGTGCGTTCAACGGCCTGCGCCATACCTGCTCGCAGTTGTTGCGGGAGGAACGCTTCGACGCGCTGTTCATCACCATCTATCCAACCTACCCGGCGCTGCTCGGCCCGATTCTCAAGCGCAAGTTTCAGGTGCCGTTCGTTCTCGACTACCAGGACCCCTGGGTGGGTCAGTGGGGTTCGAGCGTGGGCGGTGCGCCCAACGGCGGTCCCGATCTCAAAAGCCGCCTCACTCGTGCAGCCGCGCTACGACTGGAACCTGTCGCGACGCGCGCTGCCGATGCTTTAACCGCGGTGTCCGCAGGGACCTATGAGGCGGTGTTGGCGCGCAATCCGTCCCTCCAGCGCATATCTTGCCGTGCGCTCCCGCTGGGTGCTGAACCCGCCGACTTCGATCATCTGCGGGCTTTCCCGCGGGACAACAGCTATTTCGATCCGTCGGACGGCAAGGTGCACGTTTGCTACGTCGGTACGCTCCTACCCCTCGGATTCGAGACCCTCCGGGCGGTGTTGCGCGCCGCCGCCCTCCTGCGCGACCGGGAGCCCGAATCGTATCGGCGCATATGGCTACACTTCTTCGGCACTAGTAATCAGACTGCACCCGATGCGCCGCAGCGGGTACTGCCAGTGGCCCGTGAGGTCGGCGTGAGCGACTGTGTAACTGAGCACGCACCGCGGATCGACTATCTGGATGCTCTGATGGTTCAAACGCAGGCCACGGTGATTCTGACGCTCGGTAGCAGCGAGCCGCACTACACGGCTAGCAAGCTCTATCCGTGCTTGCTGGCCAAGCGACCCATCGTCGCCGTGTACCACGAGGCGAGTACCGTGGTGGAGATCCTGGACCGAACTGCCCGTCCGCCTGCTGTGCGGATAGTCACGTACAACGACGCAAATC
>JBHHYR010000353.1:0-2839 GCA_046757585.1 Binatia bacterium | reverse complement strand
CCGTCTCGTATTCCACTGATAATTCCCTCGGAAATTGTATTCTCGAGTCCGAGTGGGCTTCCGATCGCGATCACGTGCATCCCCACCTTTGCGCTGTGAGCTCGCGCCAGTGTCAGGGACGGTAGAGCCGCGCCGGGGATCTTCAGAAGGGCCAGGTCCGAGTCGTCGCTCGCTGCGATCACGCGCGTCGCGAACACCGGATCAGCCCTCGGCCGTCGGACCACGACGACGGAGGCGCCGGAAATGACGTGGTCGTTCGTTACGACCGTCCCCGAAGATTCTATGATGACACCGCTTCCCTGAGAAAGCGGCGTTCCGGACTCAGAATATGCGGAAACAACAACAACCGCTGGATTAGCGTCCGCGAAAAGCCGAACTAGATTGGGTTCTGCGTGCACTAGCGGCACACCAGCGCCGATCATGACCCCGATGAACAAAGGAACGCTCAACATCGTCTGTTTCATTTCGGAACCTCCGGTGCCGCCCAACGTTTCAGCTCACCCGCCGGCCAACGCGGGCGAAGCCCGCCTTTGGCTGGTCAGCTTCATCGCCTTGTTGGACGAAGCCGCTACGCGGCAGGAGTCTCGCTTCACGATTCCTTCCCTACTCCATGACACTCTGGGGACCCGTTCACGTTCGAGCGGGCAACCCTTGTCTTGCGGAGTGTACTCATGGATACCAACGAACAAGCCCGCTTCGATGCGCTGTATGGGCGTCATCGTAGCGCCCTTACCTTGCAGGGCAAGGCCGACAAGACCATCGAAGCCTACTCGCGAACGATGCGGGCCGTCGCGCAGTTCTTCGATCGATGCCCTGACGATCTGAGCGAGGGCGAACTCACTCGGTACTTTGCCCAGCGCGGGGCGTGCAGTTCCTGGAGTGCGGTGAAGATCGACCGCAATGGCCTTGCATTCTTCTACAAGCACGTCGTGAAGCGCGAGATGCCGTGGATCACGATGTTCAAGGCGCCCAAGGTGACGTTCCTGCCCGAGGTGCTGACGCCCTGCGAGATCGGCACGATCGTGGCCCGTACACGCGATCTGCGGTTCCGCTCGTTCTGGTTCGTCTCGTACTCGATGGGCCTGCGTCTCGGTGAGGTGGTGCATCTGCAAGTCGGCGATATCGATCGGGCGCGGATGCTCGTTCATATCCGTTGCGGCAAGGGCCGCAGGGATCGCTTCGTCATCCTGCCAGAACGGACGCTGCAGGTGCTCGGCACACTGTGGCGATCGCATCGGCATCGATCGTTGCTGTTCCCGGGCAACCCGAAATCGGCGGCCGATCCGATCGTGCATAGCATGGATCGAGGTACCACCCAGCGTGCATTCGGCCGAGTGGTCCGCGACTGCGGGATCCACAAGCGGGTCTCGATCCACAGCCTGCGCCACCGCTACGCCACCCACCTGATCGAGATCGGGCTCAACCTGCGCGCGGTGCAGGAGCAGCTCGGCCATGCCAGCCCCGAGACCACCGCAAAGTACGTGCACATGACCGACGTGGCCCGCGGTGACCATCGTGAGCTGATCAACCGGCTGGCCGATCGTGTTGCCCCTTCACTCCAGGGGGAGGGCTGAGCATGGAACTGGCCACCGTCTTCGAGGCCGGGATGCCGGCCCTGTACGCGAAGTTCGGATCCCGCCTCGGCGATGCGCAGCGCCGTGCGCTGGGCGCCGTGCGCGCCTGGCGCACTGGAGCCCTCGGCCACGCCGTGCTCGAATGCGGCGACTGTGGGTCCCGGCATCTGCAGATGCGCTGCTGCGCCAATCGAAGCTGCCCGCGCTGTCAGCAGCACAGCGCATCGGCGTGGCTGGAACGCCAGCACAACAAGCTGCTGCCCGTGGCGTACTTCCTGGTCACCTTCACCTTGCCGGCGCAGCTTCGAGGCCCTGCCCAGTCGAACCAGCGCATCGTCTACGACGCCCTGTTCGAGGCGGCCTCGCAGAGCCTGATCCAGTTCGGCCTGAACCGCACACAGGCGCTGCGGCTCGGGCTGTGTGCGGTACTGCATACCCACTCCAGGCGCCTCGACTACCACCCGCATCTGCATGTGGTGGTCCCAGGTGGCGGAATCGATCCGGAGCGCAGGCAATGGCGCGCGATCGGCGCCAACTACCTGTTCGCGGCGAACAACCTGGCCAAGGTGTTCCGGGCGAAGATGATCCGCGCGCTCGCGCGCGCGGATCTTGCCCTTCCGCCCGGCGTGCCCGGGAACTGGGTGGTCGACTGCCGTTCGGTCGGCCAGGGGCTGCCGGCACTGAACTACCTCTCGCGCTACCTGTACCGGGGCGTCGTGGCGGAGAACAACATCGTCGGGCTCGACACCGAGCAAGGCACGGTGACGTTCCAGTATCGGCAGAGCAACACCGAGGCGATCAAGACGCAGACCCTGCCGATTGCCGAGTTCCTCTACAAGTTGCTCCAGCATGTGCTGCCGAAGGGGTATCGAGGCGTCCGCGACTTCGGCTTCCTGCACGGCAATGCGAAGCGCCTTCCGATCACGCTGCAGATCGCATTGCGCGTGATCCTGCCGGACGCGCCGCCGAAGACACCGCGTGTGTTCTCATGCCGAACCTGCGGCGGGCCGATGGTGTTCTGTTACTTCGTGCCACCACGTGCGCAGACGTAGCACGAGGGATCGGCGCACCGCAGTCGCCGCGGGTGTGTGATCGAAGTCAATCACACCGAATACGCCACGCAGGAGCAACCACCCGGCCAATTACATCTTCGAGGTTCGCCGTGACCGGGGGCGGGTTGCAGCCGCGCTCGGCCTGAATCTGCCAACCCTGCGAACCGTGCCCCAACAACTCCATCCCGCCGCCGATCTTTTTCCCCTACCCAA
>JBHHYR010000352.1:0-2839 GCA_046757585.1 Binatia bacterium | reverse complement strand
GCGCTCCGAGGAACTCCTCCTCAACATCCTTCCCGCGCCGATTGCGGAGCGACTGCAGCTCTTGCGGTCGATCGGAGCCGAGTTGGTAGTACTCGCGCTCCCGACCGTAGCCCGCGTTCACAGCGCACTTCGCACTCTCGTTGCGGAAAAAAGCCGTTGACAGACACCAGTTGCACGAGAGACAGCGGCGCACCTCGTCGTAGCGCTTCGCCAGAACCTTGCGCGGAAAATCCGGGTCTGCCGTCACCTCGCGACCCAGCGCCACGAGATCGGCCCGGCCGGTGGCAACGATATCCTCGAGGAGCCGAGGATCGGACAGCTTGCCGACTGTCATCACCGGCAACGACGCCCGGGCCTTGACTTGCGCCGCGTAATCAATCAGCAGACCCGGCCGGAAATACACCGGTGGCGTCAGATACGCCAGCCCCTCGTTGGAGGTCACCCCACCGGTGGAGACATCGAGACAGTCCACCCCTGCCGCCAGGAGAGCCGGGACCATCTTCTCCAACGTGAACTGGAAGTCATACCCCTCGATGCCGCTGTACTCTTCACTACTGAACCGCCAAATGATCGGGAAATCGGCATGGGTGTGGTTGCGAATCGACTTGATCACGCGTTTGGCGAACAAGAGCTTGTCAACGCCCCACTTGTCCTCGCGCTTGTTGAACAGGGGGGAGATGAATTGGTGCGGCAGCCCACCGTGGCAGGCATGGACGTTGACGGCGTCGAAGCCGGCCTGCAGTGCCCGCCGCGCTGCTCGTCCGAACGCCTCAACGATCGTCTCGATCTCGTCGTCGCTCAGGGCGCGCGAGCGCATGCTGGGATCGAACGGCAGCGGCAGCTCGCTGGGCGCCACGGGTCGTTCACCTCCCAGGCAGTCGGGCCGACAAATGATGCCGCCGTGGAACAGTTGAATGGCCGCCTTGCAGTCAGCGAGGTGGATGGCGTAGGCGAGGTCGCTGAGGCCTGGAATGAACCGGTCCTCGTCGATGCGCGGCAAGCGGTGAAACGCGACACCGCTGCGAGAAACCGCGGTGTTCGCCACGATGATCATGGCCGGGCCGCCGCGGGCTTCCGCGGCGTAGCTGTCCACGTACTGCTGGCGCACACAACCGTCCTCGATCCCGAAGCAGCGATACATGGGGGCGTTGACCAAGCGGCTCTTCAGCTTCAGCCGTTCGCCGATCCGGATCGGCTGTGCCAGGGTCGCCACGGAGTCCCTCCTACCACTCGAACCAGCGGGGCCCTTCGAGGGGGTCGAGCAGGCGCGGGAAGTCGTAGGAATTGTACAGCACCCCGCACTTGTGGCACGTCGCACGTTTGCGCGGATCCGTCAGCTGATAAAAGTTGTACTTCTCCATCAGCTGGTGATGCGCCAGGCTGATGCGCACGTAGTATTCCGTCGGCGGCACCGGGAGGTCCATGTCCGCCAGGAGCGAACCCGGCGAGCAACGCCAGAACTGGTAAAAGGGCAGAATCCCGTGGTCCAGGCACCACTCGAAGCCTTCGGCCACCGAGGCAAGTCCCTCGTCTTGGCTCTTGAAACCCTCCGGGATCGCTATTTCAGGACCGACGACAAAGTTGGTGCTCAGGTAGCCACTCCCAAAAATCTCGACACCTTCCAGCAAGAGCTCCTTCCATCGTTGGTACCCGACGTGGCGCGCCTTGCCGGGACAGATCGACTCGAACAGTGTGGGATTCCAGAATTCGAGGTTCCAGGTGGCCCAGTCGAAACCGGCGTCCTTCGCCCGCCGCGCCTCGTCGGGTTCCAACACCTGCGTGCCGAGGAGGAAGGAGGCCTGGCGCCCGGCCGGCGTGGCGCGAAGCGCCTCGAGCGTACGCACGTAGATGCCCGCCTCCTTGACGCGATCCCAGAGCGCGCCGGCGACGACGATGTGCGCGTGCTCGCAGGCGGCAGCGTCTGGACCACTAAAGGCGATCTCGAACGCCTCGACCAACTGGCGCGTGTCGGCGGCCACTTTGGTGCGAAAACCCGCTGCCTTGGCTAACTCGAACGTCGGGTTCCAGTCGCAATAGCGGCATTGCTCGCCGTTGCGGAAGTACTCGCAATAATCGAGCGGCACGATGCCCGTCGCGTGGCAGGGGCCGGTTTCGAAAAGCACGGCGGTGATGGGGGTGCCGTCGGACAGCTGGCGCCGCAGCCACCCCGCCTTCGGCGGAAAGAACACTTCTTCCAGTGGCTGCTCGCCGCAGTACAGCAGGAAGCGCCCGTCCTCTCCCAGTCGCACCGCGTAGGGGCTTTCGAGGTCGATGATCACCTTCACGTAGGTCTGGTCATGGAAATGAAAGCTCCAAGGCAACTGAGCGGGGCTGCCACTCTCAGCGTCGGAGACAACATCGTGGTGGAACTGGAAGCCGCGGACCGTATCGGACAGACCGTCATCGCCGACGGCCTTCAGGTCATCCGTGTAATTCAGGCCGCGTGTGAGCAGATCGGTCTTCAGGATGATACTCCGCGGCACCGCCGGGTAGCGAGCACACAAGTCGTGCAGGAACTCCGCGCCGCCGTTTGCCTCCTGCGAGTGCTTCGTCATGACAGCTTGTCTGACCACCTAACCAATACCTCGTGCCTCGGCCTAATGTCAAGCACCCCTCTTGACTTGGCGGCGGGCATGTTCTATTGGTCTGACCAGTTACAGGACAGTGCACACTGATGTACGCCCGGTTGGAGGACTTACAAGCGGCGTTTCCCAAGACTGGCTGGCGGACGCTGCTCAAGACCGATGTGCTCCGCGAAGGCGTCCGGTACACGCCCGTGTTGCGGGAGGTGGCCGAATGGGCAGTGCCGGAAACGCTGTACGTGTTCGAGTACGATCAC
>JBHHYR010000351.1:0-2916 GCA_046757585.1 Binatia bacterium | reverse complement strand
GCGCTGACCGACGGTCTACCGATGGTGCCGATCTTCTTCAACACTGCTGGCGCTGCGGCAATCATCCTCGCCATGTACGTTGCCCTGGGCGAGCAAAAAGGCGTCGCCCCTGCCAGCATCATGGGTGCGTTCACCAATGACATCCTCACCGTCTATGTGTGCCGTGGTACCTGGATTTTTCCGCCGCGCCCCTCGTTGCGACTGATCACGGACATGGTCGAGTACTGCTGCCGGCATATGCCGCGGTTCTACCCGCTCAACGTGCAGGGCGTGTATTTCCGATCCGCGGGCGCCACGATTCCGCAGGAGGTCGGCTACACCTTCGCCGACGCGCTGACCTACGTGGACGGGGCGCTGGAGCGCGGCCTACCCATCGACGCCTTCGCACCGCGGTTATCGTTCTTCCTGGCGTGCGGCCCGGAGATCTTTGCCGAGGCTGCCAAGTTTCGCGCGGCCCGGCGGCTGTGGGCGAAACTGATGCGTGACCGCTATCACGCAACCAGCAAAGACTCGATGCGCTTTCGCACCACCGGAGCCACGGGCGGGCGCTACTTTCAAGCGATCGAGCCGCTCAACAACTTGACTCGCGCCGCGTACGGCATTCTGGGCGCCGTGCTCGGCGGCGCGCAAGCGACGTTCGTGGCCGGCTATGACGAAGCCTACGCGATCCCAAATGAGGAAAGCGCACTGCTCGGGCTGCGCGGGCTGCAGATTCTGCAAGAGGAGACCGACGTGGCACGCACGATCGATCCCTTGGGAGGCTCGTACTACGTCGAGCACCTCACTGACTATATCGAGCGTGAAAGCCTCAGCTATGTGGAGGACATCGCTGCACACGGGGGAACCGTCCGCTGCATCGAGTCCGGTTACACGCGGCGCCAGCTCGACGACCAGCTGTCCCGCCAGATGGAGAAGATGCGCAGCGGGCAGACTGTGCTCGTCGGGGTGAACAAGTATGCGGCAACTCACGGGAAGGAACCGGAAATTGCCTTCCACCAGCACGATCCAGCAGTGACGGACCGCCAGCGGGAGCGGCTCCGGCAGCTGCGGCGCGAGCGCAGCACGGAACATGTACGTACGAGCCTCGACGCCATCAAGCGCGCCGCCACCGGGCACGAAAACCTGATCCCGCACTTCATCGAAGCCGTCAAGGCGTACACCACGCTGGGCGAGATCGTGGGCGCACTGAAGCAGGTGTTCGGCACCTTCAAAGATCCGAATGCCAGGCTCTGAGGCCGCGACGCATCGAACGGCGACACGGAGGCGATATGGCCAACCGACATCAGAGACCGCTTCGGGTGCTGCTCGCAAAGGCCGGCCTCGACGGTCACGACATCGGAGCACGGCAGCTCGCGCGGGCAATGCGGGACGCGGGCATCGAGGTGATCTATACCGGTTTGCATCAAACACCTGACGCTATTGCAGAGTGTGCACTGCAGGAAGATGCGGACATCGTGGGCTTGAGCCTGCTCTCCGGAGCGCACGTACCATTGACGCGTAAAGTGCTGCGTGCGCTCCAGGAACGCGGATGCCATGTTCCGCTCTTGGTTGGGGGGCTCATCCCCGACGCGGATGTCCAGTTCCTCAAGCAGCTTGGCGCCACGGAAGTCTTTCCCTCACGGACCGCAACCGTCGAAGGCGTCATCGACTACCTCCATCGCCTGCAGGCGCACCTTTGAGCGCGCGGCCTATGGATTTATCCATCCCGCCAGAGTATCGAATGCTTCAGGACCAGACGCGGCGCCTGGTGCGCGAAGAGCTCGAGCCCGCATCAGCCACCATCGACGCAACGGGACACGTTCCGGCGTCCGCGGTCAGCCGCCTGAAGGAGCTCGGCTACTTCGGCATTACCATCCCCCAAAAGTACGGGGGCCTCGGGCTCGGGACGTTTCCGTACTGTCTGATCCTCGAAGAGCTCGCCCAATCAAATGGCGCTTACTTCGCGCTCCTGAGCGGCAATAACGGCATCGGTTCCCGCGGAATCGTCCTTGAAGGAACCGAGACGCAGCGCCAGCGGTACCTACCACCGATGGCGCGCGGTGATTGCCTCGCTGCGTTTGCCCTGACGGAGCCGGAGGCCGGCTCGGACGCGGCCAACATTCAAACCACAGCCCTGCCCCGCGACGACGGCTACGTGCTCAATGGCACCAAGCACTTCATCACCCGCGGCGATATTGCGAACGTGGTCACGGTGCTGGCCGTCACTGACAAGACCTTGCGGGCCCGCGGCGGAATAACCGCATTCATCGTGGAGCGGGGCACGCCCGGCTTTCGTGTCGGCCAGATTCAAGAGTCCATTGCCGGCGATGTCGTCCACCAGTGCGAACTGGTGTTCGAAGACTGCTACCTGCCCCGGCCACAGATCCTCGGGCAGGTCGGTTTCGGTTTTGCCATCGCCATGCGGACGCTCGAGGACGGGCGGCTCACGCTGGGCGCTGTCTGTCTCGGTATTGCCGAAAAGCTGCTGCAGCTGATGGTCGCGCACGCCACGCAACGCGTCACGTTCGGCAAACCCCTCGCGCGGCGCCAGCTCGTACAGGCAATGATCGCCGACACGGCAACTGAAATCTCTGCGACTCGTGCCTTGCTGTACCAGTCGGCGTGGAAACGGGACCAGGGTCAAGCAGTGGCGCGTGACTCTTCGATGGTCAAGCTCTTCGCCTCCGAGATGGTCAACCGCGCCGCCGACCGCGCTTTCCAGATCTTCGGGGGCTTGGCCTACATGAAAGAGTGTGCGGTGGGGCGCATCTACGCTGGCGTCCGCGTGCTGCGCATTGTGGAAGGCGCATCGGAGATTCAACGGATGATCATCGCGCGGCAGACGCTGGACGAGAGTCGCCAGTCCCCGGACTGCGATCGACAGTGACGTGGCAGGGAGGAGCGCCCCGACCCTGCCGCCAAACGGCGGACTCTAGT
>JBHHYR010000350.1:0-2947 GCA_046757585.1 Binatia bacterium | reverse complement strand
CCTGACATGACCTACGTGACCGACACGCAGGCGCTCATCTTCTTCGCCACCGGAGACCTGCGCCGCATCAGCCCACGCTGCACGCGTATCTTCCGGCGCGCTGAGGCGCAGCGTGACCGCGTGCATGTGCCGGTGATTTGCTTCTTTGAGCTCGTGTTGCTGCTCGAGCGCGGCCGGATCAAGAGCCGACTGGGCTTCGACGAGTGGCACACGCTGATGGCGGCGCATCCCGGTCTGCCGATCGAGCGCTTGGTGTGGGACGACGTCCGGGAGGCCCGCGGGCTGGCCGGCCTCGTCGATCCCTTCGATCGGCTCATCGCAGGGACCGCGCTGCGTCTGGACGCGCCGCTGCTGACCAATGACGCCCGCATCCGCAGCTCCGGGCTCGTACGGACCGTTTGGTAGAGCACGGCGGTTTTGCTGCGTGCGCTCCGGCTGGGTTGCGTAGCTAACAGCCTTCCCTCCCCGCATCTACACGCCCAAACATCTCGCTGCGAGCGAAGGAAGGGGAATAAGTCCCATTCCTAACGACAGATGCCACCGCCTGCCCGCATCGCCGCCGGCGACCTTGTCTTCCCTATCCTGAACTGCGCCAACGGTCGACGCACGATCTTTGAAACGGGCGCCGACTACTGGGGGGTTCCAAAGGGTGAGCGTTCGAAGCGGCTGCCATGCTAGGGTCGCCTGGCGTGCTCAGCTGCAGCGGTGGCGAGGCCGGGCGCGGCGAAACTGCCAAAATTGGACCTATCCCCTTTTCCCGACGCGGCGGCCCCGACCCCGAATTATGGGAGAGTTTCCGGGTGCGAAAGGAGAAGAAATGAAGACTTGCTACTACGGCAAGGGCCCGCTGCGACGCCGCAGGATCGAGCACATGCATGAATGGGGCAGCGAAACGACGGGCGGAAACAATGCCAACGCAAGAGCACCGCCGGAAAGGGATGAGGGATCTCTGGCGCAGGCGGTACAAGGGTCAGGGGCATGGGAGCCATCAAAACAAGCAGGAGTTCTACGTGATGCTCCAAGCTGGTCAGCCGGAGGTGCTGGCGTTCAAGGGCAAGAGTGGAAACGACAAGTAGCAAGTAGTGCACAGGTGGCTGAACCGGGAGGGATATTAGCGCGAGTTGACCGTGGACTCTCCGTGCGTACCGGATACAGGGAACCCCAAGATGCAAGCTGATGCTCTCGACCAGAAACTGACCCGCGTCGACAAAAGGGGATAGGGCCAATTTCCAGGTCGAGTGGAAGCAAGCGACCGCTGTCGAAGTTCCGTGACGCCGCGGTCGGCCGCGCGGACGAAGGGTGGCCTCAACACCCAGACGGCGGGCGATCCATACGGCGGGCCCGGGCGCGCGGCGTGCGCTGCACCAGCAGCGCCAACGCCCACAGCACGTCATCGCGGCCCGACAGGATGCGATGGGGATGCGTGAGCGCCTGAGGCTCCCGCACTGAGCAACGAAGCAACGTTCCTGCGGGGCCGGGAACTACGTGCCCCCATGGAAAACCTGACAATCTACCAACGTCCCTCATCCCGTCTGGTCAATCCAAGGATGAGAATCGCCCAGTAGATCAGTCGCCGTGGCATTGCTCTCCCTCCCCTTCCAGTGGGCGCGGCCCAACGGACCGCGGATAAGCGGCCGGCCCACCCGCCATCGCTTTCAGAGTCTGCGTTTATGCCGGACCGCTCCATCGGCTTGTTGGGCCGCGCGACGCTGAACGCCGCGCTCGTTTTGCGTATGCGGGCGAGCATTCTTGGATACGGCGCATGGCCTCGGGAGGATAAGCCTTCTCTCCGCAAGCCGGGCACTCGAAGAAGCGCACACCGGGGACTGTGTACGACTTGCCGTCGTGTTCCCCACGCCATGTACCACGCTTCGCCTTTATCTGGCGCCCGCCGCACGAAGGGCAGGCTCGAATCTTGAACCCGCGATCAGGCATGTTTCATAAGCTCCGCTTCGATGACACCAAAAAGTAGAAGGTCTCTTCCCCGTCCTGCACCACACGTTTGCCCTTAGAGTAAACCATGATGCCCTTCGAGGTTGGTAGCCTCAATGACAGACAGGTACTCGGACCGCGAGCGTCGCCGGGGACTGCGGGCGCTACGGTAACGGCCGGTGGACCATTTTCAAGCCTGGGATGTCCTTGAAGTCCTTCGGATTCGGCGTGAGCCGCTTGAAGTCGCGCTGAATCGCCTGCGCGGCGAGCCACAGGTCGTTGATTCAAACGTTCGGATCACGTCCGGCCTTTTTCAAGCTTGCAGCCACGGCCCCGAAGACCGCCGCCGTTTTCACGGTGATCCGATTGCGGAGCGGGAATGGGACGCATCCCCTTTTCCGCACCGAAGCACGCCTTTCTCCGGACCCGGCGGCAGACGCGATCGCAGCTACCGGATAACGCCGGCAGTGACATCTGTCGTGCCCGATGCCGGCACTTGTCATTTCCCTCGGCCCCCGGTTCCCCGTACCGCTGTAGCTCAGTTCGGTGACACGACGCGTAAGCGTCCCGTGTCCGTAAGGGCGCGCTCCCTTCTCACCAGGCAACCGGGAGAGGCCAGATGGGGTGATGAGAAGATGGCGAAACCCGCGTACCGCATTACCGCAGGAACAAGACAGGGTGTCTTACCGGCGCTGCGAGCGATGGGCGGCGGAGGCGTGCCGGACTGCTGCCGGCGACGGCTGGCTTCGATGTCTCCATCCGTCCCATGCGGTCTTGCCGGGCGGTTGTTGTGGGGCCTTTGCCTTCTTTCCGTGGCGCTGGCGATGCCGGCGCCGCGTCTGGCTGCAGCGGCGTCCATTGTCGCCTGGGAAAACGACCAGATCCGGCCGGCGGTCGCCTACAACGGCAGTGCGAATGAGTATCTGGTGGTCTGGGAGGATCACCACTGGGGTTTCGGAACCGACTGGGACATCTACGGGCAGCGCGTGAACGCTGGGGGCACGACGGCGGGCGG
>JBHHYR010000349.1:0-2951 GCA_046757585.1 Binatia bacterium | reverse complement strand
CTCCGTGCGTTGGGGTTAATTGAAGAAAGGAGTGCTTTGATTAGTAAGTCGTTTTTGATCTCGCGGGGTGGAGGACCCCGCACGCCGTGTGACGCAACATGCGGCGATAAGCAGATGGGTGAGGCAAGCCGGGGGCTTCCGGTGCGCCATAAATCAGCAGAACCCATTGAAGCCGGGCGGGCGGGGACTTCCGATCCCGTGAGCGGTCCGGCGTGCAAGCCTGCCATGGCGAGGGAAACCGAACCGATGGCGGACGCCTCGTCAGAATATGGACCCCGCCAACTCGGAAGTGGGCGGGACGGCTTCCAATTTGCATTGGGGACCGGTGGAGCGTTGGTCCGTGCTGGAGTTACACGGACTGGGGGTGTGCGGCGTGCCGCGCACCAGCCTCGGCGTGGGCTTGCGTGGCGTCGGGGTCGGAGTCCACACGGGGTAAAGTCGGCGCCTAAAGCGGGCCAGAGATCCGAAGCGGAACCCAAGAACCTCGTCCTCACTTCCATCGCCCTGCGGCGATGGATGGCTGAAGCGACCAGCGATCGCGGCGACGAGGGGCGGAGCCTCCGTAGTAGTCCGAGGGCGGGAAAGCCGCTCACATGTCTCATTGAGGCATGGCGAAGGGAGGCAGTGGATACAGCTTGCAAGCAGGAGGCGGGCTCATGCCCGGCGCGGTGAATACTTCGTTCGTCCTCGACATGCAGCGCAAGCTGTATCGGTGGAGCAGCAGCGACCCTGACAAGGTGTTCGCCGATCTGTTCAATCTCGTATGCGACCGCCGAACCCTGAACGACGCCTGGCGAAGGCTGATCCGCAATCGCGGCAGCCGGACGCCCGGCACGGACGGAGTGACGCGGCGCACGGTTGAAGAGCGTCCCGGCGGCGCGGCGGGCTTCCTCGATGAAATACGCGAAGAGCTTCGCTGCGGAACCTACCGGCCCGAACCTGTCAGGCAGCGGCTCATCCCGAAGCCGGGCAAGGTCGGCAAGGTCCGCCCGCTGGGCATTCCCACGCTCAAGGACCGACTGGTGCAAATGGCTTTGAAGCTGATCCTGGAGCCCATCTTCGAGGCGGACTTCTATCCCACCTCCTACGGGTTCCGCAAAGGACGGAGCACCCATGATGCGCTGGCGAAAATCCAGCGCAGCCTTCATCCCACCCGTGGCGGACCTTCCGTCTACGGTCATGTGATCGAGGGGGACATCAAGGGCTGCTTCGACGCCATCGACCATCACGTTCTGATGGAGCGGGTGAGACGCCGTGTGAGCGACCGCAAGGCGCTGCGGCTGATCCTCGCCTTCCTGAAGGCCGGCGTGATGATCGAGGGGACCGTCCGTCACCCGGTCACGGGCTCGCCGCAAGGCGGGATCGTCTCGCCGCTGCTGTCCAATATCTATCTGACAGCCCTCGACGAGCGATATGGACGTTGGTCCCTGCGCCCTCGCGAGCGCCCGCAGAATGCGGCCGACCGGCGGTTCTATGACCGCAGCAGAGGCCGGCCGATCTTCTTCATGGTGCGGTATGCGGACGACTTTGTCGTCCTCGTCGCGGGGACGCGCGAGCAGGCGGAAGCGGAAAGGCACGCGCTGGCGGCGTTCCTCAAGGAGAAACTCCGCATGGACTTGTCGATGGAAAAGACCCGGATCACCGATGTCAGGGAAGGCTTCGACTTCCTCGGCTACCGGGTGGCGCAGACCAAGGCGCTTCAAACGAAGCGCTGGGTCGGCAATCTCTTCATCCCGAAGGGAAAGCTGAATGACCTGCGTTACAAGATCAAGGTTCTGGTGAAGGCGACGCCCACGGGCGACAGCCTCGCTTCTCTCATCGACAGGCTGAACCCTATCCTGACCGGGTGGCGCAACTACTACCGTTACGCCACATGGGCCTGCCGAGACTTCAACAAGCTCGACAACTGGATATGGTGGCGCGTCGGACGTTGGCTGAGAAAGAAGCACCGAAAGGCGTACTGGCGACAGTTGCGCCGCCGCTTCACTCGCAACGTTCGCGGGGACCGACAGCGCTGGGTCGATGGACCCACGCGCCTGCGGTTCCTCTGGGAAGGCGGAACCATGCGCTTTCCCCACCGGGGCATACGTATACCGAACGGATGGAATGCCGAGCCAGACGAACAGTTCCGTCCCGGAGCTGATCAGTTCTGGGCGGCCTTCAACACCCTCAGCACATTCTGAGGGCCACCGGCGGCGACAGCCGTACACGGAGAGCCGGATGCTTGGAAACCTGCACGTCCGGTTCGGAGAGAGGGGTGGAGAAACTTGACTCCGTAAGGGGTTAAAGCGCTTCATCCCTACTCTACCTCTTGGAATGGTTTACCCCCAAAGATTCCAGCAGCCGCGCTAACCCGAAAAGAGTGCTCGGTGTCCGGGCCCACTTCCGATCGATGAACTGAGTTCCCCTTGGAAAATCGTAATCTCAATCTTTCCGCAACGGCAAGGTGATATTTGCCTGGCATGGCGGCGGTTCAATCGCGGGGCGGCCCGCCGGCATCGGCAGTCATGGCGTCTTGCAGGCGGCGTGTGAAGAGGCTGGCCACCGTCAGGTCCGCGCTCGTGCCCGGGTTCATTCCCTCGCTCTTGAGGGTGGCATCGAAGTCGAGCAGTGCCTCTTGCATGGCCGCCGGATCCGCGCAGTTGCGTAAGCGCGCGTTGAGCGGCGTGGCGCGGCGGCGCACGTCCGCGGCCCGCTTCGCCCCATGCTTGCGCACGATGTGCGTATCCGAGAAACCGGCGAGGAAGCCAAGATAGGCGCTCGCCGCCGCCCAGGACTCGCTTGGCCAGCGCCCGAGCGCCTCGCGAAGGCGCGGTACGCCAAGCCCGAAAATATCAGCGAAATCGGTGACGTATTGGGTGGCGATGCGGTCCCGGTCGGCGGCCGCCGCCATGGCCGCGCGCAGCCCGACCGTGGCCGGGGCCTGGACATCGTGCTCACGGCTCGTGGAC
>JBHHYR010000348.1:0-2976 GCA_046757585.1 Binatia bacterium | reverse complement strand
GAGCTGGTAGCGCAACTGGTGCTCGACCAGCCGCAAGCCGAGCTGGCCGCCACCGGCTGAGAGGGAGCGGGACCACCGGAGAGGGGCCTTCTTATGGTTGAGCGCAAGGCCTTGTACTTCGAGGACGTCACGGCGGGCGACGAGGTGCCGCCCTTTGTGGTTGAGAACCTCACCCGAACCGATCTCGTGCGCTATGCTGGCGCCTCCGGAGACTTCAATCCCATTCATCATGATCAGACCTTCGCGGAGAAAGCAGGCAACCCGACCGTGTTCGCCCACGGCATGCTCAACGCCGGGTTTGTCAGCAAGTGCGTGACCGACTACGTCGGGCGCGAGAATCTACGCAAGTTCAAGGTGCGCTTCGCGACCCGCGTGTGGCCAGGCGATACGATCACCTGCAAGGGCACGGTGACCAGGAAGTACGCCGACGGTGCCCGGCACTTCATCGAGGGGACGGTCGTGGCCCTGAACCAGAAGGGTGAGACTGCCATTCAGGGCAGCTTTACCGCCGAGCTGCCCCTACGCGCGTAAGCGCCGCCCGGCTCCAGCACTGGCCGGGCGTACTCGTAAAGGCCGGAGCCCCGTTCGCTCCTCCAGCAGAACCGGGCGACACCGAAGGTTACCCGCACGTAACCTCCACGGCCGGCTGGCCGCAGGATGCTCATCCGAGACAGCGCCTGGCCGCTCAGCGGCGGCTGGCCGTCACTGAGCAGTGCAAACGTCGCTGGCGTGTAGGCGTCGCCGTCCGTCGCAATCTCGATACGCATCCCGTCAAGCGAGCGCACCGCATCCGCGGTGAAGTGCAACCCCAACGAGTGGCTTTCCCCGCCAACCACGCGTGACAGCACCGCACCCGCGGCCGCGAAGTTGGCAGCCAGCATCACCTGCTGTCGTGGCCCCGTTGCACGCAGTGCGCTGCCGGTGAGAAACCCGCCTGCATGGACACGCCAGCGCCGGCCGGCAACGGTCAGCTCCCCGTCAACCGTGCCAAACGCGAGCGCCGGTGCCGGCCTCTTCCGCTGGCCACACGCGACCCGCAGGTGCACCTCGGCTTCGACCACCCGCGCCGCGTGCAGCGCCGCTTCCAGGTCCAGGCACACGGCGGCGTCTTCGATGAGCAGCATCGGGGCGGTGAAATCCATCCGCAGCACGTCGTCTTGGGAGGTAAACCGCAGCGGCAAAACACGCTGGCCGGGGACGTCCGGTTCTTCGCCCGTGAACAGTGCGACCCGCTGCCCTCCCAGGAAGAGCAACAGCCGCGCGCCAATCACCTGCGGGCCGGCACGTCCCAGGCTGGCGAGCATGCCGGCATCGGCTGCAGGATCGTAAAACTGTAGCGCCGCCACTCTGCTCCCCCGCACCGAGTCCCGGCGGGCACGTGTGCGCTCCGCCCGCAGCAGTCGCCGTCCGCTTCCTGGCCGCCGACTCCAGCCAAAGCCTTCCGCCGCGGCATCAAGAAACCGGTCCCGCCAGACCCCGGGCCAGCGCAGCGGGATTCCCAGCTCGAGTTGACAGGCGTTCAACCGTTGTTCGGCCGCCCAGCGACCGAGGCGGCGAGCCACCGGATCAGCCGGCGCAATGGCACGCTCCGTAAACAGCTGCAGCAGATTGTTGCGGTGACTACCGGGATACTTCTCTCCGATGCTCGTCGTGATCATTCGCTGCGCGCAGGCTGCCCGGAAGGCGCCGATGCGCTGGCGCAGGTAGTTGGGGAGAATCGTGAGCTGCGCGCCACCAGTCGGGCGGACTTCACCGCCTCGCTCCACCGCACCGACCCCAATGTCGCATTGCGGCTGCCCCGTATTCCATCCGTGGACGAACACCACCTCCGCGTGGCCATGCCGGCCGAGGATCACCTCGATTTCCCGTACCAGGAGCGCCAGCCACCACGGCGCGCGCTGCCGTACCTGGGAGGTCCGGTTCAAGTCGAGGGTGTTCCGGTCCTGACCGGCGTTGATAATGCCGGTGGCATCGAGCCGGTCCATCAGGATCCGCGTAAGCTCGGGCGTATACAGATCGTTCACCCGCAGTTGTGGCGGCGGTGCAGCGGCGTTGATCGGCGGCCGCCGCCCGCCGTGCGGTGCCACGAGCAACAACGGGCTCCCGCCGCGGCGCCACTCGCACCAGGCAGGAGTCCGTCCTGCGTCCGGGTCGTGGCCCACCTGCTCGTTCATCACTCTTCAGCGCAAAGCGTTGCCGCGGCGCGCGGCACTTCACCGCCCGGCACCGGCAACTTCGGCCTTTGCGGCCACCGCCTGCCGCGTCATGCCGAGGAGCTGGAAGAGCCAGGCAAACCAGTACTTGCGGCGGAACAAGCTGAGCACCCGCCGGACTTCGTCCCGGTCATCGATGGGCGTAGCGTGTGCGGCAATCCTTCCCTGACCGAATTCGAGCTGGACCGACGGCTGCTGGCACAGATTCTTATACCAGTGCGTCGCCGGACCGCGCACGTGCTGCAGGTACAGATGGCGCGGGCCAACAACCACAAACCAGATCGTCACCGTACGCGGCTTCCCGGACTTGCGGCCCGTCGTGGTGAGCCGAACCGTCGACTGGCGGGCAAACGGGGTCAGGTCGATGGGCATATGGGACGTGGAGGCGGTGACGCCCGAGCGGCCCACCGCCGCACACCCGTGGTCGCAGCCATCTTGCCGGCACACCGCTGGGGCACTCGCCCCTCAGGCAGGCCGCCCCCAGCACTGCTGTTCGGAAGCACAGTCGCGTCTTCCGCAACGTGCCCCCTCCTTTCGAAGGAGGGGGTTGGGGGGAGGTACAAGTGCGCCGGTCGCGACCTCCCCCTTCCCCCTCCTTGGTAAGGAGGGGGGAAATCCACACGTCGTGGTATCTGTGAACCGCAGTACTTAGCCGCAATCCGAAGATACCAGCGCGCCTTTCTCGCTGCTTCCCCCTTTGACAAACTTTGACAAAGGGGAACCCATATCGCTGCTTCCCCCTTTGACAAAGGGGGACCGAGGG
>JBHHYR010000347.1:0-2995 GCA_046757585.1 Binatia bacterium | reverse complement strand
CGTTGTCGAAGGTATAGACGCCATCCAGGAAGAGCAGGTGCAGGTGAACGTTGAGCGACAACCACGCTAAATACCATGCCGTCGACGGTGACGGTGCACTATCGCTTTCATCCGCTATACCGACGTGAACTCCGGGTCATCCGATGGTGCCGGCCCGGCCGGATCGGTGTGACGATAAAGCATACCGACGGCAAGACTCTCAAGGTCCCGTTGTGGATGCTCGATCCCGCGGCAGACCGCTATCACCTCGGTGACATGATCGAACTCGACGCGGGCGCCCTCAATTCGCTTGCGGAGCTACTGCGCGCGGTTAGGCTGGCCATGACGCCACCGACAGGAACCGGTCATGCAGCAGACCCACCTCGACCTCGGCGACGAACCGACACCCGCGCCGGTGTTGACGCCGAAGCAGCGACAAGCGCTCATCAAGGCGATGGCCGACGCCATCATCGCCGTGCTGGAAAGCCAGCCGGGAGCAAAGCATGAACCTGAATGACGGCAAACTCACCGCCGAACACGTGTCGCGCAAGGCGGTGGTGTATCTGCGCCAGTCCTCGCTCGCCCAGGTCAAACACAACACCGAGAGCCAGCGCCTGCAGTACGCGCTGACCGATACCGCGAAGGGTTACGGCTTCCGACAGGTCGAGGTGATCGACTGCGATTTGGGCGCGAGCGCGGCGAGCGGCGCCAGAGCCCGTTCCGGCTTCAAGCAACTGCTTGCCAGTATCGCCCTGGGCGAGGTGGGTCTGGTGCTCTCGCGGGAGCTGTCACGTCTGTCGCGCACCGACAAGGACTGGTGTCACCTCTTGGAACTGTGCCAGCTGTTCAACACCCTGATTGCCGACGCCGAGAATCTGTACGATCTGAATCGTCTGGACGACCAGCTGATGCTCGGCATCAAGGGCACGCTCAGCGTGGTGGAACTCAAAACGCTCAAGTTCCGTCTGCAGCAGGGGCGCGAGGCCAAGGCGAGACGCGGCGAACTGATGTCTTGTCTTGCACCCGGCTACGTCAAGGATATCGTCGGTCGGATCGCCAAGGATCCGAATCAGCGCAACCAGGAGGCGATGACCCTGGTGTTCAAGAAGTTCGATGAACTCGGCAGCATCCGCCAGACCCATCGCTGGTTCCATGAGGAGGGGGTCGAGTTGCCGGTGAACCAATGCGTGGCCGGGCGGCACCAGATCGGCTGGCAACTGCCGAGTGTGAGCTTCGTCAGTGGTGTGCTCCACAATCCGCTGTACGCCGGTGTCTATGCCTACGGCCGGCGCCCGACGGAGGTGGTCGTCAAGGACGGCCAGGCGCTAAAACGCCAGCGCAGCTACCGCCGCGCCGAAGACGCTGAGGTGTTCCTGCCGGATCACCACGCGGGGTATATTGACCTCGATCGCTACCAGCGTAATCAGGACATCATGCGCGCCAATGGCAGTAACTTCGCCCAGGACGAGGCAGCGCTCGCGGTCCGAGCCGGACAGGGGTTGCTCACGGGCCTTTTACGTTGCGGCCGCTGCGGGCGCAAGCTGCACATCCGCTACTGGGGCAAGCGTGGCACAGCGGCACGTTATCTGTGCAGCGGCGACTTCGAGAGCGGCGGTGAGTACTGTCTCGGCTTCGGCGGCGCCACGGTCGACAAGCGCTTGGCTGAGTTGCTGGTCGAAGCGATCTCGCCGCACGGCATCGCCGCGAGTCTGGATGCCATCGAACGGCGCAACGTCGAACAGGACGACCGGACGAAGGCGCTCGAACGTCAGTTACAACAAGCGCGCTACGAGGCGGAACGAGCGTTCACGCAATACGATCAGGTCGACCCCAACAACCGCCTGGTGGCGGACGAGCTGGAGCGGCGCTGGAACGACACGCTGGCAGGACAGCATGAGCTCGAAGGCCAGCTCGAGGTGGCAACGGCAACACCGGCATCGCTTTGCGCGGCCGATGAGACCGCCATCCGTGCCCTCGGAGAAGACTTCGCGACCGTCTGGGAGGACGCTGGCTGTCCCATGACGCTGAAGAAGCAGATCGCTCGCCTGGTCATCCACGAGATCGTGGTCGACCTGGATGAAGCGACGCAGACCCTGCACTTCATCGTTCACTGGCAGGGTGGCTGTCACACGGCGCTCAGCATGCCGAAACCGCAATCCGGTGCCGTGGCGCACAAGACTGCCCTCGAGGATCTGGAGGTGATCAGCCGGATGGCAGTGCGCTACGGTGATGACGAGATTGCCCGGGTGCTCTCCAAGCTCGGCCGGCGTACGGGCAAGGGTAATCGCTGGACCCGTGCCCGGGTGGCTTCCATCCGGCGCAAGCACGCGATTGCCTCGCCCGACGAATCGGCCCTCGATGCCGACGTTCTCACGCTGGCGCAAGCCACACGGTACAGCGGTGTGAGCGACACGTCATTGATGCGACTGATCAAGGAGAACGTTCTTGCGGCCGATCAAGTCGCGCCGTATGCGCCGCTCGAAATCCAGCGTGCCGACCTCGACAGTGACCCGGTGAAAGCGATCCTCGACCACCTCAAAGCCACGGGCAAACTGGTGCTCGATGGGGATACGTCAGGTGCGCAACAAGGCCTGTTAGAGGAAAATCAATGACTTGCACAACGGGGGTACTGTGACTGCTTCTATAGATTGAGTGCGGAACCGAACCTCTGCACTAACCTGACAGCCCCGGCGCTAGCACCGCAATCGACATGGAAGCCGGCACGCTGTGTGATGAATGTCGAGATCGCGCGGTAGAGGGCTGATTGCTGAGCAATCAGCTAAGCAGTTCGCGAAGCGAACTGCCGATGCCGAGTAGCTGAGTGAGCACCTCGGGGCGAGTCGCAAAGAGGAAGCGTAGCGGGTAGGGGAACGAAATCACCCACTGGCGCATGGGCTGCTCGGGAAGCACGTGATCTCGTGTCGCGTGACGACGGGGACGCCGTTGTCGTCGAGTCTGTACCTAGGAGTCTGTTGAAAAATGATCCTACGGGTCATTCTTCTCCACGATTTGCCGT
>JBHHYR010000346.1:0-2996 GCA_046757585.1 Binatia bacterium | reverse complement strand
AGTACCGCGTACACGCCGAGTCGATGCAACATCAAGGTCTCCTCCAGGCCTTCGGCCAGGCTGCCGGCGGCGGATTGGTTGCGATCCTCCAGCTCGCCGTGGAGCTTGCTGAGAATAGCTCACCTTCAGGGTGGTCGGGCGGTCTGTGGAACTCACAGCACTCAAGGTGAGCCGCGCAAGGCGGCTGCAGGCTAAACCGACACCGCGGAGACGTGGCGTCAGAATGTGCGGCCTCGCCTGTCGAGACCACACCTGAGGCGCAGCGCTAGGCAACTTGCAGGCGCTTCTTCCGGGAGGTGACGACGACTTTGACCCGGATCCCCAGTCTAGCGAGCATGTCGATGAGGCTGTCAACGCTGAAAAGGTCGATGCGGCCCCTGACCAGATCACTCACGCGCGGCTGGGTTACATCAAGAAGTTTGGCGGCCTCGACTTGCTTCAACCCCCGGGCCTTCAGCGTCTGCTGGATCTGGATGAGCAGGTCAGCGCGTACCCTGAGGTGTTCGGCCTCATCGTCGGGGAATCCCACATCTTTGAACACGCTTCCAGAAGATCGAGCCATCTTTAGCCTCATGGGTCACCTCCTATTCATGCCCGCCGACGGCTTCGGCGCTGCAGCAGGAATTGATGCAATCTCCGTCGAGCCACATCCACATCACGCTTCGAGGTCCTGCGACTCTTCTTTTCGAACGCGTGCAGCACATACACGGCTTCGGCGAACTTCGCGACGTACACGGCCCGGTGCTCCACGGCGGTGTGAATGCGTATCTCACTGGCGCCCGTTCCCATGGCCGGCATCGTCCTCCAGTCATTCGGGTCCAGCCCCTGCTGAACCCTTCGGAGCTGGAAGCCTGCAAGCCGTCGAGCATCCGCGGGAAAGGCCTTGACATCATCGCGGCTCGATCCAAGCGAGAGCAGCGGCCTATCGCGTATGACTCAGTATGCAACTATCTGCATATCGCGTCAAACCGGTTCTGGCGCGAATCACCTGACTAGTAGGCCAGCGAGCCCGTTATCACAGCCGAGTCCGAAAGGAGCCTGGACTCCTGGCCCTCCGGTGAGGACAGCCGCACCGTAACGCGGCCTGTTTCTCGTCGATTCGATATGCGCCTAGGTCAACGACCGCCGTATCAAGGTGACAATCACCCGACTGTCATCTGGCATAGGCCTGGGCTGCTCCTGCAGCTCGACTTGCCCCTTGCGCTACACCCCTTCGACGCTGGCAAGAGAAAAGGTAGTGTGGTACGTCGTTTAGACGCGGAAGCCAGGCGGACGGACGCGCAGCGCCGTCGTTACACCGACGGCGCCTAGGTCACTGCTTGATTTCACTGCCTGCCCTCGTAGCTCAGGTGGATAGAGCACAGGATTCCTAATCCTGGGGTCGCGCGTTCGAATCGCGCCGAGGGCACTTTGTTCTGCAAGGGTGCTAGCAACTACGTCAGCGACGAGATTCGCGCAATTACCCATGCACGAATATGCGCGCAATTGTGCCCGCGATGAGGTTGCGGATCAAGTGATGGCAAGCGTCTCCTGGGTTTTTACGCGCTCGGTGTAGTCCTCTTTGCGGTGGTCATCTACGTATGTGTAAAGCAAGAGCAAATTAGAGCCGCGGCTGTAGACCTCAGCTTCGCCGCCCCACACGTTCGCAGCACATAGAGATAGCCCAACGCTTGCCGTTGGTTACGGCAGGCTCCTTTCACAGCGGCGGCGTAGACCCTAACAAGGCGATGGAGACCGACGTGAAAAGAGCTTGCGGCTCATCGCCACGGCGTTCGGCGCGACGAAGAAGCATACTCGGACGATGACGCATGCCGAATGATGGATCTCGCGGAACGTAAGCTGAAGCGGGGCGAGGTCGGCACGGTCGTCGAGATTCTCGCACCGCACGTCTACGAGGTGGAGTTCAGCGATGACGACGGGTAAATGTATGCCGCACTCGCGCTGCGGGGTGATCAGCTGGTTCTCCTGCACAATCGAGGGGAACCATTCAAAATCGTCGCTTGACGCGAGGCCGAACAAGGCGGCTGCAGGCCAGGACCTCCTGGGTCTGCACGAAAGGGCTAAATTCCTGCTCTGCGTTCGTGCCTTCGGCGTTTCGTGCATTCGTGAGCTCACGAGGCCTTGTCCAGAGCAAGGTCGTCGTCAAGCTCTGGGACAAAGCCCAGGTGACGGCAGTCCGCGGGCAGCGGCTGCCGAACCGGAGGCAAATCGGGTGATTTTGTTGAGGATTCGGCAACGCAGAGCTGGCGGAAAATAGCCACCCGCAGTAGGGGCCCTGTTTTTCAACGGGCTGCTAGGCCCGTGGAGGCGCGGCCGGTGTCGCCAAAGCCGCGGCTGCTTGATCAGGTCCGCGACGCGATCCGCACGCGGCAGTACAGCTATCGGACCGAGGAGGCGTATGTCGGTTGGATTCGGAGGTTCATCCTGTTCCACGGCAAGCGGCATCCGGCGGACATGGGCAAGCCCGAAATCGAGCGCTTTCTCACTGCGCTGGCCGTGGAACGGCACGTGGCCGCATCGACGCAGAACCAGGCGCTGGCGGCGCTACTCTTTCTGTACCAGAGCGTCCTGGGCTGCGACCCGGGTTGGCTGGATGAGATCGTGCGTGCAAAGCGACCGGAGCGGCTCCCCGTGGTGCTCACGCACCAGGAAGTGCAGGCCCTGTTGGCCACCCTTGACGGTGTTCCATGGCTTATGGCAATGCTGCTGTACGGTTCAGGGCTGCGGCGAATGGAATGTTTGCGGTTGCGGGTGAAGGACATTGACTTTACCAGACACGAAATCGTCGTGCGGGAAGGGAAAGGCAAGAAGGACCGCGTGACGATGCTACCAGCCGCTGTGGTTCCCAGGCTCACGGCTCATCTCGGAAGGGTGCGCAGGCGGCATGCGGTCGACTTGGCGGCCGGCGTCGGCCGCGTGGCGCTCCCCGACGCGCTGGCGCGTAAGTACCCGAATGCGGACCGCGAGTGGGGCTGGCAGTGGGCCTTTCCCGCCTC
>JBHHYR010000345.1:0-3075 GCA_046757585.1 Binatia bacterium | reverse complement strand
AGGGTATGTTGCAGCGGCGCAACGAATTGCACCCGGCCAGCCGTGAAATGTGAAAAGAAGAGTCTAATCGTGAGACGTGCGAAGTGGAAACTGAAAAGTGAAAAGTGAAATGCACCGCCGATGAGCCGGAGGCACTCGTTTCACCTTTCACATTTCACATTTCACCGCCAAAGGGCATCCCTATTGCAGTACCGTGCGCTGAATTGAACCAGATCCCGGAAACCGACACGTAATGTCCGATCTCCCAGCCAATCCGGAACAATCCCAGGCTCCGCTGCCGGAGCCGGTGCATCAGTCCGTGGCGATGGAGCCGGCGGGCCCACCCGCCTGGCAGCAGCTCCAGCCTGAAGAAGAGGGGACCGACTGGCGCCGCTACATCGCGGCAGTCCTCCGCTACAAGTGGCTCGTCGTCCTCACCACCATGTTGTGCCTGGGCGGCGGATTGGCAGCTGCCAGGTTCGTGAAACCCGAGTACTTGGCACAGGCCGCCGTCTGGATCGAGACCGCCGAGCGCGGTACCACCAATCAGGGTCCTATCCAGAGCGGCCAGTTACTGCAGAGCTACGGCTGGGTGGAGTTACTCAAGTCTTTCGTGGTACTGGACCCGGCGGTCCAGGAACTCAGGCTCTATCTCACGCTCGAGGAGCCGGGTGACTCGGCGGTCTTCAATGCCTTCCGCTTGGCCGAGCGGTTTAGGCCCGGAGAGTATCGTTTGACGATCGACGAGAGTGGCAACGGCGTGACGCTGGAGACCGGGGACGGAATAGTGGTTGAGCGGGCCCAACCGGGGGATTCTTTGGGAGGTGCACTGGGATTTCTCTGGGCGCCACGGGCAGCTTCTCTGGTCCCGGGCTCTAGAGTGGAGTTCTCGGTGGTAACGCCGCGCGATGCAGCCGTCCAGCTGCGCGACGAGCTGCAAACCCAGACCGATCGGAACGGCAACTTCCTCCGTGTCGAGTTGCAGGGCACCAACCCGGCGCTCATAACCGCCACGGTGAATACGGTGCTGGCGCACTATGTCGAGGAGGCGGCCGAACTCAAGAAGGTCAAGCTCACGCAGCGGGCAGAGGTTCTCCAGGAGCAACTCACGAGTTCCGAGCGCAACCTCAAGGCGGCCGAGGAGGCGCTCGAGACCTTCCGCATACGGACCATTACGCTGCCGTCGGATCGCACAGGACCGGTTGCGCCGGGCTTGGCTGCCACGCGAGACCCCGTCTTCAGCGCGTTCTTCAACATGCGTGTCGAGCGCGATCAGATCATTCGCGACCGAGCGGCCATTCAGAAAGCACTGGTGGAATCGCGCGACTCCGGGTTGACAGTCGACGCGTTCGAAGTGGTGGGTGCTGTGCAGCAGTCGAGCGAGGTGATGCAGGCGCTCCAGGAGTTCACCACCAAACAAGCTGAACTGAGAGCGCTCAAGTATCGCTATACGGATGAATACGCGCCGGTCAAGCGGCTGGTGACCGAGATGGGTGAGTTGGAGCGGACGGCCATACCCCGTGCCTTGAATGCCCTGGTGGCGCAACTCAACACGAGGCAGATGGAGCTGGATTCCAGGATCGGCGCGGCCTCGCGCGAGTTGCGGCAGATCCCGCCGCGCCAGATCCTGGAGGCGCGCTATGAGCGGGAAGTGACGGTGGCGGACAACCTCTACACCACGCTTTCGCAGCGCTATGCGGAGGCCCGGTTGGCCGAGGCCAGTAGTATCCCCGACGTCCGCGTGTTGGATTCCGCCGTGGTGCCCGAGAAGCCCGTCAAGAACCGGGCGTTGCAATTCATCGCCATGGGCCTGGCTGCGGGCATCGGTCTGGGCTTAGTAGGCGCCATTCTCTTGGACAGGGTCGACAAGCGGGTGCGTTACCCCGATCAGGTGACAAAGCAGCTGGGATTGCAGCTGCTTGGCGTGATCCCGCATCTGAAGGGTGCCAAGAACGGGACCGCAGTGGCAGATGCAGCGCCCGTAGTCGAGGCGCTCCGGGGTGTGAGGCTCAACATGGTCCATGCGTTTGGTGCCGGTGGGCCGCTGGTTGTCACGATCACCAGCCCGGGGGCGGGAGATGGGAAATCGTTCGTCGCATCCAATCTCGCGTTGGCGTTTGCCGACGGCGGACATCGCACTCTGTTGATCGACGGCGACGCCAGGCGTGGAGGGTTGCACCGCGCCCTGAATGCGAACCGCAAGCCCGGGCTCACCGATCTCCTGATGGGGCGCCTGTCACAGGCCGACGCGATCCAACAGACAGGCTACCACTCGCTGCACTTCTTGGGTTGCGGCACCCGCACGCCCGAAGCCCCCGAACTCCTGGGCTCCGGCGTAATGTCACAGCTGATAGCGGCTTTGAGGTCGAGCTACAGTGTTGTGATCGTGGACAGCCCGCCGCTGGGCGCCGGAGTGGACGCCTTCTCGTTGGGAACACTGACCGGGCATCTTCTCATGGTGCTGCGGCTGGGGAGCACAGACCGCGATCTGGCAGAGGCCAAGCTCGACGTGTTGGACAGACTCCCGGTCAGAGTACTCGGCGCGGTCCTGAACGACGTGCGCGAGGGCTCGGCGTATCACTACTACCGCTACTACTCGTATTATCTGCCCGGCTACGAACAGGCGTCGGAAGAGGGCGAAGAGGCCAAGGGGTTGTTGACGGCGACCTAGGGGAGTGCAGATTGCAGAGTGCAAAATGCAGATTGCAGAATGAGTGGTTTATGCCCGGCGTCCGTTCAGGGTCGTCCAGCGCGAAGCGCTGCCGAGCGCGCGTTTTTCTTAACCCACGAATAACGGGGGGTGTTGCAACGCTCGAACAAGCGATGCGAAGGCGGATCCTATCGTTGAACCCCAAGCGGAAGCATGGGGATTCCCGAAACGGACAGATCCCGATGTTCACCGATGAACCCCAAGCTGCCGCTTGGGGTTAGTCCGTCGCCGGTCAGCGATCTTGCCATGTGCCGGTCTAACCCCATGCGGAAGCATGGGGATTCCATAAGCGACAACTCCACATTCTCGGGCCCGACGGGGACACGCTATGCGTTGAACCCCAAGCGGAAGCATGGGGATTCCCGAAACGGACAGATCCCGATGTT
>JBHHYR010000344.1:0-3089 GCA_046757585.1 Binatia bacterium | reverse complement strand
TACCGCTCGGTTGCTGTTGCGTCAGTTGGCTGCTCCATGCTCTCTCCCTCCCCTAGGCGAGCAGGCGTTTGCTGGCGCGGCCGACAATGCGACGGATCAGGGAGCGGGGCAGGGCGCTGGTGAGGACGGAGAGCGCACGATTGCCTAGGCCGGGGACACATACCAGCTCGCTGCGCCGCAGCGCGGCGAGCGACGCCTGGACAACCGCGTCAGCGGACATCCAGGCAAAGGACGGAAGATGGGAGACCTTCAGCCCGGCGCGCTTTTGAAACTCTGTGCGCGTGAAACCCGGGCAGAGCGCCTGCACGCGCACGCCCGTGCCGCGCAGCTCCTCGTGCAGCGCCTCTGTGAAGCTATTCACAAACGCTTTCGTGGCTCCATAGGTCGCGTTGTACGGGGCAGGCTGCATGGCAGCCAGGGAAGAAACGTTGATGATTGCGCCCCGGTGCCGTGCGATCATCCCCGGTAGCGCCGCGCGTGCAAGACGGACGAGCGCGATGACGTTGAGCCGGATTTCAACTTCTTCGCGGGCGGCGTCCAGGGTGGCAAAGGACCCGATGGTGCCGAAGCCGGCGTTATTGACTAGTAACTCAATATCCGCATCCTCCACCACTTTTTCGACAATCTGCAGCTCCGTCGGATCGGTTAGGTCAGCTGCAAGCACTTCGACGTGGGTGCCGTGTTGGCTGCGTAATCGCGTCGCAACAGCATCAAGACGCTCGCGGCCGCGGGCGACGATGACGAGATCATAGGCACCATCGCGTGCGAGCGCCGCAGCGAACGCAGCACCGATCCCGGAGGAGGCTCCAGTGACCAGCGCCCGCCGAGGCACACCTCGGCTCCGCTTCGACGCGGTTGATCGAGTCATTGCGTACTGTTCCCCGTCACTACTGCGTGCCGGCATGCCACACTGTCCGTCCGATGTCCACGCGACGGACGCGTTTCGGCGTCCTCACACGTCCCTCATCAGGAAACGTCGGGCGTAATGTGCTGTTCCGAGCAACGGCGCCTCGGCGTTCAGCGCGATTTTCACCTCGATCCGCCGCAAGAACTCGGCAAACCGGCCTTTGTCGGTGAAGCTGCGTATAAAGCTGCCGTTGTCGAGGGCGCGGAGCAATTTCGGCGCGATCCCACCACCGACGACCACGCCCCCGACCGCCAAGCACTTGAGTGCCAGGTTGCCCGCCTCGGCGCCGTAGATGGACGAGAACAATTCCAAGGTCGCAACGCACAACGATGCCTCGCCCGCAAGACCGACCTCAGTGATGGTGGCACTGCGATCACCGTTCACGAGCTTCTCCGCCAACCAGCCCGGCTCTGGTGCGTATCTGCTGTCGCGCAAGAACTCGTAGATGTTTAGGAGGCCGGGCCCTGACACGACCCGTTCGTAACTGACGTGTTGCTCAAACCTGTCCTGCAGGTAGCGTAGCAGCTGGATCTCCTGCTCCGTACGCGGGGCGAAGTCTGCGTGGCCGCCCTCAGATGCCATCGGATGGTGCTGCACGCCGTCCCAGTACAGCATCGCTTCACCAAGGCCGGTTCCAGCTGCAATGACCGCGACGTTTCCCGGGGGCGTCGAGTCCGCCCCGGTGTTCAGCACGGCAAAATCGTCAGGTTCCAGGTACAACATGCCATAGGCTGCCGCCTCGAGATCATTCAGGAGCTTCACCCGCGCTACGCCGACCACGGAAGCGAGCGCCTGCTCATCGAGTACCCAGGGCAGGTTGGTCGTCTCGCAGCGGCCGGCAATGACTGGTCCAGCCACCCCAAAGCACGCCGCGTGCAGGGGCTGTGCCCCTCGTGGCGCGAGGAACTCGGCAAGGATGCTATCGAGCGACGTATGGTCCGAGCTCGCGAACGTTCGTTCACGCACCCGGCGCACGCCGTGGCCCGATGGTTCGAAAAGCGCCACCAGCGTCTTGGTGCCACCGATGTCCCCCGCTAGAATCATTGCACATATCCACGGCCGCTATCGGGCATCTGATACGGGGCGCGCTAAGCTCCACGGCACCCCCATTAGCGTCAGAACGCCCGTAGCGCAACCAGCCCATCCCGTCGGTGTGCATTCTCCGTATCGTGCAACATTGACAACGCACTGGGGCGGTGGAAGTGAACGCTGTACGGACGTGCATGAGCAACCCAGTGGCGAGCGACCCACATCATTACGCTGCAGAGGCAATCCTGCGTGACGGGAGCTCGATACATATCCGGGCGATCCGGCCGGATGACGGGCAGCGCCTGATTGACCACTTCGGCCGCCTCGGCGCCCAATCGGTGTACTTTCGGTTCTTCCGCGTCAAGAAACGTCTGACCGACGAAGAAATTGTTCAGTTCACCCAACTCGACTTCATCCACAATGCCGCGCTCGTGGCCACACTGGGGCAAGGAGACGACGAGAAGATCATCGGTGTAGGCCGCTACGCCGTAGTCGACGCGCGTGGGCCAAGCAGTACGCCGCACCGGGCTGAGGTGGGGTTTGCAGTTGCCGACGACTACCAAGGTCGTGGAATCGGCACGCTGCTGCTCGAGCATCTGACGCCGATCGCACGAGCGAACGGCATCACGGAGTTCGAGGCGGATGTGTTGGGCGAGAACAACCGCATGCTGGAGGTGTTTGCGCACAGCGGTTTCAGGGTGAAGCGGTCAGTGGAGGAGGGGGTGTTCCACGTCTCGTTTCCAACCGCGGAGACGGAGGAATTTCTGGAAGCAAGCCTCAGCCGCGAACGTCAGGCGGCCGCCGAGAGTGTCCGCGCCTTCCTGAATCCGCGCTCGGTGGCGATCGTGGGTGCTTCACACCACCCTGGAACTATCGGCGCTGCGCTCGTGACGAACCTACAACGTAGCGGGTTCACCGGCGCGCTGTATCCGGTTAATCCGAATCCCAGCGCGATCGCCGGCCTCCCGACATTTCCGAGCCTCAGCGCCGTCAAGGCGCCGATTGATCTTGCAGTCGTCGCTGTTCCGGCCCCGGCGGTAGAGGCTGCCGTGGCCGAGTGCGGGCGTGTGGGCGTACGGGGCGTCGTGGTCATCTCTTCGGGCTTTGCTGAGGCGTCGGAGTCCGGGCGCGCAGCGCAGCGGCGGCTGACCGA
>JBHHYR010000343.1:0-3113 GCA_046757585.1 Binatia bacterium | reverse complement strand
GCACCGCCTCTGCACCCATTTCCATTCCTCCGACGTCGCTCCGATTGCGAGAGTCGTCTCACATTCAAGACAAGAGAAGAAGGTTATCAGGCGGCGCCAAGGGGTGGGGTTTTTCTGACGATTGGGGAGTTGCCGTTCTCGTTGAGAACACAGAGTGCGAGGAGGGGGACTTGAACCCCCACGGGTGTGACCCCACTAGCCCCTCAAGCTAGCGCGTCTGCCAATTCCGCCATCCTCGCGTGGAGTACGCCGTCCCTACGGCTCGCTGTGCTTTGAGCAGTTAGTTGGCGGCCGGTGGCTTCGGCTGCGCAGGTGCCGCGGCTTGCGGCCCGGGCTTCACGGGCGCCTGCGGCGCTGGCTGCGCGGCTGGCGCCTGCGCCTTCGGGGCGGCGCCCATCGGCGGCCGCGCTCCTGGGTTGGCCGGCGCCTGCAAGGGCGGCGGTTCCGGCAGCGGAGCCGTATCAAACACCGTGGAGCCTAGTCGCCGGGCCGACGAGTACGTCAACGTGAGCGAGGTCAGCATGAACACCACCGCCACCACGGTGGTCAGGCGCGTGAGGAAGTTGCCCGCGCCGCTGCTGCCGAAGATCGTCGAGCTGCTGCCACCGAAGACGGCCCCCATGTCGGCCCCTTTGCCCTGCTGCAGCAGGACGATTCCAATGAGGATCAGGCAGGCAATGACGTGGATGATCGTAACGATCGTGTACATGCTTTCCTCACACGACAAAGTTGGCGATGCGAACGAATGACTCCACCTGTAAGCTGGCGCCGCCAACCAGCGCCCCATCGATGTCCGGTTGCCGCATCAGCACATCGATGTTGTCCGGCTTCACGCTGCCGCCGTACAGGATGCGGCAGGAGGCCGCGGCCTCTTGGCCGCCAAGTTCAGTGAGGGTCCGGCGGATGAACGCGTGGACTTCCTCGGCTTGTGCTGGGCTCGCCACTTTACCTGTTCCGATTGCCCACACCGGCTCGTATGCCACCACCAGCGCCCGTATAGCACCTGGGTCCGCGCCCGGCAATCCGCGTCGCAGCTGCCGGGCGACCACGGCAAGCGTCTCGCCCGCCTCGCGTTCCTGCAGCCGCTCACCGACGCATAGTATCGGTGTGAGGCCGTGCGTCTGCGCCGCAGCGACCTTCTGCGCCACGGATTCATCGGTCTCCCCGAAGAACCGGCGCCGCTCGGAATGGCCGATGATCACATGCGTACAGCCGACGTCGCGCAGCATCGGCGCCGATATCTCCCCCGTGTATGCCCCTTTCGGTTCCCAGTGCAGGGTCTGTCCGGCCAGAAAGATCTTGCTCCCCGCCAACACGCGGCGCACGGTTTCCAGCACCGTAAACGGTGGTGCGACCAGCACCTCGCGGCCCGATAAATCGGCCAGCGCGGTGTTGATCCCTTCCACGAGCGCGATGGCTTCGGCTCGCGTGCCGTGCATCTTCCAGTTGCCAGCGATCAGGGGTACGCGGGGCATGTTCATTCGGCCTCCAAGGCGGCGATGCCAGGGAGGGTACGCCCTTCCAGGAACTCGAGTGAGGCACCGCCGCCGGTGGATATGTGCGTGATCTTGTCCGCAAAGCCGGACTCGGACAGCGCCGCAATCGAATCGCCGCCGCCCACGACCGTCGTTGCCGCACTCTGCGCCAGTGCTTCCGCAATGGCCATGGTGCCCGAACGAAAGGGTCGCTTTTCGAACAAGCCGACCGGCCCGTTCCAGAAGATAGTCCGCGCCTGGCCGATCTCGGCGCGGAACTGCCGGATCGTTTGCGGCCCGATATCCAACCCCATCTTGCCCGACGGAATGTCACCCGCCACAACACGGGTGGCAGCCCTTTCCTCGGGCGCATCGGCAATGACATAGTCGACGGGCAGCCGGAGGCGCATCGCACGCCCGGCGGCCTTTTCGAGCGCGCGGCGCGCCCGCTCGAGCATGTCGTCCTCGACGAGCGACGTTCCAACCGCCGTGCCTTGCGCCTTGAGAAACGTATATGCCATGGCACCTCCCACAAGAATGGCATCCATTGTGTCGATGAGATGATCGACCACCTTGATCTTGTCGGACACCTTGGCACCGCCGAGAATGGCAAGGACTGGACGGTGCGAGTGGTGCAGCACTGCGCCGAGGTACTTGCACTCTTTCTGCATGAGAAATCCCGCGCCGCGCTCGGCCACGTAGCGCGCCATACCGGCTGTTGACGCGTGCGCGCGGTGCGCTGTGCCGAACGCGTCATTCACATAGACGTCGGCGAGGCGCGCCAGGGCACGACAAAACGCGTCGTCGTTGGCTTCTTCTCCTGCATGGAAACGCAGGTTTTCCAAGAGGATGGCCTGGCCAGGCGCCAGCGCATCGACCATCGACTCGACGTGTTCGCCGACACAGTCCGGGGCCAGCGGCACTTGGTGTCCGCACAGCTCCGACAGCTTCTGCGCCACCGGGCGGAGACTGAGATCGGGCTTCACCTGCCCCTTCGGCCGGCCCAGATGCGACGCCAGTACGAGGCGCGCCTGATGATCGCGCGCGTAACGCAAGGTTGGTAAGGCTGCCCGGATGCGCGTGTCGTCCGCGACCGCGCCGCCCTGCAGGGGCACGTTGAAGTCAACCCGGATGAAGGTGCGCTTGTGCAGCAGGTCAAGCTGGTCGATCGTGCGCATGGGAGTGGATGGCCGAGCGCTGAGCGTGCCACGCCGCTGATCGTGTCGGCACGAACTGCGGCCCGGCTACAGGCTGCTACCGATGAACCGGGTAACGTCGCCCATCCGCGTCGAGAAGCCCCACTCGTTGTCGTACCAGGACAGTACCTTCACAAAGGTGCCGTCCATGACCTTGGTGAGCTGGGCATCGAAGATGGACGAGAACGAACTGCCGTTGAAGTCCACCGACACCAGAGGATCCGTGCAGTAGCCCAAGATCCCCTTCAAGGGCCCTTCCGCGGCCGCTTGCATGGCTTGGTTGACCTCTGCCTCGGTGGTCGATCGTTCCACTTCGGCGGTCAAGTCGACGATCGACACGTTGGCCGTTGGGACGCGCATCGCCATGCCGTCGAGGCGGCCCTTGAGCTCCGGCAGCACTTCACCGACCGCACGGGCCGCGCCCATGGTGGTGGGGATCATT
>JBHHYR010000342.1:0-3123 GCA_046757585.1 Binatia bacterium | reverse complement strand
GTTCGGCTTCACTCACGTCGACCGACGTGACGCGTGCGTGGGCGTGCGGGCTGCGCAGGATGGCACAGTGCAGCATGCCGGGCAGCGTCACATTGTCGATGAACTCGGCGCGCCCAGTGAGCAACTGGGGATCTTCCACGCGGTTGACGGCTTTGCCCACAAAGCGCGGGGTGCCGGTTGGGAGCTCTGCGATCGATTTCGGAATTTCGACAGCCATGGTCCGCCTCTCGATCCTACCGTACAGCGCTCGACGCGGGCCGCGCGCGTAGTTTCCGCGCCGCCGTCTGAACGGACTTCACGATCGACTCGTACCCCGTGCAGCGACAAATATGACCGCCCAGGGTTTCCTTGATCTCCTCGTCACTGGGGTTCGGGTTGCCCGCGAGCAACTCGTACACGGACATCAGGAAGCCGGGCGTGCAGAAGCCGCACTGGAGGCCGTGCTCCTCCATGAAGGCCTCTTGGATCGGATGGAGTTGGCCGTCGTGACTCAAGCCTTCGACCGTCATGAGCTCGGCGCCGTCTGCCTGAACGGCGAGCATGATGCATGACCGCACGGCCTTGCCATTCCACAGGATCGTGCACGCGCCGCACACGCCGTGCTCACACCCCACGTGCGTGCCGGTCAGCGCCAGCTCGCCGCGCAGCAGATCCACGAGCGTGGTGCGCGGCTCGACCATCGCCTGATAGGGTTTGCCGTTCACCGTCAGTCGAACTTGTCGCATCGTAGGCATCTTCAGGGGCCTCCCTGGGACATCACACAGCCGCTCGCGCGCGCGTCGTCGCCTCGGCTAGCGTACGCCGCGTCAGGACGGAGGCGAGGGCTCGGCGGTATTCTGTTGAAGCGTGCACATCGGACAGCGGCGCGTCGATTTCCGCGCTCGCCTTCCGTCCGGCATGGTCGAACAGCCGCTCGCTGAGCTGCTCGCCGACGAGGAGCTGCTCCGTAGCGCGCACCCGAACCGGCGTGGCGCCGACACCGAAGAGGACGATTCGCGCTGCGGAACAACGCCCGCCGCCGTCGCACGCCACCCATGCGACAACGCCGGCCAGGGCAAAGTCGCCGTGCCGCCGGGCCACCTCCGTGAACGCCCAGCCGGTACGTGGCGGCAGCGCCGGAAACCGCACTTCCGTGAGCACCTCGGCCGGCTCCAGCGCCGTGGTCAGATAGGTGAGGAAGAAGTCGGCCGCGTTGATGCACCGTTCTCCGGCGGGCCCGACTGCCCGAAACTCCGCATCGAGCGCCAGAGCAACGGCCGGGTACTCTGCCGCAGGGTCGGCGTGGGCAAGCGAACCGCCCACCGTCCCTTGGTTGCGGTTCTGCGGATGCGCGACGTGCAACGTCGCAGTATGCACCAGCGGGAAGCGGCGCTTCACAAGGTCCGAATGCTCGACTGATCGCTGCCGAGTCATCGCGCCGATCGCAAGGCTGCCCTCCGCGTCGCGGATGTAGTCCAGCCCATCGATCCGGGCCACGTCGACCAGGAGTGCGGGCCGTGCAAGGCGCATGTTCAGCAGCGGCATCAAGCTCTGGCCACCGGCCAGAATCTTGGCATCGCCTGCATGCTGCTGGAGCATCGCAACCGCCTCACCCACGGTGTTCGGGGCGGCATAATCAAACGACGGTGGTTTCATGGCGACGCCTCGCTGCCAGCTGCCGGTCCATCATGGTCAGGCCTTGTCCTTGCGGGTGAACACCGCCTGACGCTTGTCGACAAAGGCCTCGCGCGCCTCCCGTGAGTCGGGCGAGGTATACATCTCCAGGGTGAAGCCCTGCTCGTACCGGTAGCTCTTCTTGATATCCATCAGCTCGATGCCGTTCAACGCCCACTTGGCGAGCCGCACCGCGCGCGGACTCTTCGCGGCAATGTTCTCGGCCAGCGCCCGCGCCACCGGCAGCACTTCCTCGCGTTTCACCACCGACTCGACCGCGCCCAGTCGGTGCGCTTCCGCCGCGGTGATCGGCTGGCCGGTGTAAAACATCCGCCGCACTTTCTGCACCGGAAACATCCGCATGAGGTGCGTGGCAGCACCCATCGCACCGCGGTCGATTTCCGGCAGCCCGAACGTGGCGTCTGCCGAGGCGATGATGATGTCCGAGGAGCCGACGAGCCCGATCCCGCCCCCGAGACAGAAACCGTGCACTGCTGTGATGACCGGCACTGGACAGTCGTAGACGGCGGCAAAGCTGTCGTAGCAGCCGCGGTTCACCTTCGTGATCAGACGGCCGTCACGTGCCAGCTCCTTCACGTCTACCCCGGCGCAGAACCCGCGACCGCTTCCCCACAGCACGACCACCCGCACGTGGTCGTCTTCGCCGAGTGCGCGCACCGTCCTGGCGAGCTGCGCCCAGCCGTCGCTCGGTAACGCGTTGACCGGCGGGTGATCGAGCCACACCTCGGCAATGCCCTTCTCGTTCAGGTTGCTCTGCACGTACACGGATCACTCCTCACGTGGTTAGGACGTGCGCGTCAGGGACGCGAGCGTCTGCTCGGCCTCGTGCATAACGCCGTCGATCAACGCCGCGCACGTCGGCCGATCGTTGATGAGTCCCGCAACCACGCCACTGGGCAAGACGCCTTCCTCTGGTCGCCCTTCGATCATGGCTCGGCGCACAAACATTGGCGCGTTGGCCGCCATGAGCGTCTGCGTGCGCGTCAGCTGGCCGTTCTGGCGCAACGCGAGCGCCGACGCCAGCAACTGGCCGAGCGAGGCCCCACTGATCTTGCGGTAGGCAAGACCGTTGCGCAGCGCCCACACGAACGCCTTGAACGAAGTGACGCCTTCGAGCTGCCGCACCAGCTCGCTCATGATCACCCGTTGCGGCAGGCCGTCGATCTGCTTGGTAACCAGGACGTCGTTGACCGTCGCGGCGAAGTAGCGCGCCGCGGTCGCCTCCGGCACCGGGCTCTCCGCGGTCAGTAAGAACCGCGTGCCCATCGCGATGCCTGCCGCGCCGTACGCGAGCGCTGCCGTCAGCCCACGGCCGTCGAAGAACCCACCGGCCGCCGCGACGGGGACGTGCGCCGCGCCGACCACCTGCGGCACCAGGATCGACGTCGGCACGGTCCCGGTGTGACCGCCGCCCTCACCGCCCTGCGCGACGATGATGTCGGCGCCGAG
>JBHHYR010000341.1:0-3126 GCA_046757585.1 Binatia bacterium | reverse complement strand
TAGAAAACGGGCTTGGTTGGGTGGCGTGAGGCAGCGGGGAACGGTCAGCCGAGACGCGCGTAAGTGAGCAGAGGGAGTACAGAGGGCGCCCTGCCAAGCCCCTCAATCGCTGAAAGGAGGACAGTGACGATGGCAGATACTGCAGCACAGGTGAAGGAAATTTTCAACCAGATGCCGGCGAACTTCAATGCCGACGCAGCGAAGGGGATGAACTCGGTCATCCAGTTCAACCTCACCGGCGACGGTGGTGGTAACTACCACATCACGATCAAGGACGGCGCGTGCACCGTCAGCGAGGGGACACACGCCTCGCCGAACATGACGATGACGATGGCAGCGCAAGATTACGTCGACATGACCACCGGCAAGCTGAACGGCCAGATGGCGTTCATGAGCGGTAAGCTGAAGATCGCGGGTGACATGGGCCTGGCGATGAAGATGCAGAGCCTCTTCAAGCGCCCCGCGTAACCCCAGCTGCTAAACGAGGCACGGCAGAGGCGAGAACTCGACGCGCGCCCGCCTCTGCCGGTCCTACCTCCCACACTTAGGATAAAGACGCATCGGCCGTGGTCCGTACGGCCCGGGCATGGGTGCGGCGGCACTGTGGGGTCGTGCGCGCACTACGGAAGCACGCAGGCGTAGGCCGGTGTGGATTCGGCCCCCGCGGCGATTTCCACCGTGGGGATGCGGGGCGGTTGTCGGAACACGCGCCGGCGAATTTCAGTTGAGGGCTCTGCAGTTCACCTTAGTGGGCTGCAGGCGCTCGCAAGCCATGCTGTCGGTCACGCCCGAGGCCAGCTGAGCGCACACGTTGGTCACAGCGCCCCTGCGTGCCTCCTGCGCCGTGGGTCCCTCCACCGTCCGACACGCTGAGTGCTCCCGATAGGTTATACAGACCGAACACCGGTAGCCGGCGACGTGAAAGCTGCGGTAAACGACCAGGGCCATGAACAGGGCCATCCCGGCGGCCAGCAGCCAGGTCCAGCGCTGCCGTGACACGCCGCGTCTGGTCATCGACGCCGGTTCTGGACTCCCGGCGGCAGGGGGCACGCCTGCATCTAGTCTTCCTCGACGGTAATATCTATTTCGTCCGTTGAGGTTGCTCCATGCGGCCCGGTAACGGTGACGGACGCCGTGTAATCACCGAGGGTGGTATACGTGTGCGAAGGGTTCGCCTCGGTGCTGGGCGCCGATCCGTCACCGAAGTCCCAGCTATACTTCGCCTCACCTGCACTGCAGTCCGCCTCTGCACTGAACTCGACCTCGAGCGGTGGCGGTCCCCAGTCAGGGTCCGCATCAGCAACAACGAAGCAATCGTCCTCGGGGTTTTCTTGCTCCTGGCCGGCGACGCCGGCTCCCGGGCCGGCCGACCGGGCGCGCGTGGCCGTGCTCTGGCCTGCCCCGGCGGGCTGCGGCGGCCGGCCCTGGCGGATCATTGCGGTGGGCTGAATCGGAGCTACATGGATCTTGGCGGCGGCACGAACCGGGGTGGAGGCTGCAGGAGGCGTGGTCGCTGCTGCTCCCGCGCCTCCTCCGGGATGCCGCGCTTGTTCACCGCGCTGGCAGCTCCCGCAGCCGCCCAGGAGCAAGACCATCACAAGCATTGCTTCGATCGGTTTCATGACCACTTACCTCCACTCGTCTGGACGCGGCCCGAGTCCGGGCCTTTCGCGCAGCTTGTTTCAGGCAGTGCGCGGGACGTGACCGCGCTCCGGCAACCGAGCATCCCAGGCCTCAGGATTTCTTTTTGCGCACCGGCGGTGTCCGCGGCCGGTCTATCCACATTCGTTTGACCGGACCGGGATGACCCTCCGAATCGCGCACGCGCACACTTAGTAACGTCTTGCCAACCGGAAAGAGGTACGCGCGTGCGACGATCATGCAAAACTGCGTCGTCGAGTCCTTCTTGACGAAGGAATAATCGCCATACTGGTTGAGCGTGCAAGCAGACTCCGATTCCGTGAACGTCTCGAAACGGCAAGAGAAATCGTTGATGGCATCACTGATAGGCTTCCGTTCGGCGAAACTTGGGGGATTGATGGCCGGGATGCCACCGATGTTGGGGCGGCGCCGATCGCAGACCACACGGCTCCCGTCCCCCATGTCGCGGTTGGTCTCGATTTCCAGGTCGGGGCGCACGCTCGGATCGTCCGGGACATAGGCAAAGACCCGGCGTCCTGGTTCGTATCCACTCTCGCCGGGCTTCACTTCCACGACGAGCATAAAGCCCGAGCCGACGTGACTCAGGTACGTGGGGATTCCCTTGGCGTCGACCCGCTCCGGCTCCACCGAGCTCCCGTCGGCCCGCGCGGCACCGAAGAAGGTGACAATCGGGCCGATCGGGTGGCCCTTCCTTGCTTTCACCTTCCGGCCAATCGGGCGAGTGGGCAACGGCGCCGGCGTGGACACCGGCGTTGGCGGCGACGGCGGAACGGTTGGCACCGCTGTCGGCGGATACGCTTCGGGTACGCCCGTCGGTCCCGGCAGTGGCGCCCGCGCAGCGCATGCAGAAAGCCCCAGAATCAACGTCGCGCTCAAACCGCAGCACCACACATGACAGCCATTGCGCATGTGCCCTCCTCAGTATGCGCCCGGCTATGTAACCGGCACTAGAAAGCGAGTCAAGACGGCCCTGGAAACCGTAGACCTAGCGAGAGCGGGACACGCCTCGCTGCGGGCAGGAGCGGGCGATCGGGCACCGGCTGCACCACGGCGATACGGGTTGGCAGATGGTCTGGCCGAAGGCAACCAACAAATCATTGTATTCAATCCAGTGCCGGCGCGGGAGTTTGCGGCGAAGTGCACGCTCCGTCGCGTGCGGGTTCTTGGTCCGCACGTATCCCCAGCGATTGGAGATGCGATGCACGTGCGTGTCCACGCAGATTCCCGGCCGGCGAAAGCCTTGAGTGAGCACCAGGTTGGCGGTCTTACGGCCGACGCCCTTGAGGGCCAGGAGCTCGGCGAGCTCGTGCGGCACGGTGCCGCCGTGGTGCGCGATGAGGGCCTGGCAAATCCCGAGTATCGTGCGCGCTTTGGTGCGGTAGAAGCCGACAGGGTAAATCGCCTCCTCGATCTCCTGGGCGCTGAGCCCGAGCATGGCACGGGGCGTGTCCGCCCGCTGAAACA
>JBHHYR010000340.1:0-3128 GCA_046757585.1 Binatia bacterium | reverse complement strand
GATAGGGTTTATCGGTGCGGTCCAGCAAGGACGTGACTTCTTCCACAGCGGCCGCGTAGGAATTGAGATCAGCGCGGGCTTGATGTAGTTTCTTAATTTTAGGTTGTAGGCGAAAGAGAACAAAAATAAAGACCAAAAGGGGGGCCAGATTTCCCGGCGCTTGAAGGGTGCTGAACAGGATAGAAACGAGGACGGCCGCCACCAGTACTTCGTAGATGGGATCCACGGCTTCGCGAAAAATCTTGATTTGCATTAACGCCTTGCTCACCCCCTCTGAAGTCTGATCAAAACGTTGTTGTTCATACGACTCTCGACTAAGGGTGCGAATTACTTCCATTCCTCCTAGCCCTTCTAGTATGCGAAAGGACAGCGAGGCGTCGGCCTGTTTTCGTCTCATCCCAAGACTGCGCACGCGCTGCGTGAGCAGTTGTACAACAAACGATATTACTAGCATCACTACAGTGACCAACAGAGTCAGACGCCAAGAGATCAGCAGCAGCAACGTGATATAGACCCCAAGGGTGAAACTTATGATGATCGAGTCAACCAGGCATTTCAGAGCCTTGCTGGTGTACGCAGTTTCGTTTTTCAGGACATTCATAAGCTTGCCGGATGGAGTACGTTCCAAAAAGCGGTAGCTTACTGTCAGAAACTGTTCAAATAAGGCAGAGCGCATCCGATGAACAATGCTTGTATCCAGCCAACTGAAAAGGACACCACTGCCGTAGGACAAGGAACTCCTCAGCAGAACGCTTCCGAAGATGCACACACAGAGGATTAAAAGACGATAATCGGGCGACATGTGGTTAAATAGTTCCCCGAGCGTATCAACCAACCAATTTCCCGTGTTTGGATCATAATTGGTCTGATTTACACTGTGGAGGAAGGGGATAAACAGACTAATCCCTATCCCTTCCGCAAGAGAGGACAAGAACCCTAAGGTGATGACGGTTGGAAATGCCCAGGAATGCAGGCGAAGATGGGGTAACAGTCGCTTGAATACTGCGAATTCCTTCATAATCGTGCTCTCACGTTAGACCATCAAGTCGCTTCAACATCGAATTCCCCATTAGCCCATTTCGAGCGGCAAAGCGCATCTCGATCTCCCAGCCTCGCTGACACGCCGCCACGCCACCCGGCGCGCGGCGGAATACGCACCCAGCCCGCGCCAGCAATGCCACCACACGCGTAGCAGCACCGCGGCAGGGAGGGGATCGCGCCCGGCGGCGCGGCGCAACAGGCGCACGCCCGGCTTCACGAGGCGCCAGCAGAGAAAGGCCAGGACGGGGAGCCGCCGCGCGCCGCGCGAGCGCACCGCTGCCTTGGAGACCAGCGCGATGAGCGCGCGCTGGTGCCCGACGATCTGGTCGAAGATTGCTCCTAGGTCGCGACGGTGCTCGTGCCGGACACGCGCGGCCGGCTCGTAGACTACCTCTGCCCCGGCCTCGAGCATGCGCCACACCATGTCATTGTCGCCTCCGCCTGGGAGCGCCGGACCGAGATCGAGCGCTTCGTCGAAGCCACCGATTTGAATGGCGAAGGTCCGGCGCACGGCCAGGTTACACCCGCTGCCGAGGCTCGCCGCCCACGCGATGGACGGCGCGTACCGCCACCGCCACACCTGCCGGCGTGCGTCGGCCGGGAGGCGGAGGCGCTCGCTTCCCTGTGCCATCAAGCCACCGTTAGCCTCAAAGGCGCGCTGCGCCTCGGTCTCGACTGAGAGCGCGTCGATGCGGCCGGTGCACACCCCGGCCCGAGGGTGTTCCAGAAACGCCTTCTGCATGGATTCCACCCATCCTCGGTCGGCGACGGCATCATCATCCAGGAACGCAACGATCTCGCTCTGCGCCTCTCTGAGAGCGCGGTTCCGCGCGAAATCGAGGCCGAGGACCAACTCCCTGACATAGCGGACCGATGGAAATTCCTCGCCGACCAACACCCGTGTGCAGTCGTTTCGAGGTGCGTTGTCCACGACGAGAATCTCTGCCGGGGGGACGGCCTGCTCGACGAGGGAGCGGAGTGCCCGGCGGAGCTGCTTCACGCGGTCGCGCGTGCAGACCGCAACGCAGATATCCGCCCCAACCCGCCCAGAGCGAGCCTCCGTGATGTCGATGGCCGGACAATCGCCTGATATTTCCTTCACTACCATCTGCGGTCACGAGCCCCGACCGGGAAAGCGGCGTCCCGACGTCGGATCCATTGGATTCCCCCCACCGCCATCCCCGCCGCGTACGCGAACCGGGAGGCGAGCACTGCGGGAAGCATCAGCACGGGCTCGAAGACGCCGGCCCGCATCCAGCAGCCGAGGATGTACGCGGTATGAGCGAACGCCAGCGGCGCGCTCGCGGCGATGAGGAGGTGCGGATGCCGATACAACCATGCCATTCGCGCCGCCCCGGTTTGAGACTTGCTCTCAATTGCCGTGTACGCCCAACGGTAGTTTCGGCGCAGCAGGTTTCGAAAACCGGGACGGTTATGGTGGTACACCACCGCGCTGGGTTCGAAGTATATCCGGTGGCCTACCTGCCGCAGCTCTGCCTGCCAAGCGCGTTCCTCGTTCGCGTAATCCAGTGGCGGCTGCTCGGAGAAGCCCGAAGTGGTCAGGAACGCGGCGCGGCGCACGCTGAGGTTGGGAGGGGGGTGATGGGGGACGAAACCGGCAGGGCGCCGCGGGTGGACGAGGTACCACCCGCAGTACTAATCGCAGCGCGCCATCACCGGGAGGCCCGGCGGGAGCTCGAGCGACCCACCGACGATAACTGCGCCCGCGTCGTGCGCGGCGAGCAATGCAGTGAGCCAGCCGTGTGCCGGTGTGCAGTCCGCATCGAGGAAGATGATCGGGTCGCCGGTCGCTTCCGCTGCCCCCCGGTTGCGCGCCGCCGCCTGATTACCACCGCCATCGTGAGACGCCATCGTGATGGTCCGGGCACCCGCGGCGCGTGCAACCGAGGCGGTCGCGTCCGTCGATCCGTCATCGACCACCAGGACCTCGACATCCACGTCGGCGGAGCGCTGCTTGAGCACTGCGCTCACACTATGGCCGATGAAATTCGCCTCATTCCGTGCTGGAATGATCACGGAAACCCGGCGCGGAGAGGCAGCGTCCGGGGGCGGGGTTCTGGCAACCG
>JBHHYR010000339.1:0-3167 GCA_046757585.1 Binatia bacterium | reverse complement strand
CGCCGCCCGCCGCATCGAGATGCTCGGGGTACGCGCAGCCGAGACGGCGGAGCTGGTGTTCGAGGACTGCCGGGTGCCGGCGCAGAACCTGCTCGGTGCGGAGAACACAGGCTTCACCGCCGCGATGCGGACGCTGACTCTCGGCCGCATCATGGCCGCGGCGTTCGCTGTGGGCCTGGCCACAGCTGCATACGATCATGCCTTGGCCTACGCCAAGACCCGGCACGCCTTCGGTCAACCCATCGGGTCGTTTCAGGGCATCGCGTGGATGCTGGCCGACATGAGCACGGCCATCGAGGCGGCGCGACTGCTGACGTTCCAGGCGGCCTGGAAGGCTGCCCGTGGGGAGCCCCACATCCTCGAGGCGTCGCGCGCCAAGCTGTTCGCGACTGAAACTTGCACCCGAGTCACCGAGCAGGCCTTGCAGATCCACGGCGGATACGGCTACGCGATGGAGTCCCCGCTGCAGCGCTTTTACCGCGACTGTAAGGTGCTCGAGATCGGTGAAGGGACCTCGCAGATCCAGCGGAACACGATCGCTCGCATGCTCGGGCTGGCAGCCCGTTGAAAAACAGGACCTCTACTGCGGGCAGCTCTTTCTCAACGGACTGCTGGACGTGGCGTCGGAATGGAAATGACGCCCCACCCACCGGGTCGAGGGGCCCAGGCAAGTCACGCCAGGCAGCCGATTTCCCGCGCGATGATGTGTTTCTGAATCTCGCTGGTCCCTTCGGCGATGGTGCTGGCTCGGATGTCGCGGTAGTATCGAGAGACCGGCGTGTCATCCATGTAGCCGAGGCCGCCAAAGATCTGCACCGCGTTGTCGGCCGCCCGCTTCGCCATCTCCGTGCAGTACAGCTTGGTCATGGCCGCCTCTTTGGCGTACGGCCGGCCCGCGTCGTGCAGGCGACACGCTTGGTCGCGTAGCAGTCGCCCCGCTTCGATCTCCAGGGCCATGTTCACCAGCATCTCCTGTACGTACTGAAAGCGCGCGATCGCGCGGCCAAACGCCTTGCGTTGTCTGGCGTGAGCCAAGGCGAGGTCGAAGCACTCCTGGGCCAGCCCCAGGGCCTGCGAGGCGAGGTAGAGGCGCGTGAGGAAGAAGCCCCGGCCCACCACCGAGCGGCGGCCGCTGCCGGCCGCGCCCAGACGGTTGATCGCCGGCACCCGGCAGTCGTCGAAGAAGAGCTCGCGCGTGTCCGAGGAACGCAGGCCCATCTTTCTCAGCGGTGGACCCATGGTATAGCCGGGCGCATCCCTGGGCACGAGGATGAGCTCGTACCCGCCCTCCGGGTTGCGGCACAGCACCATGACGAAAAGGTTATTCTCTAAGCCGGCATTGGTGATGAAGATCTTCGACCCGTTGAGCACCCACTCCTCCCCGTCCAAGACGGCAGTCGTACGCAGCGCGGCGGTATCGGAACCAGCGTCCGGCTCCGTGATCGCGCCGGCGCTGACCGCGTCGCCCCGCACGGTCGGCAGTACCCACGTCTCCTGCCAGCGTGTCTTCTGTTCTTCGGTGCCGCCGCTGACCACAGAGAGCGCACCTACGACCCCGACCCACAGCGTGATGCCCAGCGCCATGTCCACCCGGCTCAGCTCCTGCAGCGCCAGGCAGAACGACAGGGTGTCAACGTCGCTCCCGCCGTACTCCTCGGGAAAGAGCAGCCCCGTCAGGCCGAGGTCTCCCAGGCTGCGGTACAGGCGGTAGTCGAACGCGCCGGTTCGATCTCGTTCCGCGGCGCCGGGTGCAACCTCCTTGCGGGCGAACGCACGCACCGTATGCTGGAGTGCGAGCTGCGTCTCGCTGTAATCGCTGCTGGATGCAGGGTCGCTCATGGCCGGCCGGCGCTGGCTTGGGGGCGCGCCACGGGTGCATGGCTAGAGGTCTGACGTCTGAATGTCAATGTGTTTTCAGATGGCACCGAATCGTGTGCCGATAGGTGCCCTTTGGAGCTGGTCGGTTGCTGCAAGCGGCGTCGATCAGTCGAAGTGATGACCTTCGTCAGTAATGCTGGCGCGGCCTGCTTCATCCTAGAACGGTCGGGTCGGAACCTGCGGCGCCGCGTTTGTTCGTGGTCAGAGCGCGGGGGAAGGACTGAAACTGTTAGCGAGCAGAGCGCATATGACATACCTGGATTTCCAACGCCTACGGGAGCTTGATGCCGTCCCCTTCCAGGCAGGCAAACCCTTTCCCTGGATCAATCCTGACCGGCTTCTGACTGAGGAGGGCTACCAGCGTCTGGTGGAGACGCTGCCGCACGTGTCCCTCTTCGAGCGCAGCTTCGGCAAGAAGCGGAAGTTCGGCCAGCGGTACCACGATCGGTACGCACTCGAGTACCGCGATGACCTCCAGGTCGCAACGCCCTGGAAGGACTTCGTCGCAGAGTTGAGGGGAGAAGAATACCGAGCCTTTGTGCGCCGGATGCTGGGAATCGATCGCTTCGATCTCAATTGCCATTGGCACTACGCACCGAGTGGCTGCTCCGTGTCGCCGCACTGCGACGCCAAACGCAAACACGGCTCTCACGTCTTCTACTTCAATACGCCGCAAGAGTGGGACCCTGACTGGGGAGGGCAGACCCTGGTTCTGGACGATGACGGGCGTTTGAACCACAGATGCAACCCCGAGTTCGAGGATCTCAAGTGTGTGGCCGCATCACAAGCCCTGGGAAACTACAGCCTACTGTTCAAGAGAGGTGAGCATTCCTGGCACGGCGTCCGCGAGGACTCGTCGGTCATGCTGATTGACTGCGGGCGAATGGCCTCCGTGTGGACGCTCGAAGCGGCCCAGCGCATGCGCAAGGAAACCCTGCTTGCAAAGGCGCGTGCGGTACCCGGGTTGCGGGGGTACCTGGCCCCCGAGTGGAACGCTCGCGACCAGGAGTATGTGCCTGGCCGCTCAAAGCTCCTGCACTGGACCATCTTGCACACGCAGCCCTGGCGGCCGGCGCCACGGCGATTCATCTATCAACACAACCCGGTTGGCTACGTCTGGTTTAACCTGAAACGTTCCGCCGACATCGCCGGTTACCAGGAGTTCAGTTTCGCCCGGCCGAGCGCCGTTTACACGGACCTCATCGACCACCTCCGCGCGGCCCGGCGTCACCCCGGCGGAGGGTGCGCGGCCGCGAGCCCGAACCTGCCGGCGCAGACCGAGGGTCTGT
>JBHHYR010000338.1:0-3194 GCA_046757585.1 Binatia bacterium | reverse complement strand
CGCTCCGCCACCACTCTGAAGCTTCTCTTTTACGACGGGCAAGGCTATTGGTTATCATCAAAACGACAAAATACCTCAATGTCGGAATCATCTGCTGGTCAGGTGACCATTATCGACCCCACTCATCCGCTTTACGGACGGACACTCCCGCTGCTGAGGGTGCCCTCTCCACGGTCTAAGGCCCAACTTCTCGTCCAGTTGCCTGACGGTCGTGTGCAGCGACTCCGGCGTGAGGTGACGAACCTGGAGGCGTCCACTTTGGCAACCCGGCCCCAAGCGCTGATTGCCGTCCCGACGCTCCTTCCCCTCGCCCACCTCCTCTGCGCTATGCTGGTGAGTAAGGAGGATGTTTGCCATGACACAGACTTTTCCCTCACCGAACGCAGCGCCAGCGCGCCCCTCACCACCAACCGTTGCCAGTTGCCTGCCGCCGACCGTGTGGAGCGATCTGGACGCCAGCGCTCAGCAGCAGCTGGCCCACTGCCTATCCGACCTGATCCGGCGCATACGGGCGGTCCCGTCCGTCGCCACCAAGGAGAACAGCCATGATGCCGGCGCACACAGCTCATAAGATTACTGATACGCACCGCGCCAAGCTGGCTTATGTCTATATCCGACAGTCCACACCGGGCCAACTGGTGCACCACCCTGAAAGCACGAGCCGGCAGTATGAGCTGGTCGAGCGTGCGGTGGCACTTGGCTGGCCAGCAGCGCGGGTTCAGATCATCGACGAGGACCTGGCCAAGAGTGGCGCCCAGGCGGACCAGCGTTTTGGCTTCCAACATCTATTGGCCGAGCTCAGCTTGGGGCATGTAGGACTCGTACTCAGCTTGGAGGCGGCACGCTTGGCGCGCAACTGCTCGGACTGGTATCGTCTGCTGGAATTGGGCTCTATCTTTGGCGCCATCATTACGGATGCGGAGTTTGTCTATGATCCCCGTCAGTACCACGACCGCTTGTTGCTCGGGTTGGCCGGGATGATGAGCGAAGCCGAACTGCACCATCTTCACTTGCGGTTGCATGCGGGCCAACGCCACAAGGCTGAGCGCGGCGCCTTATGTCTGCCGTTGCCGGCTGGGCTTGAGCGTTTACGCAGTGGCGAGGTGGTGCTGCACCCCGATGAGGAAGTGCAGGCCCGACTCCGGTTGGTCTTTGACACCTTCGAGCAATTGGGCAGTGCACGCGCTGTGGCGCAGTATCTACGCCGCAACGACCTCACCTTACCGACCCGTCCTCACCACGGGCCGCCGCCCTTGCCGATTGTGTGGATGAAGGCCAAAGCCAAGGTCGTGCTCAACATTTTGAAAAATCCCGCCTATGCCGGCGCCTACGTCTGGGGCAAGTCCTCCACAGACCCGGCCCGCCGCAAGCCCGGTGTGGCCCACAGTGGCGTGGTGCGGCGGCCCCTGGAGGAGTGGCCGGTCTGTCTTCTTGACACCTACCCGGCGTACATCACGTGGGAGCAGTTCCTTACGACGCAGCAGCGGCTGCGCGCCAATCAGTACCGCTACCGTGCCGGTCAACCCGGAGCCACCCGGGTGGGGCAGGCCCTTCTGCAAGGCATTGCCATGTGCGGCCGTTGCGGCGCCCGCCTGTGGGTACGCTACCGTGGGGCGCGGGGTCAGCGACCTGGTTATGTCTGTAATACCAATGCCATCGAGTTGGGCGAGCCGCGCTGCCAAGAGGTGAGCGCCGCCGATGTCGACCCGGCGGTCGAGCAGATGATTCTACAAGCGCTCGAGCCGGACAAAGTGGCGCTTGCGGTGGAAGCCTTCGAGCAGCTCGAACGCGAGGCCAGTGGGCTTGATCGCCAGTGGCGGTTACGTCTGGAGCGGGCGCACTTTGAGGCGGAGCGGGCGCAGCGACAGTACGATGCAGTCGAGCCCGAAAACCGCCTCGTGGCCCGCAACCTGGAGAAGCACTGGGAAGCGAAGCTGCGAGCGGCTGAAGAGGTACAACGGGACTACGCCAAGTGGCAAAGCCAGTGCCACACGGCGCTATCGGAGGCTGACCGTCAGGCGATCCTGAACTTGGGCCAGAATCTACCGACCTTGTGGCATGCGGCAACCACCACGCCGGCCGATCGTAAGCGTATTGTGCGTCTGGTGGTGCGTGACGTCATCTTGGACCGCAGCCGGGCACCTGAGAAGGTCTGGCTCCAGATCAACTGGCAGACCGGCGCGACTACCGAGCAGTGGGTTCAGCGCCGTGTTACGCGGTATCGCGACCAGGCGGGCGTCGAGAACCTGCGCCAACGGCTCCAAACGCTCAAGGCTGAGGGTTTGACGGATCAAGCCATTGCCGCCCGTCTGAGCGAGGACGGCTACACCACGAGCCATGGCGATGTGCTCACGAGCGGAGCCGTGTGGTATCTGCGCAATCGTTGGCAAATTGCCTCGGCTCGACAACAGCGCCAACAAGGCTCACGGCGACAGTGGCCAGACGGCAGTTATACGTTGGCGGGCGTTGCCGAGGTGATCGGGGTCCATATTCGCACCGTGCACACGTGGATTGAGCGCGGTATGATAGTATCGAGACAGGCTTATCAGGGCGGCCCGATCAAGATCACTCTGAGCCAGGAGCAGCTTGAGGCCTTACGGGACTACGTGGCCCGCGTGCGACGGCCACGACGCACCCAAGAGACGAGCCAGGAGGCGCATGGCGCGCTCCTCAAAGATATGGAGAAGGATGAAGTGTGCCATGACATCGAGAACAAATCGCATCAATTCCACTCCAAAACAGAGGCCAAAACCCTCCCCCAACCCTCACGGTGTTGAAGAGCGCCGCCATCAGACCATGGCGCAGTATTTGGCCGGTGACAAAATCGAGGATATCTGCCGGGAGATGGGTTGCTCGAAAAGCTGGCTCTACAAGTGGCGCAACCGCTACCGAGCCGATGATCCGACTTGGGCTCAGGAACGGACTCGGCGACCCCGCAGCAATCCGCGTCAACTGCCCGAGCGGATCGAAGAGGCCATTGTCCACCTAGCTCGGACAGTAGAGCCAAGGAGAACCGGAAGAGTCAGTGCGACCGCCATCGGGCAGGCCTTAAAGGACCAAGCGATGAAACCATTTCCCTCCCAACGCACCATCTATCGAGTCTTGCAACGCCACGACAAGGAAGCGAATCGCCCGATATCACGACCATCCGAATCTCACATGGAGGCATTATGAACCATTCGCGATGCACCAAG
>JBHHYR010000337.1:0-3282 GCA_046757585.1 Binatia bacterium | reverse complement strand
GCAGCCGCGGGCGCTGCCCTCACCCGCTTGGTTGGCTCGATCTTGGCGAGCTTGGCGAGGTTGAGGCCGAGGATCTTGGCGCGAGTGTCATCGGTGATTGCGGGATAGCCCCACTTGGTCTGTAACTCCTCCGGCATTTGCAGATTGCGGATGTAGTCGACGGCGCCTCCCATGTCGTCGAAAGCCAGATCCAGACCCATGACGATCCGGTCGTCGGGGACCCACTGAAGAGCCTCGCCGATCATATGGTAGCCACGGTACGGTGAGTGCGCGAACCAGCCAACGATGCCCGAGAGGCTAAGGTACAGGTTGCGGTGCTTGCCCGCCAGGCCCATCAGCTCTTCGTGGTGCGGCCATCCCATGTGGTAAGCGATGATTTGCAGATCGGGGAAGTCCAGGCAGACGTCGTCAAGCAGGCTCGGCAGGGTGTAGCGGCTGGGCTGTGGGCACACGTAGCTCATGCCGGTGTGGATGGTGAGCGGGATGCCGAGGGCGCAGGCCTTCTCGTAGAAGGGCCACATTCGCCTGTCGTTGAGCGGCCCGTCTTCCGGCGCGTACACCTTGCAGAGCTTCGCGTTGCACTGGGTAACCAAGTACTCCAGCTCCCAGATGGCGTGCTTCACCCCGCGGCGCAGGATCGGCCCGACGTTGCATTCCAGATACATGCGATCCGGATACGGCTCGATCTCCTTGAGGATGAAGGCGTTGGTGGACATGCAGGTGGCGTAGCCGCTGACGTCCATCATCGACTCGCGCAGGGCGAAGCACACGTCAACGCCGAACTTGTCCATGTACTTGATCAGATCGTGGGCACGTGGCTCAGGCATGGCCGCGCCGCCCGCCAGGTCACGCCCGCCGCCCCAGGAGCGCATCACCCCATCGATGCTTTTCCACCAGCGCTCGAAGCCGGGATAGTACGCCATCTCGTGCATGGACTCCGGGTTCATGAAATGGCATTCCGACAGGGCCACAAAGTAGTCTTCCTTTGCCATGGCGCCTCCCCTCGTCGTCTCTCTCGCGCGCAGAGCTGTCAGCACGCAGCAGCCGGCGCCGTTCGCTCCATGGCTCCGGGCTGCATGCCGGCAGCGGCGCGCCCGTAGCTATGTATCGCGCTTCGCCTTCTGCAACACGTTCCACAGCCTGTTCGGTGAAGCGGGAACCTCCGTCACCCGCAGCCCCAGTGGCCACAGGGCATCGTTGATCGCACACATGACCGCCGCAGGTGTCGTGTGCATCGCACCTTCGCCCACCCCCTTGGCACCCAGCGGCGTGAACGGCGACGGGGTGACGAGCACCCGCTTCTCCGTCGCCGGCACCTCGTTGATCGTCGGCAGCAGATAATCCATGAACGTGGATGTGAGCAGCTGGCCGTCCTCGGTGTACACGTACTCCTCGAGCAACACGGCGCCCACCCCTTGGGCGACGCCGCCCTGCGTCATGCCCTCCACGTTGGCGGGATTCAACCGGGTGCCGCAGTCGTCCGCGATGTAGTACTTCAGGATCTGCACCTGCCCGGTCTCGGGGTCCACCTCGACAACGACCAGGTGGCACGCGTTCGCGGCCGTGAGGTAGCTCTTGGCGCGGCCCTGATCGTCGGCTGGCGTCCGGCCGGGCGCGGTCCACACGTACGTGGCTTCCGGGTTTGGATCCATACCGGGTGGGAGGAGGTCGCTGCGACCCAGCATAGCGCCAGCCACCTGCGCAATGGGCAGGCAGGCCTGTGGCACCCCTATCACGGCCACAGCGCCGTCCCGGAGCTCCACGTTGCGCGGATCGCTCTGCAGCAGTCGCGCCCCGACTGTCACCAGCTTGTCCTTCACCCGTTCGGCGGCACCGAGGACCGCACCGGTGATGGCCACACCAAGGCGACTGCCGCCCGGACCAAAATGTGGTGGGGCGGCAAGGCTGTCTTCGTAGACGATGCGTACATCGCTGAGCTCCACCCCGAAATAGTCCGCGAGCACTTGCGTGATGACGGTGTACTGGCCTTGCCCTTCGAGGGAGAAACCGATCTTGGCGACGATCTTGCCGAGGATATCGACGCCCACCGTGGCCCCTTCGGGCACACCGGTCTGCGCGAGACCCACGATGGCGTAGGCGTTCCAGTCGAACACTCCGGGCTCGATCGTGTTGACGAGGCCGATGCCTAGCAGTCGTCCTTGCGCGCGCGCCTGGGCCTGCTCCTCACGCAGCTTCCTGTAGTTCGCCATCTCCAGAACGGTATTGAGGGCGGCCTCGTAGTTGCCGCTGTCGTACTCGTTCCCACTGGCGATGGTGTACGGGAACCGGTCGGGCGGGATAAAGTTCTTGCGCCGGATCTCCGATGGATCGAGGTCCAAACCACGCGCCGCGATGTCCATCAACTGCTCGAGCACCACGTTGTGCGGCGGCGGACCCATTCCCCGGTACGGGCTGGCCGGTAACTTGTTCGTGGCAACAATAGTCAGATCGTACTGGGCAGCCGGTATGACGTAACAGCCGGTGAACGCGGCCAAGGGCTTGGCGGCGCTCACGGCACCGAAGCCTTCCGCCGTGGCCCCGAGATCATCGAGCAGCTTCACCTTGAAGCCGAGCACGGTTCCATCTTTTTTCAGTGCGAGGGCGGCTTCGTAGTGCCGGTCCCACGACTGGCCAGCACCTCCGGCCAGATACTCCATGCGGTCTTCGATCCACTTCACCGGACGGCCGCCAGCCTTGCGGGACAGCAGTGCGGTAATGGCTGTGCCGCGGGCCCCACCCTTGCCGCCGAAGCTGCCACCGTGCGGGTGGCTGATCAGGCGGACCATGTTGGAGGGTAACCCCAGGATGGCCGCTGTGGTCAGGGCCATGTGGTACTGAGACTGGAAACTGCCACGGCAGGTCAGGCTGCCGTCAACGGTGTCCCACTGGCTGATCACGCCGAAGGTCTCCAGCGGATTGGCGCCAAGGCGGTTCCAGCGGAACTTCTCCGTGCACACGTGGTCGGCGGCGCGAAACGCCTCGTCCACCTCTCCCCAGGTGAACACGCGCTGCAGCATAATGTTGCTGCCGTTCTCCTCGAACAGCAGCGCACTATCCGGTTGGGCGGCTTTCGTTGCGTCCACCGCGGCCGGCAGCGGCTCGTAGTCCGCCCTGATCAACTCGAGCGCGTCTTCGGCCACGTACCGGCTGCTGGCGGCGACGGCCGCTACCGGCTCGCCTACGAAGCGGACCTTGTCCGTCGCCAGGCAGTGGGCCCCCCAGTGCTCGGGAATCGTCGCCATGCGGTGGCTCCAGCGGGCAGCGTCGTCGCCGGTCACGACG
>JBHHYR010000336.1:0-3305 GCA_046757585.1 Binatia bacterium | reverse complement strand
ACCAATGGGAAGGCTACTTCGATGCGACGCACCACGGCATCGATCAGGTGAGCGCACGCCGGCTGCGGGACGAGCTACCCCAGTTGGGATGGCGAATCCAACACCTCAGCACGCATCGTGTGTGGGACAGTGATGCCGACCCGACGCGCGCCACCTTGCGAGAGTGGTGGGCGGGCGATGCCCGTTTTCGCCGACTGCTTACTGAGCGCGACCTGGGAGATCTGATCACCTGCGTTGCAGTCAAGGAATGAGGATCATCCAGGCGTTGGGTTGGTATTACCCCGAAAGTCTCGGAGGAACGGAAGTGTATGTGGCCGGGCTCAGCCGGCGTCTGCGTGGGGCCGGGCATGAGATCATTGTGGCGGCGCCGGACCCCACCCATAGCGACGAACGGATGTACGAGCACGAGGGCGTACCGGTGTACCGGTATCCAATTCCGCGTTCGCCGACTCGAGCGGAGTGCCAAGGCACAGCCCCGGTGCGGGGCACTGAACGCTTCCACGCCTGGCTGCAGCGAGAACGGCCGGACGTCGTTCATATGCATACCTTCGTGACCGGGCTCGGTCTGCCAGAGTTGAAAGCCGCGAAGGCGAGCGGCGCCCGGGTGATCGTGACTACTCACGCTGGTAGCCTCGGCTACATCTGCCAGCGAGGGACAATGATGCGTTGGGGCGTACAGTTGTGCGACGGCGTCTGCGAACTCACCAAGTGCACCTCCTGCGAGCTGCAGCACCGCGGACTGCCAAGGCCCCTCGCACGAGTTGTAGCAGGAATCCCGCATCCCCTTGGCCGGGTTGCCGGGAGGGTAACGGGAAGGGTCGCCACGGCGCTCGGCATGCGTACCTTGATCATTCGCAATCAAGCGATGCAACGGGAGATGCTCTCCGCAGTTGACAAGTTCGTGCTGCTGACGCAATGGGCACAGGACGCGGTCGTTGCCAACGGTGCCCCAACGCAACGTCTGTTTCTCAACCGGCTAGGAGTCAGCCAAGAGAACATCACCAGGAAGCCAGCGCCCCATGTTCAGCCGACGCAGACACCCGTCACCATCGGCTATCTGGGCCGCTTCGACCCGGTAAAAGGCGTAGGTGACCTCATCCGTGCGGTTGCAGGTTCGCCACGCGACCTGCCCATCCGCATCGAGCTGCGTGGCCCCTGCAACAGCGTGAATGACGAGCGCCGGGTAGGCGAATTGAGGCGTGCACTTGACGATGACCCGCGTGTCGCGTTTGCGCCGCCCGTACGGCCGGCTGAGGTCTCAGACCTGCTGGCCCGGCATGATGTGCTGTGCTGCCCGAGTCGCTCGCTGGAGGGCGGCCCCACGGTGGCGATCGAGGCCCACGCGGTGGGAACGCCGGTTGTGGGGACCCGGATCGGGGGACTGGCAGAACTGGTGACCGACCGCGTGAACGGGCGACTCGTGGCGCCCGGTGATTGGCGCGCGCTGGCTGGGGTGTTCCACGAAATGGCGGCGAACCCTGCTGGCACCATTGACTCCTGGCGGCGTTCGTTGCCCCCGGCGCGAACCATGGACGAGGTAACCGCGGAGTACCTGACGCTGTACGGTGCATGACCCAACGGCTCCGGGAAAAGGTGCAGTCACTGCTCGGCCCTCGTCGGGCCACACAGCTGCGTTGCCTCGTGCGTAGCAGGCACTTGCCCCACTGGGGGAATTTACGCCGCACGCAACCCTTCTCACTTGACTTTGGCTTCGACAGAGGGACGCCCATTGATCGGTACTACGTAGAGAAGTTCTTCGAACAGAACCGGGCTCATATCCGCGGCGATGTTCTGGAAATCCAAGTGTCAACCTATACGCGACGCGACGGTCATGACGTGCACGTGGCGCACAGCGTTGATATCAACTCATCCGTTGCGCCGACGATCGTCTGTGACCTTGCAAGCTCGGACGGGGTTCTGCCTAACGAACGCTACGACTGCTTCCTGTTGCCGAGCACGCCCCAGCACTTGCGAAGTCTGGAGCTCTCGATGCGGCACGCTTTGCGCGTCCTCAAGCCGGGCGGAGTCATCCTAGCGACCTGCGCAGCTTTCGTGCCGTTGATCCCGGATGGTCCGGATTACTGGCGTAACAGTGCTGCTGGCTGGGCGGAGATCGTGCAGCAGGCATGGTCCGGGTGTGAAGTGAAGGTGCAGAGCTACGGGAACTGCCTGGCAGTGGTGGCAGCGATGCTTGGGCTCGCGATCGAGGAGCTGACACCGGAGGAGCTGGACGTCAACGATCCGCGCTACCCGGTCGTTGTGACGCTCTGGTGCCGTAAGCCCGAAACGACGCGCGCGAAATGCTGAAGCTGGCTGGCGCCGTCAAGCAAGCGCTCTATTCGGCAGGCTACTACGCCAGACGGTTGCGCCGGGAGCGGTTCCCCGGCGTGGCGGTGCTTTGCTACCACGGCGTGCGCGATGACAGCCGGCCGCCCGGAACAATGGTGTTTGAAGGTCTGCACGTGTTGGCGAGTGAACTGGAAGCCCAGTGTCACCTGCTGCGGGAGACCTGTCATCCGATTAGCCTGGATGATTGGCGTGCGGCCCGGCGGGGTGGCCCACCATTGCCGCCGCGCCCCGTGCTGATGACTTTCGATGACGGGTACCGCACAGTATTCACCGTCGCGCGCCCGATCCTGCGACGCTACAGCATACCTGCGGTGGTGTTCGTTTGTAGCGAGCCAGTGGAGCGACAGCAGTTATTCTGGCACGATGCCGTGGCCCAGGTGCAGGGTGAGGGGCAAGTAGCGCAGGCCAAGGCTGTCCGTTTCGACGAGTGGCAAGCGCTGCGAACGCGCTGTCGCCGAGAAGCAGGACTTGAGAGCCCACACGCGCCGCTGACGATTGCGGAAGTGAAGGAACTCGCGGATGATCGTTCGATGGAGGTTGGTGCACACACATGCGCTCACCCGATTCTGGCCCGTGCGCCGAAGGAGGACCAGCGTGAGCAAATCAGGGAGAACAAAGTCCGTCTTGAGAGGTGGACCGGCCGACCGGTGACCGCTTTCGCTTACCCGAATGGCCAGCCAGGCCAGGATTATACTGCGGACACCGTCGAGCTCGTAGGGGAGAGTGGCTTTGAATTCGGGTTCACCGCGCGGCACGGGTTCGCCAGGCCCGAAGAACCCGATCTCGAGCGCTCCCGCTTCTTCATGCTCGCCGGTATTTCAGCGGCCGAGCTGGCGCATCGCTTGTGCGAGAGCTGGCGGGGATGAGGGCGCGGATTTGTGTCGTCACCGCCGGCCACCTGTCCACCTGTCCGCGCATGCTCAAGGCAGCCGACGCTCTGGCCGAAGCGGGCTACC
>JBHHYR010000335.1:0-3309 GCA_046757585.1 Binatia bacterium | reverse complement strand
TGGGGCAATCTCATTGCGGAGGCGGATGTTGGCGAAGGTGCCGCGCATCATCACTTCGTGGTTGCCGCGGCGCGAGCCGTAGGAGTTGAAGTCCGCAGGCTGGAGCCCGTGCGCGATCAGATACCTACCGGCAGGGCTGTCCTTCTGGATGCTGCCGGCAGGCGAAATGTGATCGGTGGTGACGCTGTCACCAACGATGGCGAGCGGTCTGGCGCCGCTGATGTCTTCCAGTGGCTCCGGCGCTTCCGGCATTCCCTGGAAGAACGGGGGATGCTTCACGTAGGTACTGTCCTCGCGCCACTGGTACGTTAGGCTGGTCGGAGTATCGATTGCCTGCCAGCGCTCCTCACCCTGGAAGACGTTGGCGTAGCGGTCGCGAAACATCTCCGGCCTGAGCGCCTGCTCGATCACCTCTCGAATCTCTTGATTCGAGGGCCAGAGGTCTTTCAGATAGACGGGCGCACCGTCATGGCCACGTCCGATCGGATCGTGCAACAAGTCGACGCGCATCGATCCGGCGAGGGCGTACGCCACGACCAGGGGGGGCGAAGCGAGGTAGTTGGCACGGACGTGCGGGCTGATGCGGCCTTCGAAATTGCGGTTGCCAGACAACACGGCGCAGGCGACGAGCCCCCCTGTTTCAATCGCCTGCGCGATCGGCGCCGCGAGCGGACCGGAGTTGCCAATACAGGTTGTGCAGCCGTATCCGGTCAGGTTGAAGCCCAGCGCGTCGAGGTCCTTCTGTAAGCCGGCGGCTTCCAGGTAATCGCTGACGACTTGCGATCCCGGCGCCAGGGACGTCTTGACCCAAGGCGGCACCCGCAGGCCCTTCCGCACGGCGTTGCGCGCCAGCAGGCCTGCTGCCACCATCACCGACGGATTCGAGGTATTCGTGCAGCTGGTAATGGCGGCGATCACAATGGCGCCGTCCTGCAGGTCGAAGTGGGCGCCCTGCACGGGCACGGTCCGTGCGGTGCCGGTTATAGTGTTTCGCGCGCTGGGGCCCAGTATCTCGGCCAACGATTTCTCGAACGCCGACGCAGCCTCTGACAGGTACACCTTGTCCTGCGGTCGCTTGGGACCGGCGACCGATGGCTCGACGGTGGACACGTCCAGCGCAAGGGTGTCAGTGAACACGGGGTCCGCAGCAGTGGTGTCGCGCCATAGGCCCTGTGCCCTCGCGTACGCCTCGACCAAGGCGACACGCTCGCGGGGGCGGCCCGTGAACTCGAGGTAGCGGATGGTCTCTTTGTCGATGGGGAAGAAGCCGCAGGTGGCGCCGTACTCGGGCGACATGTTGGCCACCGTGGCGCGATCAGGCAAACTGAGGTGTTCGACGCCAGGCCCGAAGAATTCGACGAATTTTCCGACGACCCCCTTCTGCCGCAGCATCCGCGTGACGGTGAGCACCAGATCCGTCGCGGTGACACCTTCTTTCAGCCGCCCAGTCAACTTGAAGCCGACGACCGCGGGAATCAGCATCGACAGCGGCTGGCCCAGCATCGCCGCTTCGGCCTCGATGCCGCCGACGCCCCAGCCGAGGATGCCGAGCCCGTTGATCATGGTGGTGTGGCTGTCCGTTCCCAGCACAGTGTCCGGGTACGCGACCGGGAGGTCGCCGGCCTGCGAGCTCCACACCACCTGGCCCAAGTACTCGAGATTGACCTGGTGACAGATACCGGTGCCTGGCGGCACGACGCGGAAGTTGTCGAAAGCCTGCTGCCCCCAACGCAGGAAGGCGTAGCGCTCGTGGTTGCGGGCGAACTCCAACGCAACGTTCTTGCGAAAGGCGTCGGCGCTGCCGGACACGTCGACCATGACAGAATGGTCGATCACAAGATCGACCGGGGTGACCGGGTTGATCTTGCGTGCGTCGTCCCCGAGGGCGGCCATTGCCTCGCGCATGGCAGCCAGGTCGACCACCGCTGGCACACCAGTGAAGTCTTGCATCAGGACGCGCGCCGGATGGAAGGCGATTTGGCGTTCGGAGCACTTGCTGGCGGGCCACGTGGCGATCGCCTTGATGTCATCGGCAGTAACCGTGCGGCCGTCCTCGTGACGCAGCAGGTTCTCCAGGAGGACTTTCAGCGAGAAGGGCAGTTGCGAGACCGCGCCGAGACCGGCAGCAGCCAGCGCTTCGAGGCTGTAGTACTCATAGCGCTGCCCGCCCACCGTGAGCGCGCGGCGACAGTGCAGGGAGTCAAGGCTGGTGTCTGGCACGGTTCATTCCTCCGTCGTCGAGTGTGAAGCGTTGCGGTGCGGCCCGCAGTCAGTTCAGCAGAGCTGCGCTGCCATCATATGCCCATGGCGGCGCGAGTCTACCGCATCAGTCCGGTGTGAAACAGTTCGTTCCATCGGCCGGTGACACCGTACCCGGCTGCCCAATTGCCTCGCGGGCCATGAGCGCTTCCAGCACTTGGCGGTCAGCCGGAGAATTCGCCAGAAACCGCTGCCCGTCGGCGAGCCGGCCGATGATGATGCCCGTGATGGGTGTTCCGTCCCGGTCATGCAGCACCGTGTAAGTTTCAATCTCGGCGCGGCCCCGTGCCTCGGTGACGAGCGTGGGGTGCACTTCACCAGCGAGCGCCGCCTGATACTGCGCGGGGTCTTCACGCACCCAGGGGCCGTCCGGCGGGGTTGTGCTGTAGATCCCGATCGAGTGCTTCGTCAGGTACCAGCCAAGCCCGCTTACCAGGCCCTTTGTCCCCGGTGCCGCCCGCAGCTTCCCCATCATCGTGGCGATGGCGTGCATCGTATAGTTATTCCCCGGTCCGCCGTGGTAGGGGAGGCCTCCGGTAACAGTGAGGGGGCGCGGATCGTCTGCTGCGATCCCGAGCATGTCGCGTCCGATCCGCACCGCAGCAGGAAAGCAACTGTAGAGATCGAAGAAGTCAATCGCCTCGATGCCGCAGCCGGTTATTTCCAATGCCTTGCGCCCGGCAACGCGGATGGCCGGCGAGCTGTAGTAGTTGACGCGCTCGGAGACGAACCACAGGTCATGGGCATCGGCCGTGCCCGGGATGTAGACCCAGCGCGACGGGTGAATCCCGAGCTCGCGGGCGCCCGCGACCGATGTCATGAGCACCGCGGCCGCCTGATCCACCTCCATGATGGCGTTCATGTATTTCGGGTAGGGAAAGCCGATGAGTCGGTTTTCCGCGGTGACCGTAGTGATTTCGTCGGCGCTGCGCGCGTGCTGAAACCAGGCGTAGGGATTGTCTGCTGCCACCGCAGACAAGCGGCTGCACAGGATTCCCAGCTGCGCACGATGCGCCGCGAGGGGCAGGCCAGCGTGGGCGCGCAGGGCGT
>JBHHYR010000334.1:0-3357 GCA_046757585.1 Binatia bacterium | reverse complement strand
GGAGCAATCTCGTTGATTTCACCGGTGGCGGACGCAACCAGGTTGCCGACGATACGGATCGAAGGGTCCTCTTCGAGTTCGACGAGGATCACGTTGTAGGGGGCGAGTGCTTCGAACGCCGGCAGCAACGGCGGATGCGGTACGGCGAACGACCAGACCCGTCCCTTGCCGGACATGGCCTGCCAGGTGTGGTCGAACGACTCGCAGGCTGGACACATGGGCCGCGGTGGGAAGCGGCGCATCCCGCAGATCGTACAACGCTGCACCGCGAGCTCGCCACGCCGGGTGGCCTCCCAGAAGGGGGCATCCACCGGATCGTCGGTGGAGGGCAACGGATAATCCTCGATCATGGTGGTCACCGCCGCAGTAAGATCGCCCCGGTGGGAACGAGGGCGGCACTGGTCACGAGGCAGACGTCGGCGCTGGGCACCTGTGCCGTCGAGGTTCCGCGGATCTGACGCACCCCCTCGACGACGAGGTTCATGCCGTGAATGTACGCCTCCGACAAACTGCCGCCGGAGGTGTTGATCGGCAGGCGCCCGCCCAGCTCGATCGCACCGCTGTTGGTAAACGCCGCGCCTTCACCCGGCCTGCAGAAGCCATAGGCTTCGAGGGAGAACAGGATCAAGGGGCTGAAGGCGTCGTAGAACTGCGCCACCTTGACGTCCTTGGGGCCGAAGTCGGCCTGGCGCCACAGATTCTTCGCCGCCGCCCAGGATGTTCCCTGCAGCGGGTTCGCCGAGTGGTAGTCAGTCATGCTCTGGTGCTGGCGCGATAGGCCTTGTGACCAGGCATGCAGGTACGCGGGCGGATGCGGGCAATCGCGGGCGCGGTTGCTGCGCGTGATCACCACCGCCACGGCACCGTCGCTTTCGAGGCAGTTGTCGAAAAGGCACAGGGGTTCGGAGACCCAGCGTGCCTGCATGTACTGCCCGCGGGAGAGCTGGCGCTCGTACATGAACGCCCCAGGGTTCCTGTTGGCATGGCGGCGGCATGCCAACGCGACGTTGGCCAGGTGCTCCCGCGTCGCCCCGTACTCGTGCATGTAACGGCGCATGAGCATGGCGACTTCATCGACAGGGCGTACCAGTCCTGCTGGACGCGACCATTTCCAATGGTCGTCTATCCGCTCGGTGACGTGGGCCCACACACGCTTCTTCGGATCACCACGCTTGCGGGATCTCCAGACAACGCCCACGTTGGCGATGCCACTTGCGACCGCTGTGGCCACCTGGCCGACTGCTCCACAGCCGGCCCCGCCGCCGTAGTCGACCTTGCTGAAGAAGGTGAGGTCGCCCAGGCCCAAGTTGCGAGCTAGCTCAAACTCCGGCGTGCCTTCCATCGTGTAGGAGCCCAGCGCGTCCACCTCCGCGGGCCCGATGCCGGCGTCGTCGAGGGCGGCTTTGACGGCCATGCACGCCAATTCGAGCTCGGAGGGTTCGAGCCGCCTAGCGAACGCCGTCTGGCCGATGCCGACGATGGCTGTAGCGTCCTTGAGCACGACCTAGGGACCTATAGCAAGACGCACCTTGGCAAAGCAAAGGAGATATGTGTGGACCGAAGTCGACGCGCTGCACAAAAAGCCGCGTCTGCCGCGGTGCCGTTCAACGGGGCCTCTCGGCCGTCCGGCCGCGAGGTGACCGGCTCACTCGCGTGTCGTCCGTGGGGTCGGATGACGGAAAACACCTCTGACGTTCGGCCGGCGGAGGACCGCGGCAGGTCATCCAGAGACTACCCGGACCTTGAGTCTGACCACGTTTCTGGTCATAATGCTGCCGGATGGCGAGGGCGAAACCGGCGTTCGAGATTGCCTACATGCCGGAGACGGTGCGCCATCTGGACGCGATCCAAGCCAAATATCTTCGCGTGATCCGGAAAACGATCGAGGAACAGCTGTCGCATGAGCCGTTCAACGAAACGACGAATCGGAAGCCCCTGCTTCGGCAGTCTCCGTTCGGAGAGAACGTCTGGGAGATTCGCTTTGCCGCGCAGAACCGCTTGCGGGTATTCTACGGTTCCGACCCGGACGTGCCTCGCCGCGTGCTCGTTGAGGCGATCGGAACCAAGAACCGAAACCGACTTATGATCGGCGGCCAAGAGGTGAAGTATGAGAACTAGCGTGGCGCAGGCCAAGGCGCGCTTCAGCGAGATGATCGAGACCGCCCGCAGTGGTGAGCCGGTCATCGTGACGCGGCACGGTGAGCCGGTTGTCGCGGTCGTGCCAGTGCCGCAGGATCCCGAGGAGCGCGAGCGCTTCCTGCTCGCACACAACCCCGTTTTTCGAAATATCCTCGAGATGTCGCGTGGCAGCGGTGAGCCGATTCCGCACGACGAGATCTGGCGACTGGTAGCGAAACGTCGTAGCCGTCCTCCAGCTGCGAAGCCGAACAAGCGGCATGCACGCGACGCGAAGACGCGTGCGTGATGCCGGCGCGTTAGAACGCCTTCTGTAGGAACGTGAGGGATGAACGAACCGAAGCTCCGCCTTCCTGCGCTGGAGTCATCGAAGAACGCCTGTCACAGCCCCCATGTCGTCCTGCTTGGGGCGGCCCTCTGTGCCAATGATCGTGAGACATTTCCCCTCGGCTGAAATAGTGTAGAGGGCGGAGGAAGAAGATAGGGGATGGATAGAGTCACGGTATCAGGCAATGGGGCTGCAGCAGCGGCGCGGCCGAACCCGGAGGTGCCCAGCAAGGCCGGGCGGCGGCGCACAAGCTGCGCATCTTGCGCGAAGCGGAACGCTGCACCGCCTGCGGTGCGATCGGAGCGCTGGTACGGCGCGAGGGGGTGTACGCCTCGTACCTGAGCACGCGCCGCGCCAGCGCGGGCGTACACCCCAGGCGAACCCGCGGCGGGCCCGTGTGGCGCAGCTGGAACGCGAGACCCTGCGCCTGCCGCGCGCGCCCGCGGCCGCCCCTGGCGCTGCGTGCGCCCGAAGAGCAGGCCGTGCTCGAGGCCCTGCACAGTGAGCGCTTCATGGATCAGTCGCCCCCCGAGGTGGACGCCACGTTGCTCGACGAACAGGGGTCTCACTGCTCGGCCCGGACGATGTATCGCGTGCTCGCGCGCCAGGACGAGCTCCGCGAGCGCCGCCGCCAGCTGGTGCGCCCAGTGGCGGTGCAACCGGAGCTGCTGGCCACCGCCCCGAACCAGGTGTGGTCCTGGGACATCACCACGCTGCGCGGCCCAGCGAAGTGGACGTCCTTCTCCCTCTACGTGCTGCTGGACATCTTCAGCCGCTCTGTGGTGGGCTGGCTGATCGCCGAGCACGAGTCCGCCGCCGTGGCGCGGCGCCTGATCGCACACAGTGGCGTGCAGCAAGGCATCGAGCGCGACCAGCTCACCGGGCACAGCGAC
>JBHHYR010000333.1:0-3376 GCA_046757585.1 Binatia bacterium | reverse complement strand
CCGGTTCCGCTCTCTCGAGGCGCTCTTCCAGTAGCAAATAGCGCACCGGCGTGCCATCCCAGCAACCCAGCGACATGGCCTGCTCGATGGCCGCTCGCAGCCGCGGCCAGCCGTGGTCCGGGCCCAGCCGCAGCACCTCGATCATTTCCCGCGTCCCGTCCTGGCGGCCCCGGCGCTGTTGTAACTCGGCCCAGAAGCGGTCGTAGCTGGCCGGCCAGCGCCCCTGACGCCGCCATTGCTGCAGCGCGGTCGAGCCCGCCAGCGCACCCGGCTTGCCCGCCAGCACTTCCAGGTAATGCTCCAGATCGAGAATCTTCTGCTGCCGGCTGTAGGAGCGTTCGTGCCGTGCCACCCGCCGGCCTTCGTGCCAGAGTTCCACCCATTCGGCGTAGACCCTCGCTTCCACTTGCGTGCCCGGCGCCAGCGGCACTGAGTAGAAGTTCGTCCGCACCTTCGCGCAACCCATCGAGTCCACCCGCGGGAAACTCATCGCCGCGGTCTCGAAGCCTTCCTCCGCTAGCGGCAGCAAGTGTTCGCGTTCGGTCAACCACTCTTCTCCCACCGTGCGGCAATGGCCCGCGATGTGGCGAGCTTTATCGGCTCGGCAGGCGGCCAGCAACTGCTGGTTGAGTTGCTCCAGACTGTCGGCTTGCGGCACCGGCACCCAATGATGGCGGCGAAAGTAGCCCACTTCGCCTTCCACTCCGCCCTTGTCCAGAGCCATCAACTACACATGATTCAGCCGAATCACCGCAGGTTCGGATCACGCATCCGTTCCATCCATTCCGAGATCAGTCGTTTCCGTTCATAGTGTCGAAGCAGCTCTGGGGAGAGGACCGGGCGACGATTCAACTTCCCGACGGCACGCCGTTATCGGTACCGATCAGTTGGACCGACTTGCGTGCAGACGATCCGTATATCAGTGTGGCGGGTGGCCGGTCGCAGTTCCGCCTGGAGGATCTACAAGCCTTGACCCGGCTGATTGCGTCGAGAAAGGAGCTCCGATGAGTTGGCGGAAGTGTCATGCAAATTTCGTCCAGTATGTCAACATCATTACGTCCACGGCGGTCGAGGTTTCCGGAACGAATCAGCGTGTCTTCCGTGGAATTTATGCCTATAGGTACAAGTCAGAACGGCCTTTCAGTGGGCATCGCTTACTTGACAAATGCTTCATTGTGTACATAATAATATTGACAACAATGAGGCGATCTAAACCAGACCGAAATCGTGATCCGAAGACTGAGGCGTTGCGTGAGGAAGGCGCGCTCCATCCGAATCCAGAGGGTGTGGGGGACGAGGCCTTTCGGCGAGACGAGTTTTTCGATGCCCGGGACCGTGTCCAGGTGCGCTATGAGATGCTGCGGCGTCACCGTGTGGATAAGGAGGCGGTCACCACTGTGGCGGCAGCGTTCGGAGTGAGCCGGCAGGCCTTCTACACGACCGAGGCAGCCTTTGAAGAACGGGGCGTGGCCGGCTTGCTTCCCAGGCGGCGCGGTCCGAAGCGCGCACACAAGTGCACTGATGAGATCCTGGACTTTGTCGAGCAATGGCGGGAGGCATCACCCGAGGCGGGTAAAAAGGATGTGGCTCGGGTCGTCCAGGAGCGGTTTGGAGTGTCCATGCATCCGCGATCCATCGACCGCGCATTTGCCCGGCGCCGGAAAAAAAAACGGTGACAGCACGCCGGAGGCGTTGAGGTTTGAACGTTTGAGCACGATCGATTGGGAGCAGGCGTACGAGAACCTGCGCCGGGAAGCGAGCGCTTCCGGTCCGCGGGGTCACGGCCTGGGGCTGTTCTTATCGCGAGGGATGATGGCATGGCTGAGAGCCCTGACAGTGTTGGAACCCCGACCTGTCCCGGCGATAGGGTTGCAGCACGAGACGGCAGAACAGCCGGCATCGGTGAACGCGGATTGGACCCTGTTGTTGGCCGGCATGGTGCTGTCTTGTCTGGATCGGGAGAGGGTGTGAACGCATCCAGCAAAGTAACCGCAGAACACCGGGCGCGACACGCCTACTTGTACGTCCGTCAGTCGTCGCTCCGTCAGGTCCACGAGAATCGGGAAAGCACGGCGCGCCAATACGATCTGAAGCGGCGAGCTCAGGCATTGGGATGGACAAGCGATCAGATCGTGGTCATCGATGAGGATCTGGGACAGTCTGGTGCGAGCGCGGCCGGACGCAATGGCTTTCAACGCCTGGTGGCCGAAGTGGGATTGGGAAGGGTGGGCGTGGTCATGGGCCTGGAGGTGTCGCGTCTCGCCCGCAGCTCCACCGACTGGCATCGGTTACTGGAGATCTGTGCCCTGGCCGAGACGCTGATCCTCGACGAAGACGGTATTTACGATCCCAGTCACTTCAACGACCGCCTGTTGCTCGGGCTGAAAGGCACGATGAGCGAAGCCGAGCTGCACGTCCTGCGAGCCCGGCTGATCGGGGGACAACTGAACAAAGCGCGGCGAGGGGAACTCTGGATGCGGCCGCCGCTCGGTTTCGCTTATGACCCCCAAGGGCAGATGATCCTGGATCCGGACCAACAGATCCAGGGCGCCGTACGTGCTTTGTTCGAGACCTTTCGACGCACGGGATCCGCAATGCGGGTCGTGCGCCACTTCTCGACGGAAGGCATTCGTTGGCCGCGGCGCATCACCACGGGCCCACGGGCTGGTGAGATCGTCTGGGGGCCGCTGGATCACAGCCGCGTTCTCGGCATCTTGCACAATCCACGTTACACCGGCGCCTTCGTCTACGGCCGGACCCGGCAGCGCAAGACCGTCATCGGCAATCAAGTGCGCTACAGGCGTCTCAAACAGGAGGAGTGGACCGTCTTCTTGCCCAACGTTCATGAGGGCTACATCACGTGGGAAGAGTTCGAGTCCAATCAGGCCAAGCTAATCGAGAACGCCCATGGTTATGGGGCGGATCGCCGGAAGAGCCCGGCTCGCGACGGCGCTGCCCTGCTGCAGGGTCTCGTCCTCTGCGGTGTGTGCGGCCTGCGGATGACGGTTCGGTATCACACCACACACGGTCGCCCGATTCCAGATTATGTCTGCCAGCGGCGCGGCATTCAGACGGCACAGCCACTCTGCCAAAGGCTTCCTGGCGATCGAATCGACGAGGCAGTGGCCGCCGTCGTTCTCAAGGCGGTCAATCCCGCGTCACTGGATGTTGCGCTGGAAGTCTTCGAGGAACTGCGAAGACGGCAGGCCGAAGTGGATCGCTTGAGGCGTGCTCAGGTCGATCGCGCCCGTGAGGAAGCCGAGTTGGCGCAGCGCCAATACATGCTAGCTCGACCGGAAAACCGGCTCGTCGTCGACAGTCTCGAACGGCAGTGGAACGAAAAGCTCTCCAGTTTACGTCAAGTCGAAGACGAGTA
>JBHHYR010000332.1:0-3392 GCA_046757585.1 Binatia bacterium | reverse complement strand
AGTTCAACGACTTCGACGGGGTAGGGACGGATGGGACGGTCACCGTGACGTGATGGAAACAGCGTGCTTGAAATCGCGGCGGTTCTTGCGAACTCTGGCTGCTCGACAACGGTAGTGGTGCGGCGCTAACACGTTCGTTCGTACTGTTTCCTCTCGTGATGGGCCCAGCAATGGGCCGTACTGCATAGACTTGCTTTCCCATCCTTGTCGCCTCCCTCCACTGTCGCCTTCGTCGTTCGAATTGGCCCTTCGCCTGTGCCGAGCACTTCGCACTCTCCAGTTTCCCGGGGGGCGAGAGGCACCCCGCTGCGTCTCGCCTTGGCAAGGGGAGAAGAGAAGAGGGGTCAAGTGCCGATCTCGGAGTTCGCAGTCCAGATTTCGAATTGCCTTTCTCTTCCCCCTCGCCCTCCGGGAGAGGGTCGGGGTGAGGGGGTCCACTGATCATGCCCTGCGGTGCTGCGCGGACATCTCATCCCCTCGCCCTGAGCCGTGATCCGAAAATGAATCGGGGGTCTTCCGGAAGTTGAGTGGGCAGACGATGACCGCGGTGGCACAGTAAACCCTTGCAGCCTAGGCCTTTGAGCGTTTCGCGTGGAGCGGAACATTCGGCCTGGTTCGGCGACCGCCGCCCTCCCGCCTGGATGCCCGCGTTCGCGGGCGTGACGAGCATCCATCAGGGAAGTCCGCTCGACCGCGACACCCCGCTGCACAGCGGTGCCGGGTTCGGTAGGCCTCCACCGCTCCCACCCCACCTTGGGCGCCCGAGCTGGTCACAATTAGGCCACTCGATTTCCCGAAGACCCTAAACGGAAAATCAACCGGGGACTTCGGTCGGAAAACACCGGCGAGACCACCACGGTCCCCTCATTGCGCAAACGAGGGTCAGGCAGGTTTGAGGGTGCGTCGCGAAGCCCCTGGATCCCCTTCGTCGAAGACGGTCGCTGATGGGTGGAATTTTCTTGACAAAGATCGGGACGGGCACTAAGAAGCGTGGTATATAGTATACGGTATATGACCGCCCGGGAACCGCGAGTGCCGGGTGCGGGGGACGGCGAACTGAATGGCAAGTCCGAACCACGAAACGAAAGGTGACGCTCGGCGCAACGTGCTGCTGGCGTCCGTCCACCAGCGAACGGGGTCGTGAGCCGCCGCAGCGCCATGCAGGGGGCGGAGAGTTCGTCTTCCAGAAGGCCGCAAGAGAAGCTCACCGGCGCCGGCGCGAAGCTGGTGGCGGCGGCAACAACGAGTCGGGAGATCATCGTGTTGGAGGGCGACCTGTCAGCAATTCCCGCCACTGAGAGCCTGGAATGCATCTCAGTACTGCCGTTCACCGGCCCGGCACCGTAGGGATTTTCCCCCCCCTTACCAAGGAGGGGGCAAGGGGGAGGTCGTGACCGGCGCGCTTCTACCTCCCCCGACCCCCTCCTTCGAAAGGAGGGAGAACCTCACGGCATACGTCACCGTAATTCTGAACGGCTGCACTTGGCCATTGCCGTGGATCTGACCACACCAGCCTCCCCCGTAAGGGCACCAGGGTGAACGGGGTTGGCCAGGGGATCGGTCCAGTGAGATTGACAGGACAGGATCGACGGCGGTGTGCGTGCGCGGAGAAGTGGCTGACACGACGTTCAAAGATCGCCCGGTTATGACGCAAGGGACGATCGTGGGCGGGGACTGAGTGTGCGGGCCTTGTAAAGGGGGAACCATGTTGAGGAATATCGGTCTAGGCAGGCTGGGGCTTGTGCTGGGCATTGGGCTCTTCCTGTGCGGGCGCGCCAGCGCGCAGCCGTGTGTGGGGGACTGTAACGGCAACGGGGCGGTGACGGCGGGGGAGTTGACCAAGGTCATTGCCGTCATTCTGCAATGCGGGGGCGTAGCCGACGGCTGTGCATCCGTGTCTGGCGGCTGTGTGAATGCCGACAAGAACGGGAACGGGACCATTACTGCCGGCGAGCTGACGAACATCATTTTCGACATTCTGACCTTTGCCACGGGGTGTCCGGCGACAGGGGAGACACCGACGAACACGGTGCCCCCAGCAACCAACACGCCGACCCGCACGCCTACGGCGGTGCCGTCGCCAACCGCGACGGACACGCCGATGCCGGCGGCCGCGGTGTGTGGAGATGCCATTGTGGAGGCAGGTGAGGACTGCGACGACGGCGGGACCTGTATCGGCGGCCCCAACGCCGGCACGTCGTGCACAGCCGAGTCGGACTGCATGGGAAACGGGGTCTGCGACATAGGGGCGCGCATCGGTGTGAGCTGCGCGAGTGACGCAGACTGTCCGGACGGCAGGTGCGTGCATTGCAAGACGTTCGGGGGCGACGGCTGCGCTGCGAATTGCACGACCGAAACCGATGTTCCCTTTGATTTTGTGCCGGGCGTGGTGGTGAAAAAATGCGTCGGAGGGCCGAGTGACGGCATGGACTGCGTCAACACCCCTCAATGTGCACCCGGGGAGTGCCTCTCGCAGATTAGCACAGGGACCAGCGGCGGGTTCGTCCACGACGGGATCCTCCAGATTCCACTGCCGGTCACCGGCTCGGAGGTTTTGACCATTGGCCGGGAACGCGATGGCAGGATCCCGGTGATTATCAAAGCTGCTTCGGTCAAGCTCGACAAGATTTCCGCCAGCATCCTGGCGTGTGCTTGTGTGCGCGGCCTGGCCGGCAAGACTTGTGGTGGCACAGTGTTCGAGCCCGATGGCAAGACGTTCTCAACCTCGTGCATACCCGGCTTCACTGCCGGCGACAGCGAGTGCGCCGGCAAGAACCCTTGCACCTTCGTCAATGGTCCCGGCAACGCCTCCGCCGGGTTCATCGGATGCCAGAGTCTCACCGGAACGGATGCCGACTTTACGCAGGAAAGCAGTATGGCGGTTCCGCCACCTCCCGCCCCAACGCCACGGCCGGGGTCAGGTCTCCCGATTCTCACCTTGAGCGGGACCGGCGGTCCGGGGTCCGGAATCATCCTCAATACCATTGCGATCGGACCTGTGATGGGGAGGTGTACGGACTTCCCCACATTCTGCACCGATGCGGATCCGCAGGAAATCCGCGGCATCCCGCAGACACTAACCCTGGTGACCGGGACGGCTACTGCAACGATCACCAACACCGCGGACAGTATCCAGAGCGACGGGAATATCGGACCATTCTCTGTCATGGGTACGCCGTTCAGTTGCAGCCAACTGAGCGGGCAGAGCCCATCGGCGTCGGGCGTTGTTTTGGCCGGTGCGTTCGATGCGCTCAACCAACCGACGCTGAGTGACATCGTCGTGACCTTCTTGTTCGTGGCGCAGTAAGGCACACAGCCACCGCCTTCCTGCTTGCGTCTCCTAGCAGTCCGTTGAAAAACAGGCACCGTAGCGAGGGTAAGCGATTTTGCGT